>DAOTUI010000145.1:0-6952 GCA_034437035.1 Chloroflexaceae bacterium
CCCACCCTCCCTACCCTGAGCCATGCGTGAACCTACCCATGACCCTATCCTGCGATAGGCGACCCCGGCCTGCTCCAGCGCTACACTAAGCATGTCTTCAATCGACGCGCGACCATCAAGGTCGTTGCCGGACGTAGCGAAAGGAGTTCGCAGTGGCAACCCAATTCTCAATACAGGCCGGTAAACCCTGGAAGGCCCGCTTCTTCACGATCTGGGGTGGGCAGGCGCTCTCACTGCTGGGGAGCCAGTTGGTGCAGTTCGCCCTGATCTGGTACCTGACCGTAACGACTGGTTCCGCAACGGTGCCGGCAACCGCCGCGCTGATCGGAATGCTACCCGGTGTAGTCCTGGGGCCGCTGGTCGGCACCCTGGTTGACCGCTGGAATCGCCGCTGGATTATGCTGCTTGCCGACGGCAGCATTGCTCTGGCGACGATCGTCCTGGCCCTGGTCTTCGCCCTGGATGTCGCGGCGCTCTGGCATATTTACGTGCTGATGTTCATCCGCTCCCTGGCCGGTGGCTTCCACGGGCATGCCATGAATGCTTCAACGTCGCTGATGGTCCCGGTCGAGCAGTTAACCCGCATCCAGGGGATCAATCAGATGCTCACCGGCGGCCTGAATGTAGTGGCCGCTCCGCTGGGGGCACTGCTCCTGGATCTGCTGCCGCTCCAGGGCATCCTGGCGATAGATGTAACCACGGCCCTGCTCGCCATCCTGCCGCTGTGCGTGATCCGCATACCGCAGCCGGAACAAACCAGGCGGGCAGCGGGACAGCCCGCAGTGCAGGCAACCGTCTGGCAGGATTTCAAGGCGGGAGTGCGCTACATGCTGGGGTGGCCGGGACTGCTGATTATCGGACTGATGACGGTGGGGATTAACTTTACGATTATCCCGGCGTTCGCACTGCTACCGCTCCTGGTCAAAGACTATTTCGGTGGCGATGCCATCCAGCTTGGCTGGGTCGAGGCGGCGATGGGGATTGGCCTACTCCTCGGCGGGGCGCTGCTGGGGGTGTGGGGCGGGTTTGCCCGCAAGATCCTGACATCCATGCTCGGGTTGATGGGGATGGGGGCCGGCACGCTGATGCTGGCGCTGGCACCTGCTTCGGCACTGCCTCTGGCCGTTGCCGGTGCGCTGCTCGTCGGCCTGATGAACTCCATGACCATGGGGCCGTTCTTCGCCGTCATCCAGTCCACGGTCGAACCCGCTATGCAGGCCCGGGTCTTCTCACTGTTGAGCAGCATCGGGGGCGGGATGGCACCGCTCGGGCTGCTGATCGCCGGCCCGGTCGCCGACCAGGTGGGCATGCATGCCTGGTTCTTCCTGGGAGGATCGCTCTGCCTGGTGATGGGGATAACGGGTCTGTGTATTCCCGCCGTGATGAATATCGAAGCAGAACGCGCTGTTCAGCTTGAGCCGCTTGCTCCCGTTGCGGAGCAGATCGCGTAAACGACTGTTGTTTTCGCCGTTGACCTTTTGATGAGGTATGAAAGGAAGCATAAGATGAAGAAGTCACACCACTATCGGCCACTGGTCTACTTTTCGCTGGCGTTCCTGACGACGTTTGCCTTCTGGTTTGCCGGAGCGTATGTAAGTTTCCTGGATAATGCCAACGGTCGGCATATGCTGCTGCTGCTGCCCGGGATGATCGCACCATTCATTATCGCGCTGATCATGACCTTTACCGCGAAAGACCTCGCAGTGAAGCGGGATTATATCAATCGGCTGCTCAATCCGCGCCTCTTCCAGTGGCGCACACTGCCGGTCTTCATCTTGCTGATGCCACTGGCGGTTCTGACATCGATTGTGCTCTCGTTGCCATTTGGCGGATCACTGGCGCAGTTCCAACCGGCTGACGGGTTCTCCTTTTCGTCCGGCTTTGTCCCGGTGTTGCTGCTGCTGTTGATGGCCGCCACCTTTGAAGAGCTTGGCTGGCGCGGGTATGCCTTTGACAGTCTACAGAGCCGGTATACGTTCTTTACGGCATCGCTTATTTTCGGCATACTCTGGTCGCTCTGGCACTTCCCGCTCATCTTCGTCAAGGACTCTTATCAGTATGAGATCTTCAACGAAAATATCTGGTTTGGAGTGAACTTTTTTGTCGGCATTGTCCCGCTGGGCATCATTGTAAGCTGGTTCTGTATCAAAAACCGCAAAAGTATGCTGGCGGCGATTGCCTTCCATTTTGTCATCAATATGTCGCAGGAGATGCTGGCGATATCCCAGGTGACCAAGTGTATCGAAACCTTCGTCCTGACGAGTGTGGTGATTGCAATTGTTCTCCGCGAGAAAGAGCTATTTTTCTCGAAAGACCATCTTATCGAAACCGTTAAACCGCAGCATGACCTGCCGGCGACGGGCATCACGGACGGCACAGCCGTTACCGTCAAGGCATAACCGGCGGGTTGACTGCCAGGGAAGGAGTATCTGATGAACAGCAACGACCAACTCACCCGATATCGGATTCGCCTGCAAGGACATTTCGATGCGCGCCGGCTACGCTGGTTTGAAGATCTGGAGATCTCCCGGCAGCCCGAAGGCGAAACGGTTATCAGCGGCGCGCTGGACCAGGCCGCGCTGCATGGCGTCCTCAACCGCATCCGCGATATGGGCGTGGTCCTCATCGCAGTAGAGCGTGCGGAGAATGGGTAAGCAGGCGCAGGCTTTTTGGCCGGATCGGGACGGGCTACGGACGCGCAGAAGCGCGTCCCTACAGCAGAAGCCTACACTGAGAGGGAAGCAGGCGGAGCGCAGCGGGGGTCGAAAACCCTGCTGCGCTCCTTTCTATTCTAGACGCAATACCATTCAAATAAACTCGCGCAACGGCGCAAAGGTCGCCAGGAACCGGATAAACGTTGCAGCTTTGCGGCTTTGCGCGCGTCAAATTCGTCCTGATCCGGACTTGCTATGCTGCTACCTGTGACTCCACACACAGCGCCGCCCGCGCATGCCACTCGTGGTCGATGTCGCGCATCAGCAGGGCGCAGTCGAACTCTACCGACCCGGACGGAAAATGTGCCTGGTCTTCAAAGAAGCTCGACTGTACCGTCTGCACCTCCAGCGGCGTTACCTGCCAGGTCAGGCTCCGCAGTTCCAACCCCTCATAGCGCCCCCGCTGCGGCGTGGCCGAGTAACCCAGCGCCCCGGCTGCGAAGAAGTCGGAAGCAGCCGGCAGCGAGCCAAACACCGAGCCGGCGGGCAGATCAGCGGCCACGCGGGCGGCGACGGTCACGCAGGTTGCGCCATCATCGCTCTGCAGCGCCACAGAGTAGCACTCATCCTGCTCGTTTACAGTAAAACGAGCGTGATGGTGCCGTCCAGGAAAGAGCGTGCCACCCGCCGGCACACTCAGCCGCGAGGAGGTGTCGCGCCGGGGAATGTAGACGCCCTCGCGGCGGGTGCCCTGTTCGTCCCACTCCACGGCGATACGATGGGCGGCGTTCTCGGAGGTCAGGCCCACCATCGGCGGCACAAAGCGCGGGCGGATCTGGGCAAGCCGGATCAGGCAGATGCCGGCGATTGCCACGCCATTAACACATTTGGGGCGGAAGGGCGCGGGCAGCAGGCGCGCCGGCACATCAGGATCAACGCGGTAGTTCACCAGGATGCGGCGGGCAATCACGCCCCGCACGGCGGGTAAGTTCAGCATAGCAGTCTCCTTTTTTGTAAACCCCTTGACAACCGACGTTTCATTCTGTAGTATAACACATATAAGTAAACATGTTTACTTTTTCACGGAGAGTTATTGCGATGCCGAAACCAGCCGGACGCACCGAAAAAGGCGAACGTATGCGCGAGACGATCCTCGCCGCCGCACTGGAACGGTTCACCACGCGCGGCTACCACGAGACGACGATGCGTGAGATTGCCGCCGCCGCCGGGCGCTCGCCGGGCCTGACCTACCGCTACTTCGCGCGCAAGGAAGACCTGGTGCTGGCGATGTATGACCAGTTGGCCCAGGAGTTTGACACGGCGATTGACGGGTTGCCGTCCGGGCCGCCGGCAGCCCGCTTCACCGCGATGATGCGTGCCCGCTTCGCGCAGGTCGCACCTTATCGCGGCGTGTACCAGGCCATCCTCGGCTCGGCGCTCAACCCGCAGAACGAACTGGGCATCCTGGGTACGGCCAGCGCGCCGCTACGGGCGCACGTTATTCACGACAACTTTGTGGCGCTGGTGGCCGGCGCAACCGACGCGCCGCACGCGCGGCAGCAGGTGGATGAACTGGCGCTGGTATTGTACGCGGCGCACCTGGGGTTGCTGCTGTTCTGGCTCTATGATCCAACTCCCGGCTTCCGCGCGACGGAAACGCTCCTGCGGCTGAGTGAGCAAGGGCTCCGCCTTGGTCGCCGGCTGCTGCGCCTGCCGCCTGTGGCGCGGGTACTGACCGACCTCGCCGGGGCGCTGGAGCCGGTGTTTGGGGCGAAGGGGGAAGCCTCCTCCACAACTGATGAAACCTGAAAGGAACACCATGCCCTCACCAACTCTCTCATCGGCCCTGCGCCACCCGCGCACGCAGATGCGCCGGTTTGCCGCCGCGCCGCCAACGTTATCCACGCTGCCCGTACCCACCTGGGCCGGTCTGGTCGGCATTGCCGTGGGCGGTTCGGCCGTCTACGGAGCCTCGCTTAGCCGGCGTTTTCCGCGCTGGCGGCCCACCAGCGGCGCGCTCTGGCCGGCGCTGTCGGCCGGGCTCGGCTGGTGTGTCTTTGGCCCGACGCTGCTGCTCATCACGCGGCGCAATGCCCTGACCTGCGCCCACGCCTGCCTGGTGACGATGGCCTACGGCGAGGCGGTGCTGGTAAGCGGCGCGCTTGCCAACCTGCTCCAGGCGCATGCGCCACGCCGCAACCAGATCGATCCCCTCCGCTTTAACCTGGCAACGGTGGGGCTCTCAAATGTCGTCATGGCAACCGTGCTGGCGCTGCAACTGCGCGAACTTGGTGTACCCGCCAGGACCACGCTGCTGCTCTGGATGATCGCGCTCAACGGCAGCGGTGCGTTCTTCTTCCAGTTGTTCCAGCAGGTGTTGCAACAGGAGACAATCGCATGATTTTCCTTCCTAAAAACCCACTCACCATGCGCGGCCGGTTCACCCACTGCTGGCTGTTTACCTACCAGACCCCGGCCACCGCCGTGCGCCACCTGCTGCCACCGCCGCTGGAACTGGTGACCTACCGGGGATGTGCTTTCTGGAATATCGTCGTCTGCGAGATCCAGGCCATGCGGCCCGCGCCGCTGCCCGCCCTGGTCGGGATCAGCTATCGGCATGTGGCCTACCGGCTCTATGCGCGGGTTACGACCAGCCACGGTACCACGATTGAAGGGCTCTACTTCCTGCGCAGCGATTGCAACCGCCCCCTGATGACGCCGGCGGGTAATCTGGTGACGGACTTTAACTTTCACACCGCGCCGATCCAGTTGCGCCCGACGGCTACGACGACGCTGATCCAGATCGACTCGCCCGATGCACCCGGCTACGCCGTGTTGCGCCCGGATGGGCCCGCCCGGCTCCCGGCTACCTCGGCCTTCGACACGCTTGACGCAGCGGCGGCCTTCCTGAAGTACCAGCCGGCAGGGATCGCGCCGGCGCGACCCGGGGTTGCCAATGTTGTGCATATCACCCGGGATGAAGCGGCCTGGCAGAGCAGGCTGGTGCATGTTGAGATAGCGACCTGGGCCTACCTGCGCGACCAGCCGGTGACGCCGGAGATCTGTTACCAGGTGGAGCCCATCGCCTACCAGTGGAACCGTGGCCGCACCTACCAGGTAGGAGTATAAATGCCGATGCGGATCTTTCTTACCGGAGCCACCGGCTTTATCGGTGGACATATCATGCGCGCATTGCCGGCTCGCGGTCATCAGGTGACCTGCCTGGTGCGCCCTGGTTCGCGCTCACGGTTGCCGGTGCATCCCTATGTCCGGCAGGTCGAGGGTGACTGGCTGCTGCCGGCGTCCTGGGTGGGGGCCGTGCCGGGTCATGCTGTGGTCATTAACAGCATCGGCATCATTCGGGAGCGGCGCGGGGCCGGCTTTGCCGCCGTGCATACCGCCGCGCCGCCGGCCCTGTTTGCAGCAGCGGCGGAGAGCGGGGTCAGCAAGATTGTCCAGATCAGCGCGCTGGGCGCGGATGCACAGGCTACCAGTCGCTACCATCGCTCGAAGTATGTGGCCGACCGGCGGCCGGCGGAACTGGGTGTGCCCTATGTGGTGCTGCGGCCCTCGATTGTCTACGGGCCGGGGGACCACTCCATGCGCCTGTTTGCGCGCCTTGCCGCCCTGCCGATCACGCCCGTGCCGGGGGATGGTCAGTATCAGTTGCAACCGGTCCACATCAACGACCTGGTGCGGGCAGTTGTTGCGGCGGTCGAACGCCCCGATCTGCACGCGCTCACGGTGGATGTGGGTGGGGCACACGCGCTCACATTTGCGGCAATCCTCGATACGCTGGCCCGTCGGCAGGGCAAGTTGCACGGGGCGCGTATCCTGCCCATCCCCTGGCCGCTGATGCGGCTGGTGGCCGCCATCACCGATCGGCTCGGCGTGGGGCCAATCACCCGTGAGGAGCTGGGGATGCTGCGGCGGGGCAACACCGCCGATATTGCGCCGTTTGTGAGGGTGTTCGGCTTTACCCCACTGTCATTTGAGGAAGGTATTCGGATGCGGGGAGAGTGAACTCCGTATCATCCTGCGCGAAATAGACCGCAACGGCTGTTTTCCCACCCCAAACATACCCATACCGCACGGCTGAAAGATACCGTTCAATTCCGGTAATGCTGCTCTGCTACACTACTGGTCATTGACACGAGTTACGCGGTTGCCATGCAAACCGGACGTTTCACCCGATGGAAGCTCGATTCGCCTGCGGCAGCGTGGTACTTTTTGATCTTTTTCAAGAAATTTTGGCGCTATGCGCCAAAATTTCTTGAAAAAGAATGTCCTGTTCCGCC
>DAOTUI010000146.1:0-32304 GCA_034437035.1 Chloroflexaceae bacterium
GACCTGGCGGCTGAACCGCTGTCACCCGTAACGAGTAGCACTGCATGGGAAACAATGGAACGCCTGCGCGCAGAATTTGCGCATCTGTCGCATGCTGAGGGAACCCTGGCTGATCAGTTAGAACGTGACCGCGCCGACCGCCAGGCACTGCTCGAAGGTGCGTGTGATGTACACACTTGATGCCAATGTGTTCAACCGGAATGTCGATCACCGCGATCCGGCCTACGCAGTGTGTCACACCTTGCTGGAGCATCTCCAGGCCACACAGCAGCGCATCGTGGTGCCCACGCTTATCCTGGCCGAAATTGCGGGGCCGATCAGCCGCTTCTACCGCGATCCCGTACGCGCCCGCCTCTATGCCGATAGTGTAGCGGCTTTCCCCAAATTGATCCTGCGCACGGTTGATGAGGCGCTTGCGCGGTTCGCTGCCGAACTTGCCGCTGATTATGCCCTGCGCGGGATGGACGCGATTTATGTGGCTGTGGCACGGCAGTATGGATGTCCGCTCGTCACCCTGGACGATGAGATCCGCCGGCGCGCCGGCATGATCATCACTGTCCAGACGCCTACCGAGGTGTTGAATATCCTCCCACCGCCCTGACGTTATGGTACAGTGTCTCTCATACCAGAGACATCTACGTGGTCGCCTCCGCGCGTCATCCCACATATGCCTGTCGTGGCAGCATGGATTTTCGATTTGGGCCTCAGCATAGCGTATTCTCCATAGTTGCATGCCGCAGTGGAAACAACCCCAAACTAATGCTATAATCGCGCCAGTGGCTACACACGCGGGCATTGCTACCCCGGCTGTGCGTACCCCTATCTGCTTGATCTATTGAGTTGACGACCCATTACTGGCTCGATAAGGAACCGTCTATGTTTCCAGTTGCATCGTTGATGCTGCGCCGATTAGGCTTGCGGGTGCTGCTGCTCTTGCTGGCTCTCTGTATCCTGTCCGGCTGTGATACGATTGCGGGCGCGCTGCCCCCCCAACCCACCCCCTTCCCAACCTTTGCCCGCCTGGCAACGGTGACGCCGGTTCTATCGAGCCCCACGCCTGATCCGACGAGTACGCCGCGCGCAAGCCCTACCCCCGCCATCCTGGAGGGTACGGTGGCAGTCGGGGCCAATGTGCGTTCCGGCCCTGGTCTGACGTTTAATGTCGTCGGGAGTGTTGCCACGGGTGGACAGGTGCTGCTGCGCGGCCAACGTGACGGCTGGTATCAGGTGACAACGCCTGATGGCACTGAGGGCTGGATGGCGGCGCAAGTGCTGAATCTGCCCCCTCAGGCACCCACAACTGTGCCGACGGTCATCCCCTGAGATCCCCTGTTCCAAATTTGTACGCTTCCTGCTCCGCATGCCCGGTCAATGATCTGACCGGGCCGGGGGGGCTGTGATATAATGTGTATAATACATAAACCAAAAAGTATTTTCGCATGAAGTTCTGCAAATAGTATACCGATAACTGTAGATTATTTTTAGCCTTCAGTGTGGTCGCTATCAGTTCGCGTGAGCCTGGTAGCCCCTTTGCGTACCGCCTGAAGATGAGTGCATGCCGGCTACGTCACAGGACGACTTCCTGAGAATGTCTGGGCTATGGTATTGGTAGCGCTCGACACCTGGGGATGTATGAACGAGCGTATAATGCCCAATTTTCCTGAACAGCACCAGGATAGTGTGCAGACGACATCAATGTATAATCGGAGCATCAGTACTCAACTACGCTGGTCATATCTGATCTCTTCAACGCTGCCCCTGCTGCTGGTGGGCATGCTGCTCATTATGCTCAGTTTTCGGGCCCAGCAGCGGGCCGTGTATGATGAACAGATCTCGCTGGCAACTCAGGCGTCTAACAATATTGCGGCCTATATTACGGGACTTGAGCCCCAGATCCTCAGTTTTGGGCGGCGCGTGTTGAGCAATGACACCGATGATATTCCGCCTGAGCGTCTCCAGCAGACGGTGCAGGAGTTGTTTCGCACAAACTGGCCGGATGTGCATGATCTGACGGTCGTGAATACGGATGGTCAGGTGTTGACCCACTTCTCACGCGATCTGATCCTGCCCGGCGAGATGCGCGATCCCAACCGTGATCCGCTGGTGCAGGCCGCCTTACAGCAGGGACGCGGCGGCTGGAGCGATATTACCTATACCATGGACGAGCGCGCGGTGTTTACGATTGTGCTGCCGCTACGTACACAACAACCATCGCCCATCGATCAAGCCGGTGTGAGCGGTGCGGTGCGGGCCACCGTGAGTGCTGCGCCAGTCCAACGCTTCTTACGTCCGGTGACGGACGAGTCTCAGTTGGTGACCTACCTGATTAATGGTCAACACGAAGTGATGCTCAGTGATAGCCGGCGTGAGTGGCAGCCGCCGGCCGGCCTTGATGCGCTTTTCAGTACCGAGAATGCCAGTGTGCTCTATCGGGGCGGGAATGATCAGCAGGTTATCGGGGCGCGGGCGCGCGTGTTTCCCAGTAACTGGTGGGTCATTGTTGAGCAGCCATCCAGCGAAGCCTTTGCCACGTTGCGGCGGAGCGTGGTGCTGCTGGCAACCCTGGTGGCCGTGGTGGGCGTGCTGGCGCTGGCGCTGGGATTGTTTCAGGCGCAGAAGATCCTGCGTCCGTTGCGCGCGTTGGGGGCCGGTGCGGAGGCGTTTGGCGCGGGACAACTGAATCATCGCATTGATGTTCATCGCCGGGACGAGATGGGCCAACTGGCGCACACGTTTAATCAGATGGCGGCGCAACTGTCGCTGAGCCTGTCGGAGATCGAACGCCAGAATGAGCATTTGCGCCATGGGTTAATGCTGGCGCGCGATATTCAGATGGGGCTGTTGCCCGCGACCCCGCCCTGGAACCAGCAGGCGCTGGCGGTGGAGGCCCGGTCTATTCCAGCCTATGAAGTTGGTGGCGATTTTTATACCTATCTGGCATTGCCAAATGATCGCGCGGCTGTGGCCGTCGGCGACATCTCAGGCAAGGGTATCGCTGCCGCACTCCTGATGGCGCTGACCAGTAGCGCGGTTGAGTCGCAGGCGCGTCATATCACGCGGCCCGCCGAGGTATTTCAGATGCTGAACCGGCTGCTCAGTCCCCGGTTGCGGTCAAATCGGATGAATGCAGCGCTGGTGTATGCGGTCTTTGATCTTCAGGCGCACACAATGACGGTTGCCAATGCCGGGATGATCGCACCGCTGTTGATCTGCGGGAAAACGTGTGCAACCGATCAGACCGATAAGACGCGCAACTCCGTTTCAGTATGTGAGTTCGTGGAAATTGGGGGATTTCCCATCGGTTCGATGCCGGATGCCGCCTACCAGGAAGTAACGATTACCCTCCAGTCCGGTGATACTGTCCTCTTTGTGAGCGATGGGGTGGTGGAGGCGATGAACGCGTCGGGCGAGATGTTTGGCTTTGAACGCCTGGAAGCACTCATGACCACGATACAGGAAGGGTACGATACATCGCTGCTCGTGTCGCTTATTCTGCAACAGGTGCAGGAGTTTATTGGGCCGGCGGAACAGCATGACGATATCACGGTGGTTGCGGTGCGGCCGACTCTCCTGTCACACGAGTTGCGTGACGCGCAGGCGGATCTGCATGTTGATTCAGCGGCGGCCACGCTATCTGTCCACACATCATAGCGCTACCTCCTGGCCCGATTTTGCCTGACTGCACCCGTTTACCTTCTGGGAGAGCATATGCTGCTGTATGATACATATACTGCCGAAAAAGGCATGTTTTCTATTCCGACGGATCGTCCGGTTACGCTCTATGTTTGTGGGGTGACGCCATACGATACAACCCATATCGGTCATGCCCGCACCTACCTGGTCTTTGATATGCTGGTGCGCTACCTGCGCCGGCACGGGGCCGAAGTGTCCTACTGTCAGAATGTCACCGATGTTGATGATCCGCTCTTTGAGCGCGCCCGCCGCGATGGTGTGCCCTGGCAGGATCTGGCGCAGCAACAACTGGAACGCTTTGTTGCCGACTGTGCCGCGCTCAATATGCTGCCACCGACTTACTTTCCCAGGGCCAGCGAAGAGATCGCCACCATGATTCCGATGATTGCGCGTCTGGTAGAACTGGGCCATGCCTATGTCCGCGAGGGCAATGTTTACTTCAACATTCATACTGACCCCGACTTCGGTACGATGGCGCGTATGGGCTATGCCGATCTACTGGCAACCGCCAACGAGCGCGGCAATAATCCCGACGATCCCCATAAGCGCGATCCGCTGGATTTTGTGCTCTGGCGCACCCCCGTTGCCGATGATCCCACCTGGGATAGCCCATGGGGGCCGGGGTTGCCCGGTTGGCATATTGAGTGTAGCGCAATGGCAACCCGTTACCTGGGTTCGCAGATCGATATCCATGGTGGTGGGAATGATCTGCTCTTCCCCCACCATCCGTGTGAGATTGCCCAGGCAGAGCCGGTGACGGGGGTGCGCCCGTTTGTGCGCTTCTGGATGCATACCGGGATGGTTGGGCTGGAAGGCGAGAAGATGAGCAAATCGCGTGGGAACCTGGTCTTTGCCCGCGATGCCATCCGAGAGCATGGGCCGGATGCGCTGCGCTGGTACCTGCTCAGTTTTCCCTATCGGGAAGATTTCGACTACCGGCATGCCGATATGCTCCAGACCGCAACCCGCCTTACGCGCGTCCGTCAGGCGCTCAATGCTACTGGCGGCAATGCAACCGCGCTCGATCCTACCCGCGCGCGTACCGCCTTTGATGACGCGCTGGGCGATGATCTTAACACGCCCCTGGCATTCGAGATATTTGCTGAGTTCAGCAACGAGGTCATGAGCGCGGCCGCCGAGGGGCGTGATGTGCGGTCAGCGCAGGCGACCCTGGCTGAACTGGCAGATGTGCTTGGTCTGCAGATTCAGGCCGAAGGATGATGGCGTTATGTATAAGCAACACCTCCGTAAAAACCATCGCTTACTGTCTGTGCGCAAGTCTCCGGCGTTGATCCGGGGCAATGTACGGCATGGGTACCGGCTGCTGATCGCGCTGCTCCTGCTGACCGTGGCGGGTTGCCGGACAGCCCCGCGACCGCCGGGTGATGCTCCCAGCGGGACGCTCAACTGGAGCCTGGAAGGGGTGCTGGATCTGCCCGGTCTTGACCCCGCGCGGGCCGGCAACCAGCAATCGACAACGGTCATCAACCTGGTGTTTGCGGGTCTGGTGCGATTGGATGGTAATCTGGAAGTGCAGCCCGATGGGGCGGAGAGCTGGCAGGTCAGCGATGATGGCCGGGTCTACACCTTTAAGATCCGCCCCGATCTCCAGTTTGGAAATGGTGACCCGGTAACGGCACAAGACTTTTTCTACTCGATCAATCGGGCGTTGACGCCGACGACCGGCTCATTTAGCGCGCCGGCTCAACTCAGCCATGTGCTTGGGGCGGTTGATGTTGCCGCAGGCCGGGCGGATTATGCGAGTGGCGTACGCGTGCTGGATGACTACACCCTTGAAATCGAGTTGGATGAACCGCAGGCGTTTTTTCTCTCGCAATTGACCTATCCACATACGTTTGTTACGCCGCGCCAACTGATTGAGCAGGCGGGTGACGACTGGACGAAGACTGCATACGGCACGGGCCCCTACATGGTCGCGGCGTGGCGACCCGGTGAGGAGATTATGCTCACGGCTAACCCGCACTACTGGCGCGGATCGCCGGGGATTGCGACGGTGCGCTTTCCGTTCTACGAGACGAGCGAGGAAGCCTACCAGCACTATCGCAATGGCGACCTGCATATTGCGGGCAGCGGCCAGAATGGTATTCCCGCCGAGCGGGTCAGCGAAGTGAAGCATCTGCCCGAGTTTCGCGCCTCACCCGCGCTGAGTGTGCGCTACATTGGCTTTAACAACCAGCTTGCGCCCTTTGACAACGCTTCCGTACGCAAAGCCTTTGCGCTGGCGGTCGATAAGCAGGATCTGACTGAGCATGTGCTCTCCGAGACGGTCATCGCTACCAACCGCATTCTTCCCGATGGTCTGGTCGGCTCCCGGCTGGCGGTGCGCGGTCAGGATTTCGACCCGACCGGCGCACGCTCGGCGCTCAACCAGGCGGGCTACCTGGGCGGCCATGAACTGCCTCCCGTGACCTTCGCCTATGCGCTGGAGGGTGATAACTCACAGGTTGCCCAGGCGTTGTACCGCTACTGGCGTGATCATCTGGGGGTTGAGGTTACACTAGAGGGGTTGGAGTTGCAGCAGTTCATTCAGCGGCTGGATGAGACCTTCTACGAGCCGGAGCAGGGCCTCCAGATGTATCTCAGCGTCTGGAGTGCAGACTACCCTGATCCGCATAATTTTCTCTCGCAGCAACTCCACAGTTTGTCGCCCAACAACAACGGGCACTGGTCAAATGCCGCGTTTGACCAACTGGTTGACCAGGCAGATCAGATGAGTCGCCCCAACCGGCATAAGGAGCGGCTTCAGCTCTACAACCAGGCGGAACAGGTTGCGCTTGACGAAGTGGGCTGGCTGCCCCTCTACAATCCGAGTATCACCGTGCTGGTGCGCCCGACCGTCCAGGGTCTGGACTTCACGCCACAGGGATTGGTAGCCTCGGACTGGACCCGGGTATGGATTGCGGGAACACCCGAGACAACGGAGGATGACGTGGCGGCGGTGGGTGCGACCGGCGCGGATTAGCCGGGAGAGCAGCCGAACAACATATGAGGAAGTAATCAGGCGTAAACCGAGAACGGCGGCTCCGCACTGCGGAGCCGCCGTTCTTCTTCGGTCGGTATCGCCCGTGCGTTAGATGATCTCGATATTATCCTTGCCGCCGTAGGCATTCCACCAGGGCTTGGCACCCTTGTTCAGCACCTCATTGAGTGACTGAATATTCTGGACACCCCGGTCGCTCAGCCAGTTCTCCAGCGCCTTGATGCCTTCCTTGCCGTAGATGGCAATACCATCCTGCCAGGTGGCGCGCCCGCAGAGCACGCCGTTGAAGGAGACGCCCGCCTCCGCTGCCAGAGCCAGCGTCTCACGGAAAACATCGTCGGTAACGCCGGCACTCAGGTAGATAAACGGCAAGGAGGTGATCGCCGCCGCTTCCTTGAAGTGCTCCATCGCCTCCTTGCGTGTGTAGGCGGCGTTGCTGCCGGCATAGGCGCTGGTGCCTTCAACAAACTTCATGTTGATCGGCACCTCGACCTTGAGCACATCGACGCCGTAGCGCGGCTTGGAGAGTTCCTCCATGTAAGCCTTGACATACTTTGGCTTGACCTTGGCAAACTCCGGCCCCTTCTCGTCGCCGATCTTATCTTCATAGGCCAGCGGCTCCAGGAAGAAGGGCACATCGAGTGCTGCACACTCTGCGCCGATCCGCTCGACAAAGGCATACTTCACCGCGTTAATTGACGCTTCGTCAAAGGGATTGATGTAGAGCAGCACCTTGATCGCACTCGCGTCGGCCTCGACCAGGCGGCGGACACTCCACTCGTCCAGCAGGTCCGGCAGGCGGCCCTTCTTGCCGGCGTCATAGCCGGTCTTCTCATAGGCCAGCAGCACCCCAGTATCGGGGGCGCGCTGCTTAATCGCATCCAACCCAAACTCCGGGTCCATCAGAATAGCGCTGGCATGCGGCGTGAGAATGCGTGTCACTGCCGTCTTAAACTCGCCTAACTCCGCTACGCCCGCATCCGAGCCTTTGGCCTTCCCGATGGCCTTCTGCAGTGAACCGCGCTGGTCCATTGCGGCAGCCGAGATAATGCCCTGCTCGTTGGCGCACGCCTGGATGCCTTCGTACTTACCCTTGCTGAGTTGCACCTTCGCCATAGCCTTTCCTCCCTCGTAGGCATTCAGCGTTTAGTAGCCGGCAGGTCCGGGGATGCTGGTATGCACACGGTGCGCTGACGCCCGGCCCCCTGGCTCCTCCAGTGTTCACGAATGGCTTGCTTGAAAATCCTTAGATGTCCCTATTATACACGATACGCCTGGATGCGCGAATATGCGCCGCCAATCACTTCTTCAGGCATTCTGTTCACATTGTTGATCTTCATGCGGTGATGCGCTATGATACTCGCTATAATTCTGGGAAAGTCTCCGTTCTTTTAGACAACACCTGTCGTTGAAGGAGGTTGCATAATGCGGAACATTATCGGCGCATTTGCGTTTCTGGTTGGATTGATGTTCGGAATGGTCGGCGGTGCGGCTCTGCTGGCGTATGCATACCAGGCGGCCGGTCTGTATCCACCCGACGATGCCACAATCAAGTTTATTGCCCGTGAGCGTGGCTGGCTGCGCGATGATGTCTGACGGTGCGGTAGAGACTGCACACCTGAATGTTGAGCAGCGTGCCCGACTGCGGCGTTATGGCCTTAGGGAGTGCGGCAGCATGGCTGCCGCCTCCTGCTTGCTGAGTTATCATAATCGTTCAACGTTCATCCATTCTTAATAACAGGAGTTACGCGGTGGGGCCTGTTTCGGCCCGGTGTTAGACCCAAACGCCGGCTTCGCCTGCGGCAGCGTGGTACGTTATGGATCTTTTTCAGGAATATGTTGCACAACGTGCAACATGTTCCTGAAAAAGAAGAGGATCTTCCGCCCTGCCGGAGGCGAATCGGACCGTTCATCCAGGCAATCACCTGGTTTGGATACCCACCGCGTAACTCCTGTTATTAACAGGAGTTACGCGGTGAGCATACAAATCGGACATGTACTCCCAGAAAGGCAGTCTTCGCCTGCAGCAGCATGGTACGTTATGGATCTTTTTCACAAAAATTTTGCACCATGTGCAAAATTTTTGTGAAAAAGCATGGAATCTTCCGCCCTGCCGGAGGCGAAATTTCCTTTTGGGTGAGCAACCGCGTAATTCGTGTTAATAAGCAATCTGCTGAATGATAGTCTTGCTGAACGACGAAGCTAATCTTGAACATCTGCCACACTGAGATCTGCACGAAGGAGGTAGTCTTATGGACCGACCCTGGTTTACGTTCTACGAGGAGGGCGTACCGCGCAATCTGACTTATCCCGACAGTACCTTGAATACGCTGCTGCTCGATACGGTTCAAAAGTATCCCGAAAATACAGCTACCAACTTCGTGCTCAAATATATGTTTGGGGACCGCTTTGTGGTCGGTGGCAAGCTGACCTATCGGCAGTTTAATGATCTGGTTGACCGTTGTGCGACGGCGCTCTACCAACTTGGCGTCCGCAAGGGCGACCGGGTAGCGGTGATGTTGCCCAACTCGCCCCACTTTATGATTACGTTTTTTGCGACCATGCGCCTCGGCGCGATTATTGTCAATGTTAATCCGACCTACACCAGCCGCGAACTCAAGTATCAACTCGAAGACTGTGGCGCGGAAACGATGGTTCTGCTGAACCTGTTCTGGCCACGCCTGCGGGAGGTGCAGTCGGCAACGGCGGTCAAGCGCGTGATTGTGGCTCACATTTTTGATACGCTGCCCTTCCCCGCGAAACTGCTGGTGCGCCTGAGCCAGCGCCGTTCCTCGGATTGGGTGACGGTGCGGCCGGAGCATGATATTTTCTATTTCAGTCATCTCCTGGAGAAATATAGCCCGACACCGCCGCGCATCGAGGTGACGCCGGATGATGTTGCGCTGTTTCAATACACGGGTGGCACTACCGGCCAGCCCAAGGCCGCTATGCTGACCCATCGGAACATGATGGCGAATACCTGGCAGGTCAAGACCTGGCTCGCTGATCTCCATGTCAGTCGGGAGCGGATTATGGATGCCATTCCGTTTTTTCATGTGTATGGCATTGTGGCGATGCTGATGGGGGTCGTTACGGCAAATGAGGCGGTGGTTATTCCCAACCCACGCCCGATTGATAATGTGATGCACATTATTCAGAAGGAGCGCTGCACCTACTTCCCCGGCGTGCCCGCGATGTATATTGCGATTGTCAATCATCCCAATGTGCAGAAGTATGATCTGACGAGTGTGCGCTCCTGCGTCAGTGGATCGGCTCCACTGCCGATGGATGTCCAGGAGAAGTTTGGGCAGTTAACCGGCGGTCGGCTGGTCGAAGGGTATGGCCTGACGGAAGCCGCTCCGGTGACGCACTGCAATCCGATCAACGGCACGCGCAAGGCCGGCAGTATCGGTATCCCAATCCCCGATGTCGATGCCAAGCTGATTGACCTGGACACCGGGGTAGACCTGCCGCTCGATACGGATCAGCGCGGGGAATTGTGTGTGCGCGGCCCGCAGATCATGACGGGCTACTGGAATGCGCCCGATGATACGTCCGTGACTCTGACGGAGGACGGCTGGCTGCATACCGGTGATATCTGCAAAATTGACGCGGATGGCTTCTTTTATGTGGTGGATCGGCGCAAGGATATGATTATCGCCAGCGGGTTTAAGGTGCTGCCCCGGGATGTCGAAGAAGTGCTCTTTATGCATCCCAAGGTCCAGGAGGCGGTTGTCGCCGGGATTCCGCACCCGACCCGGGGCGATGATACGGTCAAGGCCTATATTGTGCCGCGCTCCGGTCCCTCGCCAACTGTCGAGGAGATCAAGGAGTTTTGTAAGCTGCATCTGGCCCCCTACAAGGTACCACGCGAGATCGAGTTTCGGGAGGAACTGCCCAAGACGGCGGTGGGCAAGGTGTTGCGGCGCATCCTGGTTGAGGAAGAACTCTCCCGGCGGGCGGCCGGCGACGGTACTGCGAACACATCCGGCGCATCCAGTCCATCCCGGCAGCAACCGGCGCGGGCATAGGAGCGGTTGAATGTTGAGTTTTGAGTTCTGAGTTTTGAGTCCGGATTAATCTGGAGCCGCTTCGGGTTCCATTCAGAACTTAAAACTCAAAACTTAAAACTCATTCATTGCCCCGACGCACATGGACCTGGACGCGCTGCTCACCGGCCACGTAACTCAGGATCAGGCTGACCAGGGAGATGACCAGTCCGCCCCAGAAGGCGGCCCAGAAATCATAGACATAAAACTCGATGCCCAGCCCACGCGCCAGTTCCGACGCCAGCGCCAGCAGCAGGGCATTGATGACCAGCCCGAACAGCCCCAGGGTCAGCAGGATCAAGGGACAGGTGAGAATGATCAGGAGTGGGCGGATCAGCGCATTGAGCAACCCAAAAACGACTGCCACAATGCCGAGTTCCCAGCCTGGTCCGGAAAACTCGATGCCGGGTACCAGCCACACCGCTGCAAAGATTGCCAGGGTACTGATCAGCCAGCGCAGGATTAATCGACGTGGGTCAAGCGCCTGTTCGCGCATCTGTGAGCTATTCATCGCTCCTCCTGTATGATCTAATCGCTATCGTCAAATTAGTGTTTGCCGTTCGCGCACGTTACATACTACGGCATCTGCAACGTTTGTCTACTGAGCATGGTACCACATCAGCTTGCGGTTTCCGCAGAACAGCATTGCCCAATGCCGGGTACACAATAACCAAGGACAACAACTATGTCGCCACGATGTCACTCCCACTATGTTCGTCTGCTCCTGTGTCTGCTGTTCCTCTTGAGTGCCTGCGGTGCAGCCCCGGAGACCTCCCTGCCGGCGGATGACGCTGCCGATAATGCCGATCCGGCACTGTTTGAGGCGTCCGCGTGCCCCTTCGGTCCGGAAGAATTTGATCAGGATATCAGCGATGTTACGTGTGGCTATCTGCTCGTGCCCGAGGCGCGCAGCGACGCCGACAGTCCGCTGCTGGAACTGGCTGTTGCCATCATCCCCAGCCTGAGCGCCGACCCGGCCCCTGACCCGATTATCTATCTGTCCGGCGGACCAGGCGACAGCGCGTTGTTGGAACTGGACGACTGGCTGAAAACATCTTTCCGTGAAACGCGCGATATTATCCTCTTTGATCAGCGCGGCACGGGCTTCTCGCTGCCCAGCCTCAACTGTCCCGAAGTTGAGGAACTGGGGGAGGACGACGATGAAATCGCGGCCATAACCGCCTGCCGCGATCGGTTGCGCGACGAGGGGGTGAACCTGGCGGCCTACAACAGTGCCGCCAGTGCCGCCGATGTTGCTGACCTGCGCGTGGCGCTCGGTTATGATGCCGTCAACCTGCTGGGTATTTCCTACGGCACCCGAGTGGCCCTGACAACCATGCGCGATTACCCGGAAGGTATCCGCAGCGTAATCCTCGACTCGGTCTACCCCCCTGAGGTCGATGCCTATACCGAACAGGCCGCCAACGCCGCCAACGCTATCCAGGTTTTGCTCCAGGGGTGCGCCGCCGACCCGGCGTGTGATACGGCTTACCCGGATCTGGAGCCGGCTTTCTATGATCTGGTTGATCAACTGAATGAAACTCCGGTAGAACTCCTGCTGGAAGACCCGGAAAGCGGCGAAACTGAGGAATTTTTGCTCGATGGTGATACACTGGTCAGCAGTCTGGTCGAGTGGCTCTACGACACCGCAACCATCCCCAAACTGCCGTTTGTGCTTGACGCCGCCATCGCGGAGGACTATGAACCGTTGAGTGAACTGCCGGCGGATAATGGTGCCACCGGGGAATGGCGGCGGCAGGAGGGCGATATCTCCGACAGCGAGGGGGCCTACAACTCGGTGGAGTGCCACGAGGAGATTCCCTTTAACGACCTGGATGCCGCGATTGCCGCCGGCGCGGACTATCCGCCCCAACTGGCCGAGCCGCTGCTGGCCGAGGTGGAGGGCTTGTTTGAAACCTGCGATATCTGGCAGGCGGGGGCCGCGGCTGCAATCGAAACCGCGCCGGTCCAGAGTGCTATTCCAACGCTGCTACTGGTGGGTGAGTATGATCCGGTGACACCGCCGCAGTGGGGGCTTCAGGCTGCGACCCACCTGACCAACAGCTTCTTCTTTGAAGTGCGCGGCGCCGGGCATACGCTGATCGATGCCGGTCCCTGTCCGCTCGGTATTGCCGTTGCCTTTATTGCGGACCCGACTGCGTCACCCGATGCGCGCTGTCTGGAGGCGATCGCCGCCGGGCCGGATTTTGTTGTGCCGTAAGGCACGAGGCAACCGGGGGTCAGACACACAACCTGACCACCTGTAACACAACGGAGTGTTTCTATGTCTGATCGAACCGACGAGAAACCGGCACGCAGCCTGACAGAGCATATTGTCCTGCTTGGCGGGGGCATTCTGCTGGTTGTTGCTCTGCTGGGCCTGATTGTGGTCAGCAACATTGTGAGCCTGGGCCGCGCCGGCCAGCGTCTGGCCTCCGAGATACTGGTGGAGGAGCAGGTACTGGGACAATTCCAGACCACGATTGACCGGGTCGTTATCAGTGCTGCGGCGTATGCCCGCAGCCGTCAGCAGGGGCGGCTCCAGGATGCCCGCGATGCCCTGGCAGAAGCTAGTGACCTGCTGCCCACCATTGCGGCGGTCACCAGTCGGCACGACACTGATGGTTTTGCGGCGGATCGTCAGGCACAGCGCGTTGCTCTCCTTGATGCTGCTGCGCAACAGCTTGAGCGGTTGACTGACGGTCTTACCCGCGATGACCCGGATCAGGTGGATCGCGCGCTGCAACGGCTCGATCTGGTCTCGCGTGATGCCGGCACGTTGAGCCGGACCGGCACCCGCCTGCTCAGCCAACAGTCGTCCGCGGTTATTGCCGAGGTTGAGCAGCGCTTCCGGCAGGGGGCCTATAGCGCGGTGGGCATTTTTATCCTGCTGGGTATCGTAGTTGTGACTGCGCTACAGCTTACCCGGTGGACACTGGTCAAACCGTTACGCGACCTGCGTGATGCCGTCACCACGGCGGGAACGGGTCAGTTTGACCGGCATGTCCGCGTAACCAGCCGGCACGAAGTCGGGCAACTCCAGGCGGGGTTTAATGCCATGATCGCCAGTCTCGGCATGCAACAGGCGGCGATTGCGGAGCGTACCGCCGCACTGGAGGCAGCCAACCGCCGGCAGGCCGACCTGATCGAAACGATTAACGTCATCTCCTTTCCCCAGTTGCCGGTGTTGGACGGCGTGCTGGTTGTGCCGGTGGTGGGGCATATGGACGCGGAGCGTGTCAACCGCATGACGGAGATCCTGCTTCAGGCGGTGTATGCCCGGCGGGTACACAGTGTCATCCTTGATGTCACCGGGATGACCACGCATGATGCCGCCGTGATTGTATGTATGCAGCAGACCATCCAGGCCACCCGGTTGCTCGGCACGCGGATCTATCTGGTGGGCGTCTCGGCGGATCTGGCGCAGGCTGTGGTGGATCAGGGGCAGGCCCCCCGGTCAATTGCCACTTACCACACGTTGCGGGATGCCGTCGAAGCGCTGCTCCCGCGCGTTCCCCCCTCTGATTTTAACTCGAGCTATGAGGTGCCGCATGCAACCAGGAAATAAACAACAGGTGAATGACATGTGCCGGCATTATTCACGATGGTGGATCGTGGTGCTGCTCTGCGGCGTGATGCTGGGCAGCAGCACCTGCACAACCATACCGGACACTCCTGCCCGCTTGGACGATGATAACCCGATCAGGGTTGGCCTGCTACACTCCCTCAGCGGTACGCTGGCAATTAGTGAGATCCCGGTACGCGACGCGGCGCTGCTGGCGATTGATGAGTTGAACGCTGCCGGGGGGGTGCTGGGGCGCAAGGTCGTACCAGTTGTCGCGGATGGTGCGTCGGACTGGGATATCTTTGCCGAGGAAGCCCAACGACTGATCCGCGAGGAAGAAGTTGCAACGATCTTTGGCTGCTGGACTTCGGCCGGCCGGAAGGCGGTTTTACCGGTGGTGGAGGCGGAAAATGCGCTGCTCTGGTATCCGGTGCAGTACGAGGGCCTGGAACAGTCCCCCAATATTATCTACCTGGGCGCGACCACCAACCAGCAGATTATTCCGGCCATCGATTATCTACTCGATCAAAACTATCGGCGTTTTTTTCTGCTTGGTTCAGACTATGTGTTTCCGCGTACGGCAAATGAGATTATCAAGGCGCAACTGCGGGCACAGCAAGGGGTGATGGTTGGAGAGACCTACAAACCGTTAGGCGCAACGGATTTTGCCGATGTTATCGCGTTTATGCAGATTGCGCAGCCCGATGTGGTGATTAACACGCTCAACGGTGATAGCAACGTGGCCTTCTTCCAGCAGTTTGAGGCGGCGGGCTATACGGCCGCCGAACTGCCGCTGCTCTCGGTCAGTATTGCCGAAGAGGAGATCCGCGCAATCGGTGCGGAACATCTGGTCAACCATCTGGCGGCCTGGAACTATTTCCAGACCACCGACACGCCTGCCAATGCGGCCTTTGTTGCGGCCTACCGCGAAAAGTATGGCGAACGCCGCGTCACGTCGGACCCGATCGAGGCGATGTATGTTGGTGTGCATCTCTGGGCGCTGGCGGTTGAGCGGGCCGGTACCACCGATGTAGATGCGGTGCGGGCAGCCGCACGGGGACTGGAGTTTGCCGCGCCGGAAGGCCACGTCACGATCGATCCGGATACCCAGCATCTCTATAAAACAGTGCGCATCGGTCGGATCAAATCGGACGGCCAGTTTGCGGAGATCTGGAACTCGGGCGCGCCGGTTGAACCCGATCCCTTCCTGCTCAACTATCCCTGGGCCGATGAGTTTCACCCGGACGATACGCAGGCGGAATAGCCGACAGTATAGGATTACGTCAACGTCAGTGCAGGTGCGGCTGCATGAATTTTGCGATCCGAAGATGTTTGAAAAATAGCCCGGATATGAAACGACCGAGAATCCCGGCTTTTGCCGGTGGATGCCTGACGGGACAGCGGCCAACTGCCGGGCAAGTCTGATCCGGCTGAAGCCGGGATTCCTGAAGCGATGGCCGGATTTATTTTTCAACGTTCATCTTGCCGTATGCATACGGCAACCGCGCCTGTAACCGGTTACACCGGCTGCAACGTCCAGGCGACCACATCGAGCCGGCGCGTGAAATGCAGGAGTGGGGGCACGTCGGGCAGATCCAGGTTGATCTGATGGGTCATCCGGTTCAACATGACGTCGGCAGCGGCGGGTTGCAGGGGCCAGGGCGGATGATGGATCTCGCCCCGCCAGGCCCGCCCCCGTCGGTCAGCGGCGTAGAGGCAGTAGCGCTCGGTCAGCCAATGATCGATAGTTCCCGGCGCAGATTGGTACACAGGTCCGGTTGGCCGGTAGCGTGCCTGAAATATGGCCGCCGGCGCGCCCCGGTGAGTGCGCCGGCTGGTATAGTTGACCTGCTCACCTGCGCGTTCCGAAAGCATCCGCGCATCGTAGTAGGGCAGATGAAACGTCCAGCGGGCTCCGCGCACCGCAATCGGGTTGGCCGCATCGAGGCTAAAAAACCAGACCCCCGGCTTATCCCCGGCGATAACATAAGTTCGCAAATTCAGTTCGGGAAAGGTGGCGAGACCGGGCAGCTCGGGCAGGTAGCGTGGACGCACGCCGCGCATATGAAAGGGCACAACCCCGATCCAGGCCATTCCGTCGAAAGTATCAATCATCAGCGTGGGGGGAATATGCGCGCGTAGCACTGCAACCGGCAGCGGCCAGTGCATAAAGAGCAGATCGTGCCACTGCATTGCCATCGCCCAGGGCCGCCGGGGAAGTTCCCAGGGCCGGTGTGCTGTCTCGACGTGCATAGGTCCACCTGGTTTCTGCGAAATACTGCCGGAATGCCGGAATAATGGAGCAATAGTCATTCTACCAGATATGAGCCCGGTTGAAACTGCCGGAACATGGGCAATTTGCGTGGCAGAATGTATAAAGATGTGGTATAATGCAAAACGTTGACCAACGTATGGCACTGCGAGATTTGCATCGGTTGTTCCTCTTCATCTCTTTGCGCTCGCGTAATCTTCATCCTAATGTTAGAAGAGTGTCTGTTGTGAGCGCATGCGTGAGATGGCGAAGCATCCTTTCTCCCCGCACCTGCGTACCGCGTCTTTGTCCTATGGATCATGTAGTAACTCTCCGGGAGTCTGCTACGCTAAAATCTGCTACATACTGATATTATGTCGGCAGAGGAGTAAGAGTATTTTTATGCAAATCAAACTGTTCGTCGGTAACTTGCCCTGGAGTGTTGGTGATGCCGAACTGGAAGACATGTTTCGCGACCATGGTGAAATCGAGAGTGTTCGGGTAATCACGGATCGGGAAACCGGTCGCTCGCGGGGCTTTGGCTTTGTGGAGATGCAGGCCGACGATCTGAATGCCGTTATTAACGCGACAAACGGACGCGAGATTGATGGTCGCCAGGTGCGTGTCAATGAGGCCGAGGAGAAGGGCAACAGCCGCCCACGGCGCGGCCCGCGCAACTCGTACGGACGCTACTAAACGTTCTCCATGCGCAGTAATCGGGAAGGCAACCCTGTGTGCGCAGTCAATGCCGATCTTCGCTCACCCGGTTGAAGCGGTTACAGCGCCACGATTGTACCGCAAACGAGCCAGTCCTTCCGGGCTGGCTCGTTTTCATCGGAAGGAGATGTGTGATGACAACGCTATCGACCAGCGTTTCCGGTGAAATCAGGCTGACGCTCCGGGGTGAGGCTGAGAATCGTATTCTGACCACATTACGACGCTGGCCCCACTGGCAGCGGGCTGATGTTGAGCGTGACCCCCACGATCCAACGCGCTGCCTCTCCGTCACCCTGGTGGCTGACCAGAGCTATGAGTCCACTGTTCGGGATATTCTCAAACGCGGGTTTGGTATGACATTTCCTGATCACGGCGGTGAGGTAGAATTGCCCCCGGCCCCACCGGAACGTCCCCGGAGGCGCGGCTGGTACGGGTAAGATTATGATTGTAGCGCCCTTTATGCGACCGCCATTGGCGGTCGCATTTGTTATCCTCTCTATTCTTCACCAGGTTCCAGGCATATGCTACGACGTACACGGTTCCTCACCCGGCGGGGAGTTGCGTCCTCTCAGGTGTAGGCTTTTTATGGTAGGGACGCGCTTCTGCGCGTCCGCAGCCCGTCCCAATGCGGAACATACTGCACGGGAGCGGCAGCCGCTGCCGCTCCCATTGACCGCATTCCAATGCGCTCTGACGAAAAAGTCTACACTTGAGAGGTAGCGGAGGTGGGGCGCAACATACTGCGTCCCACCCGCAGATCAGATAGCGGATTACACCTGTGGGAGAACCGATATCTGTTTGCAGAATCGAGCCACAACCGGCCCCAGCGCGCGGCCGACCTCTTCCGGGACAAAATGGCCGGCATCGGGGAAGGTGACAGTTTCGGCGTGCGGAAAGGCTTCCTGCCAGCGCGCCAGGGCATCCGGCTTAAATGCCGGGTCGCGCATGCCCCACAGAAACAGCAGCGGCTGCTCCCGGAGTTGTTGCCGCTGCTGCCACAACTCGGCATACCAGGCGCTGGAGCCGAGCAACTCGCGCGCCGGCACCCAGGTTGATCGGCGCTCCGGCGCACGCGGGAACACGCGGGTGTAGTGCTGATGAATGTTTCGGGTGAGCTTCGATTTGTTTCCCCAGAAAGAGCGGATCAGCACACGGGGCGAGAAATTCAGGCGCATATACAAAAACCTCCCGATGGGACCGCTCACAAACCGGCCCATCCGCCGGATTGTCGGATCGTCCTGCAAGCTCCACATCCAGGTGTTACACAGCACCACCCCGCTCACGTTGTCCGGTTGCTCGATGGCGTAGGAGAGGCCAATCGGCCCACCAAAGTCATGCACTACCAGGATGATATCTCTGAGTTCCAGCCGTTCGATCAGGGTGCGCAGGTTTCGGGCATGATCGACGGGGCGGTAACTCCAGTCGGCGGGCTTCTCGGAGAGGCCAAACCCGAGATGGTCCGGAGCGATACAGCGATATGTTCCCGCCAGTTCCTTGATCAGATGGCGGTAGAGAAAGGACCAGGTCGGCGTGCCATGCACCATCACGAGCGGGCGACCCTGCCCTTCGTCCACATAGTGCATCCGGCCCCCCTCCAGTTCCAGAAATTTTGGAGCGAAGGGGTATTCCTGGCGGTCAAGCCAGTCTGGGATTTGCATCACAATCCTCGTTTCATATCTTCTAGTACAGAAGTTGCCCGGTACAGTCTATTCCGGCATGTTTACCGCCCAGAACGCGGTCTTCGCCTGCGGCAGCATGGTAGTTATTTTCTCTTTCTCACAAAAAACTTGCTCTCAGAGCAAGTTTTTTGTGAGAAAGAATTATCCTGTTCCACTTTGCCTGAAGCGAAATATGTCTTTTCACGGAAAGTCCGCGTAAATCCTGTTATAGTAGGTAAGCGTGTACGTTGGATGACACTCCCGGCGCTACGTATCGGTACCACAAAACGTGGCAATCACTTCGGAAATCACCGCCTCAAGCGGATAGCCGTCCGGGTCCAGCGTATATTGCTGCGCCACCCCGTCGATCAGGGCAAAGAGCAGTGCGGCCTGGATTGCCGGATTATCGGCACGAAGATCCCGAAAGTGCGCCTCAAACGTCCGGCGAATTGCATCCGCCCCGGCCTGGATCTCCTCGGCCAACCCGGCAATAACGGTGGGCTGCATGCGCACACTGTAGAAGAGCTGCCAGTAGCGCATATTCTGCTGTACCAGCGCAAAACTTGTGCGGATGATCTGCTCTAGCCGCTGCCGGGGTTCGGCGGTTTCCTCCGCACTGGCGAAGGCATGCTGCACATCTTCCATGCCCTGCAGAAAGAGCGCGCGCAGCAGTTCTTCCTTGCCGGCAAAATAGTTGTACATCAGGCCCTGAGAAATCCCGGCTTCCTGGGCAATCATTCTTACCGAGGTGCGTTCGTAGCCGAAGCGTGCAAACAGGACCAGCGCGCTCTCCAGGATTTCAGTGCGGCGCTCTTTGCGGAGCGTCTGGTTTTGTTGGGCAGTCCGTGGTGACATGGCAGCCTTTCAATTACACGACGTACGTGGTCCTGCGAATTCCGGCCTGGTGCCGGCCCCAAATGCCAGATTCGCCTGCGGCAGCATGGTACTCCTTTTATTCTTTTTCAAAAAAATTCACAACGTGAATTTTTTTGAAAAAAGATCGGGTTTCTTCCACCCTGCCGGAGGCTGAAATACCTTTCAGGTCAGGGACCGCGTAACTTGTGTCAATTACACGACTTACGCGCTGGGCGTTTGGACCACGAGCAACACGATATGAGCGAACACCGCGAAACGACCCGTGCTGATATACGTTACGCGAACTTGTGTTAGTTCAGTGTAATAATTGAATGACCGTTCATTCAAAAAATAACACATACGCCGCTCGCTGTCAAGGGTTCATGCTATACTACCTGGTGTCCGAAGCGACCGTTTTCCAGTGACTGCCCGGCAGAACCAAACCGGCGGGCAGGGCATTTCATTGTCGCCGGATTAATTCCAGCACCGGGAGGTAGCCGTAGCCATGTCCATCGATCTGACCTACCAGCGTCGCTACAACTGCGACCAGTGCCCCACACGTTGCGACGGTCGTTCAAAGAGCGCCTATATTTTTGCGGATGATCTTCAGCTTGCCCACCAGACTGAGGACTGGCTGCTGGCCCACCTGACAACACTGCTGCCCTGGCAGGGGCGGAAAACCCCGGCAACTGCCCACGGCCTGCCCGACCTGGAACTGCGCTATGGCGACCGGGTGTGCGCGCGGATCGAGGTAAAAGCGCAGGGGCGCGCGTTTATGGCGGTAGAGCGGCTGCTCCCCCACGCCGCGTTACGCCCCTACGAAACCGTTGCCCTGAATCTGAGCGATCTGGAGCGGTACATGACGTTGTATGAACAGGAGCAAATTCCCCTGTTTATCATCTGGTGTGTGCGGCGTCCCTGTCTGGGGGCGGGATGCTGGGGACAGACGCTTGCGGCATTGCGCGCGATTTATCGGCGGGAGGGAGCGCGGCGGCGCTACCGGCGGCGTTCAACCGCCAGTGACTATGTAGATGGTCAGCACAAAGGCGTGACGGTCAACTACCACTTCAGCCTGCGCGAACTGCTCCCGCTGGAGGAACTGGAGCAGCAGTTCGCGCGGTTGTTATGTGTGGAATGAACCAGGTTACGCGGTTGGCAACCCTGATCGTTTCCGGGAGGGTGGAGTAGACCGTACCACGTAACTCGTCTTTATTATGTTCGGGCCAGCGTAATGACCGCCGGGACGCGGTTGAACATCCAGAAGCCGAAGGGCAGCCCGATAATCACCGTGCAGAGTGCCCATGCCACGGTCAACCAGAGCGCGCTAAACCACCAGCCAACCAGGACGAAGTAGAGTGCCCGCACAAGGAAGGAGCGCTGCGGAACATTCTGGCGAGTTGCTGTGCCGCCGGCTGTAATCACCAGATCATTGCGTTGCGGCTGGAGCGTTGTCACCTGTGGCAGCCGGTTGAGCATCCAGAGCCCCGGCGGTAGCCCGATGATGGTGACACATAACACCCAGGCAACCGTCGCCCAGATCCCGCTCAACCAGATACCAACAACAATAAAGTAGACTGCGCGCAGAAGAATATTGGGACCGCGATCCTGTACAACGATAGTAGACATTGTTGTTGCCTCCTGTGTGATATAACCATGCCATTTTGCTGTCGGTATGACGTAAGCGGATCGGCAATAGTTGCAGTTGTGCCGGCGCTACGGCGTAATCGGCACGTAGCGTGCCTGGGCCTGCTCCCGCGCGGCTAACTCATCCACGCTCCAGGATGCGCGTTCCAGGGTAACTCTCTCAAGTTCATACAGGGCGCGCGCAAAGGCTGCCATAATCGTGGGCGGATCGGGTGGGGTCGATAGCAACTCCTCCAGGTCGGCAACCCGCGCCGTTAACTGTTCCGTGAGGAGTGCCTGGGCAGCAGTCGGTAGCGCCAGCAACTGCGCCAGATCGCCGGGCGACCAGGAGAGGTAAATGCCGGCCTGGAGCAGCGCACCATACCGGCGGCGTATCTGTGATAGCCCGACCAGCTTGCGCGCCCCAACCAGCACTTCGTAGGGCGAACGTCCGCCAAAGCAGGCCAGCCGCGTTGTCTGATCCAGTGCCTGCAGATCGGCCCGCGCCTCCGGGGTGGGGATGTGCCGCGCCTGCAGGCCGAGCAAGCCCAGCGTCGCCACCCAGACCGCACCGAGCCAGCGGTAGGACTCAGTGACATCGCTCAGGTGGAGGCGATGCGCGCGCGGCAGGGCAATATCGAGCATCAGGAAGCCGGGTGCAAGCAGCACGGCCGTACCACCACTTGAACGGCGATGCAGCGTTACTCCCGCCTGTGTACAGGCTGCTAGATCCGCCGCATCCGGCCGCTGACCCGTTCCCAACACCAGGGCCGGCGCACTGGCCGTGTACCAGCGCATCACCGGGCGTTGTTGCGTGTCCAATCCGACCAGCAGTGCCTCGGCGGAGGCCAGTTGAACAGTTGCCGGAGCCGTGCTAAAGGGCAGACAGCGCCAGGCTACGTCAGACGCTGCTGTTTCATGTGGAAGCGCCATGGATTAACCACCAGTACTAGTGTTAAAGTGCCGGATCATCCTATTTAAACCCCGGATTAACCATGCTAGAGTAGACATAAGCAACAAACGTTTCCCTTCAAAGGAGCGAGCAATGAAGCACCTGGGTGTAACCGTCTTACTCGGCGTACTACTACTTCTCGGTATGGACAGCATTAGTGCGGTTCCTGCATATACGAACGGCAATGCTACTGTTGCTGCAAACGCAACACCCCAAACGCCGGAAACGCCACCACGCCACCACGAACCCGTCTCGGAAACCGACGCACACATGCGTAGCGCAATCCCCACCGGACTGGAACTACCGCCACTCAAAGCCGTGTTGCTGGTCGGGCCAATTGACGGGGACGACGGCCCCTGGACTACACAGGAAAAGCAAAACATGGACCTGGCAGCGGCCGAACTGCAGGCCAACGGTGTCACGGTTCACAAATTCTACACCCCCAACAACGACTGGGAAGAGATTACCAGTGCTGCTCAGGGCGCACACTTTCTGCTGTATCGCGGGCATGGCGTCTACTGGGACGATACGCCCAACCCGCCGGTCGGGGGCTTTGCCCTCAAAGACCGCTTTATTTCCAATGATGATATTCGCATGGAGTTGCAGCTTGCTCCCAATGCGATTGTGATGCTGTACGGCTGTTTTACCGCCGGGACATCCAGCAGTGATAGCAGTCCGATCAGCAGTGCCGAGGCGCAGCGCCGGGTTGCCCAATACTCTGATCCCTTCTTTGACGTTGGCGCGGCCGGCTATTACGCAAGCTGGTATGGCGATGCCTTTCAGAAGTTGCTACGCCTGCTCTTCCAGGGCCAGACGTTGCAAGAAACCTACGAAATCTTTTACGACTTCAACCCCGAAACGGTTGAACGCTATACTCACTCCGACCATTCCGGCATGGCGCTCTGGCTGGATAAGGAGGTCCAGGCGGAGCAGACGCAGTACAGCTATGCCTTTGCCGGGCTGCCGGACAGCACCCTCGCCGACCTGTTCCAGCCGGCGATGATGGAGTTATTCCCGCAGACAATCACCTACCTGGCGGAATCATCTTTCCCGGCACGCTCGGTGCCCCTCAGCGTTACCAGTAGCGGGGCGGCAGCATTCACCTGGCATGTTGATGCTACCTCAACCAATGCCGCCTGGCTTGACATAGAACCGCTTGACGGCACCAGTGGCGAACCGCTGACGCTGGTAATGACGCCAACCGGCATGAGCCCGGGCACCTATCACGCCGATATCCAGATTATCGCCGATGATCCCAGTATCGAAAACAGTAATCAGACCATCACCGTGACCCTGCGCGTGGTCGAGCGGGTATCGATCCTGTTCCTGCCACTGCTGCAGCGCTAAGACGCTACCTTCTACATAACACCACGTATGCGGTGAGTGTTCAAACCAGGCGTTTCACCAGATGGAACGCAGTCATCGCCTGCGTCCTGCCGGAGGCGATATTCCCACCAAACCCGGGATCGCCTGATGTATGTCAGCATTGGCAGGTTCGCGGGTTTCGCTCATGTCGTGGTGTTCGTGGTCCAAACGCCCACCGCGTAAGTCCTATTACGTGACACGACTTACGCGGTTGCTTACGCAAAAGGCATTTTCGCCTCCGGCAGGGCGGAAGACTCCTTTCTTTTTCACAAAAATGTTGCACATTGTGCAACATTTTTGTGAAAAAGAAAAAACGAGTACCATGCTGCCGCAGGCGAATCGGGCTTCCATCGCATGAAACGTCCAGTTTGCATGTCAACCGCGTAACGCGTGTTACGTGAAAGGTATTGGCGCTAAAGCCGGGTGGCCGTTACCAGGGAAAGTCGTAATAACCGGATCGAGCAGTTTGCGTTCATGGGGCCAGGCGATCAATTCGCCAGCTTCCATCGCCCTGCCGCTGGTAGCGCAGGCGATCATGGAGCCGGTTAGGGCGGCCCTTCCAGAACTCAATGGAGAGCGGCGCCAGGCGATACCCACCCCAGTGCGGCGGTCGCGGCGGATCGCGCTGCGCATACTCTGCCTGCAGTTCCGCTAAACGCTGCTCCAACTGCCGGCGGCTGTCGATAATCCGGCTCTGCGGGGAGGCCAGGGCTCCCAGACGACTGCCCCGGGGACGGCTCTCGAAGTAGGCATCTGACTCCGCCGCCGATACGGGTGTGACCGGGCCTTCGATCCGCACCTGGCGCTCCAGTTCGCCCCACCAGAAGACCAGCGCGGCCCAGGGCGTCTGCGCCAGTTCCTGCCCTTTGCGGCTGGTGTAGTTAGTGTAGAAGACAAACCCCGCCGCGTCAAAGCCCTTGAGCAGCACCATCCGTGCCGCCGGTCGGCCCTCCGCCGATACGGTTGCCAGCGTCATTGCATTGGGCTCATACACCTGCGCGCGGATTGCCTCAGCCAGCCAGGTGTCAAATAGCGCCAGCGGATTGGGATCAACCTCAGCCTCGTTCAGCCCCTGGCGGCTGTACTCCTGGCGTAGATCGGCGATTGACATAAGAGATGTTGCTCCTTGAGCGTCACTTGCCGCTTCGTTCGGCCTCCAGCTCCGGTTTGACCCGCTCATATTCGGCTTCGATGCGCAGCAGTAGATCCTGCGCCCCTGCCAGACTGCCGGAACGCACCAGCAGCTCCAGCTCGCGGCAGAGTATGGCTACGGTTCTTGCGCCGATGCTGGCGCTACTTCCCTTAAAGCTATGCACCGCCTCGCAGAGAGATACCATTTCCGCATGTGCGAGTGCAACCTTCATCTTATTGATAAATATTGGCGCATCAGAAAAATAGATATTGATCAAATCGCTCAAGAAATTGGGTTCGCCGGCCGCCTGTAACTCATGCAGACTCTGGATTACACTTGTATCCAGCAGACAACCGTTAGACGCACCACGCGACGTACCAGGCAGGGGTAGATCCGGATTGTTTGCCGGTGTACGGGTGATCCAGCGCTCAAGCACGCTACGCAGAGAGTGCAGACTGACCGGCTTGCTGATGTAATCATCCATGCCCACCACCAGGCATGCCTCCCGGTCGCCCTGCATGGCGTTGGCGGTCATTGCCACAATCGGCAGGTGCCGCCCGTTGGTCTGCTCCATATCACGAATGGCGCTGGTGGCAGCGTAGCCATCCATCTCCGGCGTCTGGCAGTCCATCAAGACCAGCGCATAGACGCCGGCAGCACAGCGCACCGCCTCCACTGCCTCACGCCCATTTGTCACTGCGTGGACAGTATATCCAAGTTTCTCCAATTGCCGCAGTGCCAGCCGCTGGTTCGCCGGGTTATCTTCAACCAGGAGAATGAGTTTCTCCGTGCGTGCCGTGTGCAGCATGTCGGGCCCGGTGTCTATCTGCAGCGCAAACGCCTCGCCGCCGATTTCTACCGACGACATCTGTACGGTACCGGCGAGTACCCCGACCATCGTTCCGAGAAACGGCCCCCGCTTCACCGGCATGGTCAGATAGGCCGAAAACCCGGCCTGCACTGCCAGTTGCCGTTGTTCGCGCTGATCAAGCCGGGTCAGCAAGACCAGTGGCGTATTCGCAATCAGCGGATCATCCTGAATAATCTGCGCCAGTTCAAACCCATCCATATCGTGCAGCGTTAGATCGACAACTGCCAGCGCATAGGGCTGTTCCTCTGCAACGGCGGTTTGCAGGAGGTGCTGCGCTGTTGCACCCATTGTCGTGCCGACGCACTGCATGCCATGGAGTGTAGCATAGCTCTGAAGAATCTCCTGGTTGGTCCGGTTGCTCGTAACCAGGAGCGCCCGCGCGCCACGCAGATCGTCCTGCTCCCGGAAGGCAAGCCGATCCGGCGCGGCAACGCGTTCAAACCGTGCGGTAAACCAGAAGGTCGATCCCTGGTGAAGAACACTCTCGAACCCGATTGTGCCGCCCATCAACTCGGCCAGATGTTTGGAGATCGCCAGGCCCAGCCCCGTGCCACCATACCGGCGTGTCGTCGAGCCGTCTTCCTGCATAAACGGCTCGAATAACCGATGGTGCGCTACGTTTGACAGACCAATGCCGGTGTCGCTAATGGCAAAACGCAGGACAACATTATTCATGTTTGTGGCACTTTTCAGTGTTACACGGACCACGACTTCGCCCTGGTTCGTAAATTTAATCGCATTTCCGACCAGATTGATCAACACCTGACGCAGCCGTCCGGGGTCGCCCCGGAGGCTGTCGGGAACATCCGGGGCAATCCAGGTCATCAAAGCGATATCTTTCTCATATGCCTTTGATGAAAGCAGATCCGCCGTTCCTTCGACAATGTTAACCGGACAGAAATCCACATGATCAAGAATCAACTTACCGGCTTCGATCTTCGAGAAGTCCAGGATATCGTCGATGATGGTCAGGAGTGCCTGCCCGGACTCGTGTACGATGGTGGCAAACTCGCGCTGGTTGGGGGCCAGCGGTGTATCGACAAGCAGTTCGGTCATGCCAATAATTGCGTTGATGGGGGTGCGAATCTCGTGGCTCATGGTTGCCAGAAATTCCGACTTCAGCCGGGAGGCTTCGAGCGCCTGGTTGCGGGCTTGCTCCAGATCTTCTTCCATCTGGCGATGTTGCGTCAGATCGGAGATAACCGCGATGGAGCCAATTACCTGATTATCATGCCGGCGCGGTACACCATTGATCAGTGCGTAGACCATCTGATCATCGGCCCGGCGCAGGCGAATCTCGTAGGTAGTGGTTTCTCCCGCCAGGCGGCGCGTAAAGGCGTCGGTCAGGATTGCTCTGTCGGCGGACACAACGAAGTCGCTAAACGAGCGGCCAATCAGTGCATCGGGGGTAGCGCTTAGCATTTGCGCGCATGCCGGGTTCACAAACTCAAACTGGCAGTTAACATTGGTCACGATCAGCCCCTGGCCCATGGTGTTCATGATCTGGAGGGCAAAATCGCGCTGGTGGCGTAATGCTTCGCGGGTTTGCTCCCGCTCGGTAATATCGGTCGCCACGCCAATGACGCTAAAGACGTTACCGTCTTCGTCGCGGAGGGGAGAGTAACGGGTTTCAAAGATCAACCCGGCGACCGCTATCGTGGCGGTAAATGTCTCACCCGCCAGTGCCCGCTGGTTGTAGGCCTGCACTTCGGGCATATCACGGTAGATATCGAAGACGGAGCGGCCCCCGGCATCGCCCGGTTTGAGTTGCAGCAGATCCAGTCCCTTGCCTTCGAGCAGCGTAAAAGCTCCCGTGTTGTCCAGGGCGAAGAGAAAGATCGGCGCGCCGGCGATAACGGTGCGCAGCAGTTTATCGCTCTCGCGCAGCGCCTGTTCCGCGCGCCGGTGCTCGGTAATATCCTGCACCAGCAGCATACCGGCGAAGATCGCGTCATGTTCATTTTTTACCGGCAAAGTATGGATAAGATAAATGGTTTTTTCAAATGTCTTCTCATAAATCGTCGCACCTCCGGCAAATGCGGCCCGGTAGTAGGGCATAAGCTCTTCATGGATTTGGCGCGGTAACACTTCCCGAAGCATCTTGCCTTCAATCTGTCGGTTGGCGAAGCCGGTGGTTGCCAGTGCCGGACCCTCGGCGATGATGCAGCAGAGATCCTGGTCAAACAGGATTACTGAGGAGTCGGGCAGGCTGCGGGCAAGCGTGCGATACAACTCCTCACTCTTGCGTAGCGCTGCTTCGGCCTGCTTCCACTCGGTAATATCGGTCTGAATGCCAATAAAGTGGGTTAACCCGCCGTCGGCATCACGCACGGGCGCAATCGCCAGCTTATTCCAGAATGGCGTGCCGTCTTTGCGATAGTTTTTGACGACCACATGGCACTCATGTTCGTTGTCAATCGCCTGGCGGATATGGTGCCGGGCATCCGGGTCGGTATCCGGTCCCTGTAAAAAACGGCAGTTCCGCCCCAGTACTTCGTCACTGGTATAGCCGGAGATGCGCTCAAATGCGGGATTGCAGGAGATGACCGGGTTATCGGGCTGGTTCGGGTCGGTAATCAGGATACCGCTGCTGGTTGCCAGGATCGCGCGATGATAGAGGCAGAGTTGTTGCTCGGCCGCTTTCCGCTCCTCGACTTCCTGCTGCAACTGGTGATTGGCTTGCAGCAACTCGGCAGCGCGGGTCGCAACCAGCATTTCCAGGTCATCATTTGTTTTTTCTAGTTCCTGTCGGGCCCGGTGCGACATGGTAATCCCGGGTAGCCAGTGCCAGAACCCGATGATAATCAGGATGTACCCTAGAAAGCCGCCGATACCCTCCTCAAACAGTGCCTCGTATGCGGTTCCCTCAAAGATGCCTAACTGGCGCATCAGGGGGAGTTCATCAGCCATTCTGACGATGCTGCCCACCCCGATCATGCCAAACCCCAGCACAATGGCGGTCCATCCCTTGTGGGTATAGAGTTGTTCGCGCCGGCCAATCCAGAGCAGATAGACAATAATTAACCCGATCACACCGGCTTCGATGCTCTCAAAAATAAAATCCCACATGTTCTCTCCCTTGCAACCGCGCGATGTGAGTGACAGGCATTCAGCGATGTTTTTGCATGCCAGGACACACGAAAGTAGTGAACCGAGAGGTCTCAATATCACAGTATAACGACTTTTTGACATCTGTGTGCATCCCAGCAGTCCCCTTTTCATCCCACCTTTGGATAGGACTTTGTCGCCAGAGGCAGACAGTTGCATGACGGCACTATCTCGAGTATGATACCGTGTCACTATTTGGGACGCAGTATGCTGCACCCTACCGCCCACGAGGAGTCGCTACATCTGTGAGTCAACCGGGTTTGTTATCGCAAAGAATCCAGTGTACGCTGCATCAGGCCGCCCCATTTGCGTTGTCGCGGCCGCCGCTTGCGGCCGGGTTGCTGCTGCTCCTCACGCTTAGTCTGATGCTGATCGGTGCGCAGTTTGCCGATCCCTACCTGCGTCTGGCCGTCGGCGGTTTCAATGATGAGCGGGTGCTGGTGCGGTTTTATGAGCTTGAGCAGAATAATCGGGAGAAGTACCGCTGGTCGCAACCGCTGGCGGGGGTATTTCTCTATGGCTTTGACGGACGTCCGGCGCGGGTCAATCTGCGCCTGATCTCGCTACGTCCCGATGATGCTCCTCCGGCAACTGTGGAATTAGCAGTGGGCAACTACGATCTGGGTGAGTTTACACTGGGTTTCGGTTGGCGCAACTACCAGGTGCTGGTGCCCACCAGGACATCCGGTGATACGGCGCTGCTGCTGAAGAGTAGTTTCTTTCGTCCAGGCGGCGAGGATACCCGTAACCTGGGGGTGGCAACCAACAGTCTGGTGATGTGGCCGGTTGGCGCTGCCGGGAACCTGCCCCCACCGCAACGGACTTTCTTTTTGCTCACGCTGCCGCTGCTAACCTGTTTGCTGTTATGGTGGTCTGGTGTCCGGATACGGATTGTCTTTGGGGTTGGGATAGTGTCGGCAGGGGTGGCGGGACTGGCGGCGGCCTACCCGCTGACCTCGGGCTATCTCCTGCCGACGATCTGGTGGCCCTGGTGGCCTTTTGCCCCGCTGCTGGGATTGGTCGTGGCCCCGATGAGCCTGCGCCGCTTGCGCGGACGGGTGCCTTTCGCGCCCTGGAGCGGCCTGGCGTTGATGCTGGTTGCCGTGGTGGCGCTACGGTTCGATCTGCCTGCGGCACCGGGCCTGGCGGTGTTGCTGACCGGCACACTGCTGGCGCTGACCGGGCTGGTTGATACGGACGCCGCCGCTCCTGAACGGGTATCTACGCGGCGGATTGGGGTACGGGTCGAGGCCGCCGCGCTGGTCGGCATCACACTACTGGCAGTCGGGTTGCGCCTGTACCACCTGGACAGCCTGCCGCTGGGCATCTGGCGGGATGAGGCCCGGCATGCTTCACTGGCCCTGCGCATCTGGAATGACCCGACATTTCGCCCGATCTATGTGGTTAGCGGGGCCGACCTGCCTGCGCTGCTCTTCTACCTGATGGCACCGATTGTCGGTACGTTTGGACCACACGTCTGGAGCGCACGCCTGATCAGCGCGCTGGCCGGGGCGCTCACCCCACTGGCGCTCTGGTGGGCGGCACGACCGCTGATCGGTGCGCGGGCGGCGCTGCTGAGCGCGGCGCTGATTGCCTGGGCCTCCTGGAGCCTGAGCATGAGCCGCTGGGCCTTTCCGGCTACCCTGGATCATCTGCTGATGCTGATGGCGTTAGGGCTGATGTGGCGCGCGCTGCCGGCGAGCAGTGCGCCGGGTGAAGCGGGCACACTGCCCAATGCAACAACCGGGCGGACGCGGGTGAAGATGGTCCTGCTGCTCGGTGGCGCGGCGTTGTGTGCGGGGCTGGCGGCCTACACCTACCACACCGGGCGGATGGGGCCGATCACGCTGGCGGTGCTGACGGCGGTGCGCCTGGGTCCGTCGCGTGCAAACTGGCGGCGTGCGGCTCCGGCACTGGCGGCGGCGGCGCTGATCGGACTGCTGACGCTGGCACCGCTGCTCAACTTTATTGCCGGCGATTGGGAGGGCTACAATCGGCGAGTTGCGCGCGTCTCGGTTCTGGACACGAACAACACGGAGATCCATGCCCCGCTGAGGTTGCTGCTGCGCAATGCCGGTAAGTATCTGCTGATGTGGCATGTCACGGGTGAACCCAATGGTCGCCATCATGCCCCCGGTGCGCCAATGCTTGATCCGATTGCCGGGACATTGTTGCTGGTGGGGCTAGGGTTGGCAATTGCGCGCCGGCGCCGACCGGGAATGCCGGCGCTGCTGCTGCTACCCGCGCTTAATCTGCTGCCGGGGCTCTTCAGTGGGGATGCGCCGCACGCCATGCGCTCACTCGGCACGCTGGCTCCGGCCTGTATGCTGGCGGGCTTTGGACTGGAGACTCTGAGACAGCAGGCAGCAGGCAGCAGGCAGCAGGTAGCAGGTAGCAGGCAGAAAACAGAAAACCAGCGATTTTCTTTTTCTTCTTTCTTCTTCATCCTCTTGCCTTTTCTGGTGGGTAGTCTGGTGTTTAATGTCTGGCTCTACTTTGGGGCGATGGCGCAGAACCCGGCCGTCTACAGCGAGTTTTATGTCACCGAGACAGCGATGGCCCGGGTGGCCCGCGCCCCGTTTGTCGTGGATGATCCGGAGCTACAGTCTGTGAAGGTGTTCATTCTGGAGAAGACCCTGCAAACCGATGCGCTGCGTTACCTGACGAACGACATCCCGGTCGAGTCGGTCAGTGGGGCGCAACTATCCGCTCCAGTCGGTGATCAGGCGTTACTGCTGTTGCCTGCTAGTACGCTCCCGGAGGTGCGCGATGCCGCGCTGCGGGCGTTTGGCGCTGAGGCGGAACCACTTACGGCTGTCCCGACCTACCCTCAAGGTGAGCGTCCGCTCTTTCTGGCCTATGGCATTGGTGACGAAGCCGGGGAACTGCTGCAGTGGACATTTGAACAGTGAGTGACACGCGTTAGACGGTAGGCAGCCAAACAGACGCGGGATCGCCGGATCCATGTCAGCATTGGTCGTTTCGCGGTGTTCGCTCATGTCGTGTGGTTCGTGCTCCAAACTGTCACCGCGTATGTCGTATAAGTTACACGACATACGCGATGGGTATTCAAATCAGGCATTTGCCTGGACAACCGGCCCGATTCGCCTCCGGCAGGGCGGAAGATTCCATTCTTTTTCATAAAAATGTTGCACATGGTGCAACATTTTTATGAAAAAGATCGATCACGTACCATGCTGCCGCAGGCGATTCTGCCGTTCACCGGGTGAAACGCCCGGTTTGATAAACCGCCCGCGTAACTCCTGTAAGTTACACAAGTTACGCGGTCACAAACCTGAAAGGAAATTTCGCCTCCGGCAGGGCGGAGCAAACCAGATCTTTTTCACGAAATTTTGGCTCGAAGAGCCAAAATTTCGTGAAAAAGATCGATCACGTACCATGCTGCCGCAGGCGATTCTGCCGTTCACCGGGTGAAACGCCCGGTTTGAACACACACCGCGTAA
>DAOTUI010000147.1:0-46216 GCA_034437035.1 Chloroflexaceae bacterium
GGACCAGTTCAAGAGCGAAGTGCGGTATGCCTGGGATCAGGCCCGCAGCCATCGCTAAGCAGTCCCTGAGCCGGTAAATGCTGCAATGCTCCAGTGCCGGAAAAGAATAGTTTTCCTGGCACTGGAGCGTTGTTGATTTTTTCTGAAGAAAGAAAGCGTAAGGAGGCGGTTATGAGTGACCCGAAGTATCGCGGAACGGTTGAGGAACCGGAGCAGCGGAGTGTTCCATCGGGGCAGACTGAGAGCAATGTGGGCGTGTACGACCGGGACGCATCGCCGGGACGGTCGCAGTCGCAGATGATGACCATTATCGGAATCGTTATGGCGGTGCTCGTTGTGCTGCTGCTCCTATGGTGGGTGTTCTAGTCCGAATATGTTCGAGGGACGGATAATGTCATGTCATACCAGACTTCATAAAACGTGGCAGGTACCACAGCAAAGTTAAGATACACATTGAGCATTAAAAACCATAGCACAGGGTAGTGACAGCGAGAGAACAGAGAAACCCGGAACAGAGCGCGTCTGGTGCATCGTCATCAAATGGTATGGTTGTTCTGTGTTTGTCTGTTCTTCTCTTTCTAAGCGAAAACACAACTAATCAAGGGAGGAGACTATGGCTAAAGCAATAGTTGGACTTTATGATGATCTCAGTATAGCCCGAACAGTAGCACAGGATCTGGAAAAGAACGGTTTCTCCCGCCAGGATATCGAGCTTATCGCCACGGAGGATACCAGCAGTCGCGGACGCGGTAATGGTGCTAAGAATGTCGTGAATGAGTTGACCAATATCGGGCTGCCGGGGGATCAGGCCGATACGTACGCCGAGGGCGTGCGCCGGGGCGGCTCACTGGTTGCAATCACTGTTGACAATGAGCATGCGGACAAGGCGGCGGATATTATGGAACACCATGTTCCGGTCGATATCGACCAGCGTCTGTCCATGTGGCGCGAACAGGGCTGGACCGGGTATGATCACACGGCGCAGCCCTACAGCGATACAGAGATCCACCAGGAGCGCGAGCGCTACCGCACGCTGGAAACTCAACGCGGTGAAGCGACCATCCCCGTGGTGGAAGAAGAGCTGCGGGTGGGCAAGCGCCAGGTACAGGGTGGTGGTATGCGGGTGCATACCTATGTCACCGAGCACCCGGTTGAGGAGCAGGTCCGCCTGCGCGAAGAGCATCTGGATGTTGAGCGCCGGCCGGTGGATCGGCCGGTGCGCGACGCTGACCAGGCGTTCCGCGAAGAGACCTTCGAGGTCACGGAGACCGCCGAGCGGCCGGTGGTTGGGAAGCGTGCCCATGTCATCGAAGAAGTTGTAATCAGTAAAGAGGTGGGCGAACACACCGAGACGGTTGGCGATACCGTCCGCCGCACCAATGTGGATGTTGAGAAAACCGGAACCGAGCGGCCGGTGCGGCAGACGGCCGACTATAGCCAGTACGATACCGACTTCCGCAATCGCTACAACAGCAGTGCGAAGAACAGCGGCTACACCTACGAGGAGTATGCACCGGTCTATCGCTATGGTTACAAGCTGGGTGCCGATGAGCGCTACAACAACCGTGACTGGTCGAAGGTTGAGCCCGAAGCACGCAAGATGTGGGAAGAGCGCAACCCCAATACCTGGGAGCAGTTCAAGGCTGAGATCCGGCATGCCTGGGAGCAGGGACGGAAGCACCGCTAGAACATTGTAGAACTCAATCGAGACAATCAATCAGCGCCTGGGGAATTTTCCCCCAGGTGCTCCTGTTTCTGTATGACACATGAAGAATACGGGTTTTTGCTGATAATACACGCTAGTATATTCAGTAGAAATTCGCCTTTGTCATCTTGGAAAGACGGATTTATCAATAATAATGATATTAGTTTACCCATCCACGCGCGCGTAATCGGTTGTAGATAGCAACCTGTCGCTGGCGTAACTCATGTGGCTCAACCGGGTACCCGTGGAATAGATTTGCCTCAACACGATGTGGATTAAAAACATAAATCCGGTTGTTATGGTAAGCAAAGACTCTTTTATCGTCCGCAAACTGAACACCGCAGTTCAATATTCGTTGTGCTTCTGCGGGTTTGAGATCCATTAGTGTTCCACGTATACCATAGGTTGAAAAATCTTCATGCTTGGGATTTGGCTCATAGCGACGACAGATAACCTGTGCCTCGGCAACCTCAATAAAATGCTGAAGAAACCGCACCTGGGGTTGGTTGCCATCCTTACAATAATGAACTTCCACCGGTCCCGCCGGGAAAGCTGTGCAATTACGCAGACTTAAGAGCCAGCCAGCGAGGTGCGCTGCACCTGCGAGTGATGAGAAGGGACATTCCACTGTAGTATCATCAACACTACGCCGGCAAATATGATCTGGTGCTGCCTCAGCCAGCAAAATCTCAATCGCTGGTTGCTTTGTGACAAGTTTCAGGATGAAACTGCTTATAGCGCGCATCTCGCCCTTCTGTGTCTGTGGTCGTCTTAGCCATTCATATACCGAGAGATCGGGACAAAGGTGACGTGAACCAAGCGTGCTATGCCGATAGAGTTGCCCGCCACACAGCATCGGCTCAAGTTCCCGATAGGTTTCGGCAAGCAAACGCATGAATTCATCAGCAATGGCTGGATTATCTGCCTGACCGACCAGAGAAAGCTCATTGATAAGAATGTTTTGCATTAGAATAGCTCCATCAGATCCTTTTCTGTTTGATCGAAAAAACCCTCCGGCCAGGGATCGATACCGCCGTCAGAGTAGATTCGCGGAGTCACGACGCAACCGGGGTCAGTAAAGAAAGAAATTGCCACCTGGTCAGGCGACAGGCAACCACCACGCACCGCGCGCCGAATGCCATTCAGCACATGGTCGCTGTGAGTCTCGATAATCACCTGTACCCCGGCTGCGGCCACCCGTGCGAGGAACTGCCCCATCCGGGACTGGCCGGCGGGATGCAGGTGTGCTTCCGGGTTCTCAATTATGAGTAGTGAACCTGTGGAAGAGAGAAGGGCGGCTACAACTATGGGTAACGTGTAGATAATACCAAAGCCAATATTCGTGGGACGTAGAAAACGTCCAGTGCTCGTTTTCAGTCCAACCCGCATTTGATCGGCTTCGGTAATGGCCCTAAGATCGATAGCAATGTCCGGCACAATCTCACTCATACAATAGCGTGTCTGATCGGAAAGCAGGCGCAAACTTTTCTCACCTTCCATATCTACAGGAATCATCCGGTCGTTTGGTACTGGTGATGCACCGAAGCGATGGAGACAATGCGCAGTGTATTCACCATGGACACCAACGTCGATTACATCTTCGATTATTTCCGACATAGGGTAGATCAAACGCGGGCCAATACGTTCAGCATGGAGATAATTGAAGCGTCGGGCAAAGAGACTATGTTCCGGATCATACTCATTTGTATCTGCCCTGCGTAACGTGTAGCTATCGCCTGCACCACGGGGATATTCAAAAGCAAATCGCTGCGCCTGTCCATTAACACCGCCAAGGGTGAATGCTATGATATCGGTGTCAGCCTGCTCTCTTACCGCATCCAGTACAGTACCCACGTTGACCAGTGGTCCATTCAGGAGCAACTCGCCGCGCTCAAGGGTACCTCGCAGGTGTGATTGGCGCAGCAGTAACAGTGGCTGGATTACACTGGACTTTCCTGTGGCATTAGCGCCGGTCAGCAGAGTCAGCGCACCAAACGGCAACGTCTGATCACTAAAGCACTTGAACTCCTGGATACGCAGTGTGGCAATCATGTCAGTACCTCCGCAAGCAACTGCTTGATCGTCTGAAAGCGGCGAGAAACTGCTGACGGACTGCCGGTACCATAGGAAATAGCTTTATTGAAAGCAACATTCTCATTCATCTGAACAATAAAGCTATCGATAATCTGTTCGCGATGCGCCACAAGCAGATCGAGCGGCCAGGGTTGAAGCAGAACCGACCATGTTTCAAACAAGGGTTTGCTGATTTGTGTCCGACGTCCATCACGCTGGTACATTTTCCGAAAAGCATACGCCCCAAATACATGCTCAGCTTTTACCATAGCTTCCCGGAACGCCTCGCGCAGTTGTGCCAATTCAGACTCAGGTAGCTTGTTTAACCGGTCCATCATCTCACTTAAAAACCCGTCAAAGCTCTGGTTGCGGTAGGTAGTGGGATCATTGCTATAGAATGCCAGAAAACGCAAGACACACTCACGGTCATCCATCCGCAGTGGACTGATCGAGTTGGCAGTAGCGCTAAGAAACTCGGGAAGCTGGGACAACTCAGCGAGATAACTGGTTGAACGACCCTGGAATAGCGCGTGGCGAATCTCCTGTTGGGTTAGCACTAAACCACCGGTATTTACCCGGCTGAAGATCATAAATTTAACTTTCGGCGGTGTCTCTGGCTGAATGATGTAAAGGTTAAGTTCCGTCTCATCCTCAATCTGTCGCTGAAGACTACGCGGCAGAGCATTAAAAGTTTTCGTATTAAGGTCAGTGAGATACTCTAGATTGTCAAGTCGAAGTTTATCGGTATAGAAGTTATACAGTGTAGTGAGACGCTGTAGACCATCTACCACGAGCCAGCGACCCTGGTTAGTCGCATCAAGATAAAAAGCCGGCAGTGGTATACGTAAGAGAATCGACTCGATCAAGCGACTCTGGCGCGTATGGTTCCAAACAAAGTTGCGTTGGAAGTCTGGTCGCAAGTCGATTTCATCAAGTTGGATCTTGCGCATAACCTGGAAAACAGTCATCAGCTTCTGATCAACCTTTATCGCTGAAGGGTTAAAAGGTTCCGTGATCGAAACATTTTGGGGTGTAGTGACTTCATCGGTCAGGGTCTCCTCAGCTTCGGTACCCAACGCAGGCTGAATTTGCGCAATATATGACCGTCCTTCTGGGGTAATGCGCCATCCTGGTTTATCAGCATCGTGTGGTTCAACCAGGCCCCGATCAACTGCCTCACGATTTATAAGCGAACGCAGCGTATCCTTGCCTTGCTGAGATAATTGTTTACCCGAAGGCATATAGCGATTGACTGCTTCATATAAATGGTTTGTCTTCGCCTCACCACCAAGATCAATCATCACCTGCAGCGCAATCTGAATTTGCCGTTCACTACTCAGTCCTACCTCGGCACCGGTCAACTCGCACACATCAGACATGTTTATCTCCTGCCCAAGTGGGTATTAATAATCCGATAAACACAGTGGTACTCCGTAACATCTGCTGGTTAAAAATTTGACATAACCGGGGATTACGGACTCAGCACTACCCATGAGACAGGATTACAAATACACCAATGGTGTTAATACGCGCTGTTCGTGCATTTGTGGATAACAGACTCACCGAAATGGAGAGTGATTGCTTGCCACTGCTTACTGCTGTTAATTATGAACCACTGCTGCGGCTCTATCAATTGCCTGTTCAGATTATAGCATGGAACTGCGGCACAGATACCTCTTTCCCTTTTAAGTTACCCCACTTGCACTATATGCAAAAGATATGGAATTGCTAGAGATATGTTATATTGCGTTAATACATTATGAGAAACCTGATTTATGAAAAGGAGGTTATTGTGCAGCGAGTGATATGGGTATGGTTTGTGGTCCTGGTTGTATATCTGTTCATGGGAAGCTACAGCCTTGTTCAGGCGAACAGTGCCACCGACGTGGTAGCGCTGCAAGCACCTACGTCAACCATACCGGCCGTGTCCCCTACGCCATCCGCCGCGACACCTCCACCCACAACACCTTCACCCGTCGCGACCCCAACCGCGCTGAATATAACGCTGGAGAAAACCTGGGAGCTGAAGCAGGACCGTAATGGTAACGACAAGGTTGACCCCGGCGATACTATTACGTATGAGATTACCTACGAGAACGAGAGCGACGCGCCGATTACCGACGTAAAAATTACTGATACGTTTGACTCCGATACCTTCACGGTTAATCCGGGGAATGTGCGCGACGCCGGCATTCTCGCAGGCAACGAGATTACCTGGAATATAGACGAAGTTGCAGCCGCGATGCAAAAAAGCCTCTCGTATGACGCCACGTTGCAGCGCAACCTGGCAGAGGGAACGACTATCATCAATCGAATGCCGACGGTCTCAGGTAACCGCCTCACCCCCCAAACGACCAGTATAACCGTAAAGACCTTACGCGTGATCGTCCCTTCGCCGACCGCGACGATAACGCCAACCGCGACGATGACGCCAACCGTGACGGCCACACCGAGTGCCGAGAGTACAGTAGACGCAACCACACCCAGAGGAGCCGGGATCTTCCTGGATAACCCGTACATACCAACTCTGTCGATCGGCCTGCTGGCGCTCTTCTCTATGGGCATTTTGACCTATGTCAGCGCAATTGCCCGCCCGAATCTTACGCCTGAGATGGAACACGATGTTGAACATATCAAGGAGTTAGAGCATCGCCGGCTGGATATGGTGCGCGATGGGATCTTCCTGGTCTTTATTATTACCGGCGTGTTAATGTTAGCGCTGGGCGGCGGAATCAAGCAGGATGGCGCGATATCGGTGATCTCTACGATTGTCGGGTATGTATTCGGGCGGGCAACCAGTCGTCGTGAATAATATCACGTTACACGACTTACGGGGTTGATATGCAAACCGGACGTTTCACCCGATGAAAGCGTATTTCGCCTCCGCCCTGCCGGAGGCGAAATACGCTTTCGGGTCAGTGACCGCGTAACGCGTGTCAATTTATAGGACTTACGCGGTCCGTTCCAAACCCGGCATGTGCCTGAATAAACGGCCCGACTCGCCTCCGGCAGGGCGGAGGAGCCCATTCTTTTTCACAAAAATGTTGCACTGCGTGCAACATTTTTGTGAAAAAGATAAAAACGTACCATGCTGCCGCAGGCGAATCGGGCTTCCATCGGGTGAAATGTCCCGTTTGCATGCGCACCGCGTAAGTCCTGTCAATTTATAGGACTTACGCGGAGTGCGTTCAAATCGGAATTCTACCAGGTTGAAGCCAGGCTCGTCTGCGGCAGCACGGTACGTTCGCCCTGCCGTAGGCGCTATCCACTGCTAACCGCCGGATCGCGTGATGCATACCGGCGTAGTTTCGCGTTTTTCGCTTATTTCGCGGCGCTGAACCTTACCTGGGACTTTTCCAATGACCTATCCTCTTCCGGCCCTGCGTGAAAGCCGGCACACTTTTTGCAACAGATCCAGGCAGTGAGTGTTCACTACACGCAGATTGCAGAGCATCATAGTCAGCAGCAAAAGTTATATGACGAAGGAGATAGTCATGAGTGATCCGAATCGAGGAACTCGAGTAACACAGGTCGATGTAGCGCGGCCCAGCGATCCTGAAGTCCGCCCGCTTGCGCAGGATCAAAAAACAACAGAGAGCAGTGGTGAGAAGACCCGAACTCCGCGCTGGATTGACCTTAACCGCTATTACTCACCACTGCCGAACCTTGCCGGATTTATCGTCGGTTTCATCGTGGCAATTATTGTCTTTTTTATCATATTTATCATGGGCGGACATATTATTATATAATTGTTCCATAATTATGTTAAAATATACCCGTAATATGGCACAAGGGAGCACTTATTGGTACCCCTCATACCGCTTTGTTGTCATGACCACAGAACACATAGAGGGTACAGCGATGATACACGGGAACGTGCCGCCGTTGCATCCATTTCCGTTGATTGCCGGTTTACCGGCACATTGGTATCAACGGGAGCGCAACCCTTCACACCGTTCGGATGACGCCTGTCCCCGCGCATATGCGCATGCCCCAACAATTTACTCCTCCGGCAGCAGTGCATCCCACCACAACTTGCCCTGCCGCTTTTGCATCAGATCGATATGGATATGCTTCTCCTCGGTATACTCGCGCAGGCCGTAGCTTCCCAGTTCGCGCCCGCTGCCGCTCTGCTTGTAGCCGCCGAAGGGCGCCAGGGCATTGCTCAGGTGATGATCGTTGATCCAGACGGTGCCGGTGCAAATGCGTTTCGCCACCTCAATCGCCGCCTGCAGATCGCGTGACCAGACCGACCCGCCCAGGCCGTAAATACGCGCGTTTGCCGGCGCAATGGCCTCGGTCACTGTCTCGTAGGGAATCACCGCCGGCACCGGACCAAAGATCTCTTCCTGCGCCGGCCGCATCTCGTTGCGTACATCAGTAAAGATCGTCGGTTGCACGTAGGCACCGGTTGCAAATGCCGCACCCACCGGCCTTGACAGCATCTCGCCGCACGGCATTGTGGCTGCACTGGGCCATCAACGAGATGATTCGCTCCCCTCACCATGACATCGTTTTTCAGGGTCGGGGCATGGCGACCGACGGCGGCGCAGCCTCGCTTTTCGTGCATTTCGCACGCTTTCGTGATGTTCATGGTCCAGACCGCTCTGGTAGCATGTGACCGGATTACACGGTGGAGATCTAGACCACGAGGGGCGCGCAAGGAGCGAATGACGCGCAAGTGTAGCGACCAGATGGGGTAGGCAGGCGTCACGATTGGGCGGATGCAGCGCGCGCGCGGGTAGCGCATACCGGGGAAGCGGATACAGCGCCTGATCCACGGGGTTCGCGGTCGCTGCGGTGCGGTACGCAGCATGCATGCGTGCCGGAGCCGTAGAACAAGCTGATCCGCCCATTCGGTTCTGGTCATCTCCGCGCGCTCTGCGTCTCTGCGGTGAGCAAGAAATCCCATTGTAGTATGAGAGCGATAAATGTCAGTCTCCTGATAGTTCTACAGCCAGAATACCCTGAGGACATCCAGATATGTGGTTACGAATTCTCATCATCGTTGTGCTCGCGCCGGCGGCCATCTATGCGGTGGCCTACGCCTACGGTGCCGTGCGCTGGGCGGCGCAGACGCGCGCGCTACGGAGGCGACTTGACTCAGCCCGTGCGCCAGTCCAGCAACAGACGGTAGATTTCAGCGAACTCGCCGGATTGCCCGAGCCGGTTCAGCGCTACTTCCGCGCGGTGCTCACGGACGGGCAGCCCATCGTTACGGGAGTAACGGTGCAGCACGCCGGCACCTTCAACAGGAGCACGCCGGCGGAGCAGTGGCAGCCCTTTACCTCGGACCAGTGGGTGGTGACCGCACGGCCCGGCTTCGTCTGGAACGGCCGGGTGGTAGTCCTTGAACGGTAGCGGTATCATGGACAGGACGAGCATGATTGAAACGGAGGACGCCTTGTCGGTTTCGAAAGACCGTGAGAATCATATTGGCGCTATCTGGTATTTCATCCATCACTATAAGGCGTCCTTGGCATAGGGCAATACCACTACCGTTTGGGGACTACCTAAACCTGATATAGCTTTTTCCAGGAGCTTGCCAGCTTACTCTCGGGGAACAGATGTTGATGCACCTCAGCGATATGATCCAGATGATCGCGGAGCCTGTTTTCTGCGTGCAATCTTCCCGCAGTAGCAACGACATCCAGGACCATCCAGAGATTGTGTGTAGCCAGGAGGTTCTCGTTCCGCCAGATCGCTTGCCCCAATTTACGAATGTACGGCGATGAACCAGCATATTCCAGGGCCGATTTAGCCCGATCCTCCTTGAACGAACCATAAGGCGTCATGCACCAGCCATCACGGGCATAGTGAATAAATGCGGACGAGTCGAAAATATTGCATCCAAGAGCAATATAAAACGGTAACTCGACCGGATCGCCCGCACCATAGATGTGAATAGGTATATTCGGCGGTACGACCTCCCGGGCCTGCATCAGAACCTTGCCAATAAATTCAATATTATGCTGCCTATTAAAAAAGGGGACAAGGCTACCCAGGGCAATATATTGCACACGCATATTCACAAGCTCACGCAATGCCGTTACGCGCAGATCGAGAAACTTCCCGCCCTGCTGGACCCCAATCAGGATTGCGCGATCGGCCAGCGCTAACCCCTGCTCAATGCGTTTCAGGGTAGACGCCAGTTTCTTGCCGGCGGTGGTCCGATTGTCACCCGGAGTGGTAATGACATCGAGTGGTGAGATCACATCGGCCCCAATTTCTTGCTGGAAAGCGATGATCTGGGTATTGGAAAGATACAGCGGTCGGGAAAATTGCTGAAACGCGCCCGAGTCGGTCACAATGAGTTTGTCAAAACCCAGGAAATCCTTTATCCCCCGCTCTTTTACTACCTTCTTGTATTCTCTATCTTTATACAAGAAATATGCATTCGTAATTATCCCATTGACCTCAAACTCGTTTCTGAGCTGTTCCGCCGCGATGAAACTATTACCATATTTGAAGACCGGCAGAAAAAGCGGGTTAGGGATCGATATGTTCTTCAGCAAAAAGTCCATAGCTCTTTTCTTTTTGTGGCTCGCGTGAGGTTAAATTCCGCTGCTCTATATCATATAACACAACTTACGCGGTAGATACGCAAACCTGGCGTTTGATCAGATGAAAGTCAGCTTCGCCTGCGGCAGCATGGTACATTTTCTCTCTTTTTGGAAAAAAAGTGGCTCGGAGAGCCACTTTTTTTCCAAAAAGGATGTCCTGTTCCGCCCTGCCGGAGACGATATCCGCTTCCGCAGAAGAGACCACGTAAGTCATGTCATAGAACGGCCTTTTATTGTACCCTGGAACACGAATCACTGTCAACCGGAGAATATTGCCCGGCATCCTCACATTGTCAGATGGCGCGGAGGTTGGTACACTGGAATGGAGCAAGCCAACCTATCAGACGACCGGGAGTTCCCAATGAGTATGCAGCTTCCTGAAGATCTGCTGGAGCGGGAGATGACCAGGATCCTGGAGCAGTATCGCGCAACACCGGCGCAGGTTCGCACGATTTTCCTGGATGTATTCGGCAAAAACAAGCAACTTCTGCGCAACATTCATGATTGTCATCCCCAGGAAGATGTCACCCGGTGGCGCGATTACAAAGCAGCCGTTAAGGAAGTGCGCAAACGCGTCTACTATGCTCTGCGGCAGTATCACCAGGGAGCAGATCAAGCGACAGCGTTGTGTGAACAGTTGGCAGCAGCAGTGAGCTTAACCAATGATGTAGCAGATCTACGCGACATCACCAGTCAGATCCTGGAAACGCATGTATCCACCCGTGAGCGTCTCCCCTACCTGGCAGCATTATACGAGCAACTTTTTGCAGCGGTTGGCACACCCGAACGCATTTCCGATATAGGTTGTGGTATCAACCCGATAAGCTTTCCTTACTATGCACCATATACACCCGCAATTTATGCAGCCATAGACAAAGATCCACGCTCAATCACATTCCTAAACATATTCAGTAAAATATGGACACCACTGCACGCCAGGCAGCAAGATATCCGCGCATGCACGTTTAGGGACAGAGATACGCCCGACCTGATCCTGCTGCTGAAAGTTATTCCGGTGGTACAACGGCAAGCGCCTGACCTGCTGCCTATCCTGGCAAACCTGCCGGGCCGGTATATCTGTATCACCGCCAGTTCAGTGGCTATGACGAAAAATGTAGCTATTCAGCGCCGCGAAGATCGCGTTCTGCGTGATTTTATCGCCGCCACCGGCCGCGAAGTCCGCGCGACAATTGAGATACCGAACGAATTCGGCTACATTCTCTGTTGAGCGGCAGATGTTGACGGATCGGGAGATCTGCGCAGGTACCGCGATAGCCGGGTGAGGAAGATTGTCCGCGCGTCGTCGCGTTATCGCGTTATCATGTCCCTTCATCGGATCATTCCCGCGTGAACAATGTTCTTATGTCAACCTCGGCGATTATGCCGCCGGCCGAAGCGACTGGACCCGCGCGGCGGAGTTGTACCGTCAACAGGGCCGGATCGATGAGTACCAGCGCCTGACACAGGCCATCAGTCAACTACCGGAGAGTTGACGCGGAACCTGTGCCGGTGGCAATGATGGCAATGATCGTTGCCACCGGCGCATGTTCCCGACAAACACGCATCCACCGTTCCAGATCCTCCTGCATGCCTCCCCGCGTCCTCGCGTCATCGTGTCATCACGTCATCACATCATCCCGCCCCACCGCCTCGCCCCCTCAGATCTCCACTCACAGTTTGCATCGCTGAACGCTCTATCGTATACTATAGTGGTTTTTTAACAACTCCGCATCAACGCTAAGAGATCATGCGTCCTATCTGGCGCAGTCGAACCCACGTAATCCAGCCGCCGGTATTGCCGAGAGCAGCAGCAGCACCCGGACGGCTGTTCCTGTGACACCTTATGACCAGCACGTTATCCCCTAACCGCACTGCTTGTTGTTGCTCTGCTTCGGCAGGCATATGCGGCCTGAGTGTTGCAGAATGAACCGGCAGCCATCCGGGTCGGGGCTGGATTTCGCGCAGGAGCATAAACTATGGTTAACATAGTATCAAATACTGTTGCACAGTTTGCCACTGCCCATGCCACTGACGGAGCGATTGACTGGCTGGCGCAGCGGGCCGGCCTGTCGCCGGAGCGGGTCGCCCTGGTGGAGGCGGCCACGGGGCAGCAGATCACCTATGTCGAGTGGAATCGGCGGGCCAACCGGGTCGTCAATGCCCTGCAGCGCTCCGGGCTACAGAAGGGTGATCGGGTCGCCATCCTGGCGATGAACTGCCTGGAATACCTGGATCTGCTCTTCGCCTGTCAGAAGACCGGCATTATTCTGCAGGCGCTCAACTGGCGGCTGACCGCTGCCGAACTGGAAGGTCTGATTGACGGGGCTGCGCCACAACTGCTGGTGTATGGTACCGAGTTTGCCGAAACGGTTGCCGCGCTACGCACCCGGGTCGCGCTGGATCACTGGATTGCCCTGGATCCGGCTACTACCGACATGGCAGATCGGGGCTGGGCCGACTGGGTTGCATCCGCGGCGGATACGCTGCTGGACCCGGTGCCCTTGAGCATGGACGATCCCTGGATGCTCTGTTACACGGGCGGCACGACCGGCCGGCCCAAGGCGGCCATTCTGACGCAGGGCACGGTGACATGGAATGCGGTGAACACGGTGGCCGGCTGGGGGCTGCGGCCCGATGATGTCACCATCCTGAACCTGCCGCTCTTCCACACGGGCGGGCTGCACGTTTTTACGACACCCCTGGTGCATATTGGCGGTTGTTCCATCGTCTGTAAATCGGTCAATGTCGATCAGATTTATGATCTGATACAGAACCGTGGTGTAACACTCTTCCTGGGTGTGCCCACCGTGTTTATGATGCTGCAAGAACATCCCCGCTGGGCTGAGGCGGATTTCTCCAGTTGCCGGATTGTGATTAGCGGTGGCGCGTCCTGTCCCCTGCCGGTCTTTGAGCGCTTTTTTGCCAAGGGAGTGGCCTTCAAGACCGGCTATGGCCTGACCGAAGCCGGCCCCAATAACTTCTGGCTGCCGGATGCGTATGCCGCCACCAAGCCGGGCGCGGTCGGTACGCCGCTGTTCCATGTGCAAACGCGCATTGTGAATGCCGACGGCGAAGTGTGCGGCATCGATGAGGTCGGCGAGTTGCTGATCCGTGGGCCGCATGTGGTCGCCGGATACTGGAATAACCCGGACGCTGCCGCCGAGACGATTGCCGCCGGTTGGCTGCATACCGGCGATCTGGCTCGCTGTGATGCCGACGGGCACTACGCGATTGTCGGGCGCAGCAAAGATATGATCATCTCCGGGGGCGAGAATATCTATCCATCCGAGGTTGAGAGCACCATGCTGGGGCATCCGGCGGTGGCGGAGGCGACCCTGATTGGCGTGCCGGATCCCCACTGGAGCGAAGTGGGCCGGGCGATTATTGTGGTGCGTGCGGAGCATACGCTCACAGACGAAGAGTTGATCCGGTATGTGCAGTCCCGACTGGCGAGCTACAAGGTGCCGAAATCTGTTGTTTTTGTCGAGGCGCTACCCAAGACGGGCGCGGGCAAGGTGGATAAAAAGCTGCTACAACAGGAATACGGAGGCGGAGCATGAACACGCATGTTGCGATTGTCACCGGGGCCGGGAGTGGGATCGGTCAGGCGGTGGCCGAGGCACTGGCGCGCGCGGGCAACCAGGTGGTTGTCGCCGATCTGAAAGAGGCACAGGGCCAGGCGGTCGCCGATGCAATCGGTGGCTATTTTGTGGCGGTTGACCTGGCGCAGCGGGCCGACTGCCGCCGCCTGGTGGATGCCACCATCGAACGCTATGGCAAGGTAGATATCCTGGTGAATAATGCCGGGTTCCAGCATATCGATCCGGTTGAGGATTTCCCGGAGGATACCTGGGATCAGTTGATTGCGGTGATGCTGACCGCGCCATTCCTGCTGACCAAATATGCCTGGCCGTCGATGAAAGCGCAGGGTTGGGGGCGCATCGTTAATATTGGCTCGGTGCATAGCCTGCGGGCCTCACCCTTCAAGGCCGGCTATATCTCGGCCAAGCATGGCATGCTCGGGCTGGCGCGCACCACGGCGCTGGAGGGCGCGCAGTATGGGATCACGGTGAACACGCTCTGCCCGGCCTATGTGCGCACACCGCTGGTGGAGAACCAGATTGCCGACCAGTCCCGCACGCGCGGGATCTCGGCCGACGAGGTGATCGAGCAGGTGATGCTGGCTCCCGCCGCGATCAAACGGCTGGTCGAGCCGTCCGAAGTTGCCGATCTGGTGCTCTATCTCTGCTCAGAGTCGGCCCGCTCGATCACCGGTTCCGACTGGACGATTGATCTGGGATGGACCGCGCATTAGCCGAACCGCACCCGGTTCTTGAGAGAGGAAGAAGCGCATGCTGCCGGATCAGCCAGGGAAGGAAGGCACAACCCCCGCCGGACAATTCTGGATGGGGACGTTTACAGGCGGAACTTACCAGGGGCGCAACTACTGGCTGTATGTTCCGCTAAGCTATCGGCATGGCACACCAATACCGCTGCTGGTCATGCTCCACGGCTGTAGCCAAACCCCCGGCGACTTTGCCGTCGGCACCGAGATGAATCGCTATGCCGACCAGGATCATCTGCTGGTGCTCTACCCGGAGCAACCGCGCAAGGCCAATGCCGGGAAGTGCTGGAACTGGTTTCACCCGGAGCATCAGGCGCGCGGCAGTGGTGAGCCGGCGGAGATTGTTGCGCTGGTGGAGCAGGTGCGGGTGGGCTACACGGTTGACCCAAATCGGGTGTATGCGGCGGGGATCTCGGCCGGGGCGGCTATGGCGGTAATTCTGGCGGCAACTTACCCGGACGTCTTTGCGGCGATTGGTGTCAGCGCCGGGGTGGCCTACAAAGCCTCAACCAATCTGCCCGGCTCGCTGCTGGTGATGGCGCGCGGCAATGCCGATCCCCGCCGGCAGGGGCAACTGGCGTATGCAGCAATGGGACCACATCGCCGGGTTGTGCCGGTGATCGCGTTTCACGGAACGAGCGACACAACCGTCTCCCCGCGCAATGGTGAGCATGTGATCAGCCAGTGGTTCTGGACCAATAACCTGGTTACGAATGGCACAAGTGACGATCAGGTGGAACCCGTTCCGGCGGCGGTAACGCCGGACAGTGTCCCCGGTGGGCACAGTTTCACCGAGTATGTCTACCATGATCAGCATGGTCGGGCGATGCTGAAGAAGTACCTGGTTGACGGCATGAAGCATGGCTGGTCGGGCGGTGCTGCTGACGGCTCCTTCACCGATCCGCTGGGACCGAAGGCCAGCCGGCTTATGCTCGATTTTTTCCTCAGCCATACATTACACCCGACACCTACGACACAGCACGTAGAACAACCACCAACCGCCGTAGCCTCCCCAGTCGAACCTTCGGCAGAGAGTGCGCAGCCAGACGGCCCGCGCCGGCTGCGCCGTCTGGGTCAGGGAGTGCGCCGACTCTTTACGGGCAAGGGCAAGCAGTAACGCTGCACTACGCCAGATGATGAACCATCTCAAAGGAGGATTTTATGACCAACCTGCCGCATCTCGATGGGATAACCGGCCATACTGTGCATACGCCCCGTGGAGATGTTTATACACTGGAATCAGGCACGCCCGATGGTGTCCCGGTGCTGTTTATTCATGGGAATGTTGCCTCGGCGACCTACTGGGAAGAGATCATGCCGGCGCTACCCGCCGGATATCGTGCCATTGCACCCGACCGGCGTGGCTGTGGTGGCTCAGCAGCGCTGCCCGTTGACGCCACCCGCGGCATGCGCGACTTCAGCGACGATCTGCGCAGCCTGATCGAAACACTTGGCTTGGGCGCTGTTCACCTGATTGGGCACTCGCTGGGGGGCTGTGTGGTTATGCAGTACACCATTGACCATCCACAACAGGTGCGCTCGGTGACGCTGGTTGCAACCGGCTCCCCGTATGGATTTGGCGGCACGAAAGATCTGGAGGGTACACCCTGCTGGCCCGACTATGCCGGGTCCGGGGCGGGCCTGACCAACCCCGAAATGGTCCGGCGCATCGCCGAGAAAGATCGCAGCATGGAGAGCGACTTCTCGCCGCGCCGGGTCTTTGAGATGCGCTATGGTAAAGCGCCCTTCCAGCCGGCCCGCGCCGATATTCTGGTCGAATCGATGCTGAGTTGTGTGGTGCGGGAGGATATCTACCCCGGCGATAAGGTGGCATCGACCAACTGGCCGGGAGTTGCGCCGGGGACAAAAGGCGTGAACAATGCGCTCAGTCCCAAATATTGCAACGTGAGCGGCATCGTTGATATTGATCCGAAGCCGCCGATCCTCTGGATTCGCGGCAATGTTGACCAGATCGTCGCCGATCAGTCGCTCTCCGATGTGGGCACATTAGGGGCGATGGGGTTGATCCCCAACTGGCCCGGCGCGGCGGTCTTCCCCTCCCAGCCGATGGTCGGCCAGACCCGCGCAGTGCTGGAGCGCTACCGCGCCAATGGTGGCTCCTACGGCGAAGAGGTTATAGCCGATGTGGGGCACACGCCCTACCTGGAGAAGCCCGGCGAGTTCCTGCAGCTCTGGCTGCCGTTTTTGCAGAAGTATTAAGCTGGGGGAAAGGATTGAAGACGAAGGACGAAGGACGAAGGACGAAGGACGGAGGACGCAGTGTAGGGGCGAAAAATTTTTCGCCCTTACACCTGCCCAAACGTCTTTTGTCCCTACCCCTGCATCACGCGCTCGGCGATGGTGCCATCACGCAGGTGATAGAGATCCGTGGCAAAGTCGGCGGCGGCGGGGTCGTGGGTTGCCATCAGGATTGTCACCGCTTCGTGACTCACCAGTGAGCGCAGCAGCCCCAGGATCTGCTCTCCCGTCTTGCTGTCCAGGTCGCCGGTCGGCTCGTCGGCCAGGATGAGTTGCGGGCGGATGGCAAGCGCGCGGGCGACGGCAACCCGCTGCTGCTGCCCGCCACTCAACTCGTAGGGCCGATGGTCGATCCAGGTGGTCAGGCCCACCGCCGCAATGCAACGGCGGATACGTCCATCCCACTCCTTGCGCGGCAGCCCCCCGGAGAGCCGCAGAGCCAGCTCGACATTCTCGTAGGCCGAGGCGGTCGGCATCAGCGCAAAGCTCTGGAAGATAAAGCCAATGCGCCGCCGCAGCGCCGCCAGCGCCTGCCCGTTGAGCGTGTCCAGCCGCTGCCCCTCAACCGTAACCGTGCCGCGCGTAGGTTGATCCAGTCCGCCGACGAGATTCAGCAACGTGGTTTTACCGCTCCCGCTGGGCCCCATCAACACCACCATGGAACCCCGCGCGATCTGCATATCCAGATTCCGGAGCGCTTTGACCTCGCGCCCGTTCAGGGTAAAGGTGCGTTCGACCCCCGCCACATCAATCACAATATCGTGCATAATCCGTAGTCCGTAGTCCGTAATCTGCAATCGTGCATGTATGGTTCACGTTCCGTACCAGTTTGCCATGAACCCCGGCAATCAACTGTACCATGAGGAACGGGCCGTCCTTGCGCCCGTTCCCATTCAAGACCTCGGTGTTCTCGGTGTCCTCTGTGGCTGTGACACCACATCGGTACTACGTGTCGCTACTCTCGTCCGGCTGGTTAGACCCGGCGTAGTCGTGATCGACCTGCGGTGCGCAGAATTCCGCCTCTGCGCCATCGCGCACACATGCGAGAAACTCTTCGGTCAGCGTCTGCGCGGCAACCAGTTCCTGCTCCAGATCTTCCCCCTGCATGGCGCGGTCAACCGCCTGGAATAACCAGAAGAAGTCAATCGGCATCTGCTGGTAGGACTGGGAAATATCCACATCCGGGGTACGCTCCAGCGCCTCGCGGTAAGCCATGTAGACCTCAACCGCGCCGGGCTCGGCCTCCGCCGTATACGCATCGGACTCGATCACCGACATGCGCGCGGGTAAGCCGCCCTGCACCAGCTCGGTCTGCTCGCTAAAGTATTTGAGCCAGTTCCAGCAGAGTTCCGGCTGGTCGGTTGTAGCAGAAATATAGAGCCCCTGTACAAAGAAATCGTTCGGGGTGATGCCACTCGCACCCAGGGGGGGCGGCGCAATCGCCTGGGTAAAATCGGCCTCATTCCCGCTCATAAAGAAGAGACTGCCGGTTGTCAGCCACATCCCCACCTGACCATCATTCAACAACTGGAAGGGAGCGGTGTTAAACGCGCCCTGCCGATAGCCCGACATTCCATCGTGCGGTGAGTAGTTCTCGATCAGGTCCATGTAGAAGCGGATGCCTGCCACGACTTCGGGATTGGTAAAGTCGGGCTGGAGCGACTCACCACTGCCCTGCACCAGCGAAACCCCCAGCCGATCCAGGAAGAAGAAGAGATTCTGGCTGCTTGAGGCGACGGAGACAAACCCATACTGCTCCGTGCCGCCGGCATCGATAGTCAACTGCTGGGCCGCATTCACAAAGTCATCCAGCGTCCAGGCAGCGGTCGGGTAGGCCAGGCCGGCCACATCGAAGGCATCCTGGTTGTAGTTCAGCGTCTGCAGGTTGACGGCGTAGGGCAGACCATACAGCCTGGTTCCGCTACGGAAGGGCGTCAGAAAGGCAGCGGGGTAGTCGTTCAGGCTGAAGGCGGCATCGGCGTCGATCAGCGGCTGCAGATCGAGGGTTGCGGTAAGCTCCTCCGTCGCGGGTAGATTACTCCAGACAAAGCAGTCTGACGAGGCTGCCACTTCACCAAAGTCCGGCGGGCCATCGGCGAAGTTAATATTGGCAATCTCGACAAAAACGTCGGGATTATTCTGGTTATACTCGCGTGCGATCCGGCGCATATCACCGGCCTGGAACTCCGACACGCCGAAGGTGATCGTCGTCGCGCCGGCCGGTGCATCGTCCGGGACCGGGGTCGCCACCACAATCGGCCCGGTATCCGGGGTGGGCTCCGGCGTCAGTTGCATCTCGGCGACGCGCTCGGTCAGTTGCGCCTGCGCCTCGGCCAGCGCCTCGTCTGCCGACGCGTCACCACTGAGGACACTGGCAACAGCACCGCTCAGGATCTCAAGATACTGGTTGGAAAAAACCCCTTCCGGGAGGGGGGGAATGGGCCGCTCCAGCACAGCGCGCACCGCCGCGGCGGTTTCTTCGTCCAGATCATCCCAGTAGCCGCTCTGCTCGGCGACCGAGCGGCGCGCCGGGATCTCGCTCACTCCCCCCATGCCAAAGCGCTGCTCCAGTTGCTGCCGGCTGAGGAATTCGAGCCAGCGCCATGCCGCCTGGGGATGCTGCGTCCCGCTACTCATCACCAGACCTTGCGTATTGGAGAAGAAGGGAAAGTTGAGGGGCGGCAGGGCCGTTGTGCCAACCGTAAATGCCGGTTCGATAACATTGCCGCCCATCTCCAGCAGCGGAGCCTGCCATATGCCCAACCGCTCATTCATGATCAGCTCGCGAACTTCCTCAGAGTCGAACGCCTCGGGGTTTTCGCCATCCGGAACATAGATCGCGCCAGACTCGGCCAGCGCCTTGACCCGCTCCAGGGCCGCGACAATCTCGGGTTGATCCAGTTGCATCTGGTCCATCGGGGTGGAGAAGAGGTTGACACCGGCCTGATCCAGTTGTGCCAGCAGCACCACAAATCCACTGCTAAACGTCATAAAGCCATACACATCGACTTCATCACCACGCTTGCCGGCAATCTGTTCGGCGGCGGCCAGCAGATCGTTCCAACTCCAGTCCGGCTCAGGTGTATCAAGCCCGCCGGCTGTCCAGAGTTCCTGGTTGTAGGAGAGCAGCGGTATCGATAATGATTGAGGCAACAGGTAAATGCCGCCATCCTCCTGGACGTTCAACGCACCGGGGAAGAAGTCATCCCGGTCGAAGCTCGGGTCGGCCTCCATCAGCGGGGCCATGTCGTAGAGCAGACCCTGCTGGATGTCTTCATCACGGACGAAGAAGGCCGATGCCGTATCCGCCGCCGTGACCATCCGCCGCATCATCTGGTCAGGATCAAACTGCTCCTGGGGAGCAACCCCGGATATCTCATTGGGGGAGATAAACTGCACCTGGATGTCCGGGTTCTCGGCATTAAAGGCTTCGATCAGCGGCGCGTAGGTGGCACGCTCAAACTCCTGGGCTGCAAAGCCAATGGTGACAACATCAGCGCCATTGGACGTGGCGGGGTCGCCGGTCGGGTCATTCGGGTCGGTTGTATCAGCCGGGTTGCCCAACCCACCACACGCCGTCAGCAGGATGCTGAACAGCAGCATGGCAACCAGCATCGTCGGGGATTTCATATTCATGGGTATCTACTCCTTGTCTCTGTTGCAATTGTATGTGAAAAGAATAAGAACTGTACGGTAGGGACGCGCTGCGGCGCGTCTCTACCGTAGATCGCTGCCGGGCAGCAGGCCACCCGACCCGCAGGCACTCAGTAGCAAGCCGGCAAGCAGCAGGGCTGCCAGATAAACGCGTTGCATAATTTTTCTCCTTCTCCTGTTGCGTACACCGAATGTGATGAACGCCGGTGCGGGAAAGCAGTAGCTGGTGTAGGGGATTGCGGTGTTGACCCGCCCGGCGCGTAGTCAGGTATCTCTACTCATCGCCGGACGGATCCGGTTTGCGTCGCTTCTGCCAGGGCAACCGCCGGCGCCGCCGGGCGTGCTTCGGCGTGGCGTTGCGCGGGGGCGGGGCGCTGTCGGCATACAGGCTGTGGTAACTCATCTCCGTCTCGGCAGCGGCATTACGGTCGGCTCCCTCGACCCGGTCCTCATCGCTGGGCCGGATGAGAATGCCGCCATCAACCATTTCGACGCGGGCGCGGCGGCCAATTCCGGCCAGTGCCCGCTGCTCACCCGGGAGCTGCAGCCGCCCGGCGCGGTCCAGCACCACCAGTTCCTGCCCAACAACAAAGGCTGACTGACCGGCAGCATCTGCACCGGCATGACCGTTACCGGCAGCACGCTGGTCGTGCGTCACCTCGCTGCTGGTGCGCCCATCGCGGATGGCAACCACGCGGTCGGCCTGTTCAGCCACGCGCGGATCATGCGTCACCAGCACGATAGTGATTTCATAGCGCTCACGCAGGTTGCGCAGCAGCTTGAGAATCATCTGGGCCGTCGGCCAGTCCAGTTCGCCGGTCGGCTCGTCGCCAAGCAGGATTTTTGGCCGGTTTGCCAGGGCACAGGCGATAGCGATGCGCTGCTGCTGCCCGCCGGAGAGCTGCGTCGGCTTCTGCTGGGCATAGTCGCGCATATTCACAGCGTCGAGCAGTTCATCGGCCCAGGCGCGACCCTCCTTGCGACTGCGCCCGGCCAGGGTCATCAGCAGTTCGATATTCTCGCGGGCCGAGAGGTAGGGCAGCAGGTTACGCGCCGTCTGCTGCCAGACGAACCCGACCTGTTCGCGGCGGTAGGCGGTCAACTCGGACTGGTTAAACTTGAGCAGGTTTTGCCCGTCAACCTCCAGCTTACCGGCGGAGGGCCGATCCAGCCCGCCCAGCGCGCTCATCAAGGTTGATTTACCCGACCCGGACGGCCCGACCAGCGCCAGCATTTCACCACGCGCCACCTCCAGATCCAGCCCTTGCAGCGCCACCACCTCCAGATCCGCCACCTGGAAGATTTTCACCAGACCGGAGCAGACAATAAATGGTGTGGCCGGAGCGCGCGCAGCAGCAGACGCTTCGGCTGCCGGATCAGCATGGTGTACCCCATTCTGCTGCCGGGCAGAATCATCTACCGCCGGCTGCGCTGCCATATCAACTTTTTCGCCCGCATCACTCACAACTTCCACCTTCCGCACTTCCATTTTTGCCCCGCGCTCTGCGTTCTGCGTTCTGCGTTCTCAGTTTTGCGCTCTGCGTTCTGCGTTCTGCGTTCTCAGTTTTGCGCTCTGCGCTCTGCGCTCTGCGCTCTGCGCTTTGATGCTTTCCGCTTTGCGCTCTGCGCTTTGCGCTTTAATTCACATCCCCCAGCTTCACGGCCTGGAACAACTGCATCCGTCCCAGCACCCAGGCCAGCGCCAGCAGCGTTAACAGCAGCGCGACGGCAAAGACCAGATAGATCAGCGTGACTTCATTCCAGGCAATCTCTGGCGGGTAGGGCGGCGTCCCCGGCTGCGGCCCCGCGCCCACCTGCAACACCGGCACTACCAGCCAGGCCACCAGCAGGCCAATGCCGGTCCCGGCACCAATACCGGCAGCCACCAGCACCAGATGCTCGATCACCAGCGAGACCGCCACCTGGCTTCCGGCCATGCCCAGCGCACGCAGCACCCCCAGTTCAATCGCCCGGCGGCGGGCCGTGATCAGCGCCGCCAGCAGAAACCCCAGGAGCGTCAGCACACTGGCGGCGATAAACCCGACCGAGAGCAGGCCAAACAGCCCCTGGCGGCGGGGATGCGCCTGCGCTTCCTGGAGCAGCGTAGCAGCATCACGCACATCGACCAGGTTAATCCCCCGGCGACGCACACCGGACGCGATATCCGTGACCGGCACATCGGCGCTGCGGGCGATCCAGGCATCGTAGGGATACTGTCCGCCCATCTGGTCAAAAATATAGTCCAGGTTGGCAACGACAATCGGCCCATCCTGCGGGTAGAATCCCGGCCAGAGATCAATCACCGCCACAATCACAAACTGAACCTCGCGCCGATCCCCAAAGAGGGACAACTGCGCCGGCAGCACATTGCCTACCTCCAGCCCTTTCGCCGGCATATCCCGACTGACCAGCACACCCTCAGGCGTGCGCGCCAGCAGGTTCATCAACGCGCCGAGCGGCTGCCCACCACCCCAGTCCGGATCGAAGCCGGTTATCACCCGGGGAAAATCAATACGGTCGATCCCGACCAGTTGCGCCTGGGTGTTGATCCCGCCCAGTTGAATGGTCGCGTCATAGTTGCCGACCCGCGCAACATCAGTGATGCCCGGCACCTCAAGATGATCATCGACCGGCACAAACAGGAAGCGCGCCTCCTCCTCAATATTTTTGCGCTCCGGTTGCTGTGACTGCCCACCCGCACCGGTTCCACCCTGGGTATCTTCCGTACTCTGCCCGGTCTCGATCAGTTGTGTACTCGCGCCGACCTGGTAGCGGATGGCCTGACGCAGCGAGCCATCCAGCGTGCGCGCCATTGATGCGCTGTAGGCCGCCAGGCTGAGGGTCAGGATCAGCAGGAGCAGCGGCCCGCGGTAGGAACCGGGCTGGCGCGCCAGGGAGCGCAACGCCACCAGCGGCCCCGTCCAGTTAGGAATGGCCGCCAGGCGGGTAGCCAGGCTCAACAGCAGCGGAATGATCCGCACCGCGAACAGCCCCAGACCAAAACAGAGCAGCACCGGCACAATCAGCAGCAGCGGGTTGGTAAAGGGATCGGCTCCCTGCGCCGCGCCCAACTGCAACCCGCCGCCCTGCCGCAACTGGTAGAGACCATAGGCCGGGGGCAGCAGCAGCGCAATATCGAGATAGAAGCGCTGCCAGAAGGGCGGGCGCAACGTGCGCGCGGCCTGCTGCTGCTCATCCACCAGGGTGTGGCGGGAGGCAAACAGCGCCGGTAGCAGTGCCGAGACCAGCGCCGGCACCACTGCGATGCCCCCAAAGCGAACATTCTCCCAGGTCAGGGTCAGCGGCAGCGTGGGCAGATCCGCGGTCAGTTGCAGGAACGAGCCGGTGCGGCTCATAAAGCGGGCAAAGCCCAGACCGATCCCCGGCCCCACCAGCAGCGCCGGTAAACTCATTATCAGCCACTCAACAATATAGATACCCAGGATCTGCGCGTCGCGCACCCCCCGCGTCTTCAGCAGCGCAATCTCAGCCCGCTGCCGGCTGACCAGCAGGTTGGCAACCAGCGAGACAAAATAGAGCACCAGCGCCAGGATCGGTGCGCTGAAGACAAACAGTTGCACCACCAGCGTAGCCACCCCGGACTGGTAGCTGTCCAGCGCCTCGGCCGGGCTCTGCTCCAGCCGCAGCCCCGGCACTATCCCGGCAGCCTGCGCACGGACACTCTCGATCCGGCGGAGCAGCGGCGAAGCTTCGGCGGCGGTCAGGCCCGCGTCATTCAGGCGGGCAAACCAGAGCACCTGCCCCACTTCGTTGCGCAATGCGCCCGCCACCGGGCCGGTAAAGGTAGCCTCCGGCACCAGCAGAACATCCTGGAAGGCGTCGGGCTGAAAGAACCAGGCCGGGTCCAGCGGATTGACCGGCTCCCACAATCCGGCAATGACCAGCGGGAGCGAGACCGTCCGTCCACCGGAGTTGGTGACCAGCGTAAACTGGTCGCCAACATTCATCCCGATCTCGTCGGCCAGAGAGCGCATCACCATGACCTCGATAGGATCATCCAGGTCGGTGGCGGGCTGCGGCGCGGTTCCGGCAACCACCTGCATCTGCGCCTCCAGACCGGTGATAAAGCCCAGCGTCACATTTTTCAGGAACTGGTTCTGCGTACCCGCCGACGGTGGCAGAAAGAGGCGCACCTGCTCCGTGCGGGCGTGCCGGGCCAGCCCATTCAGCGGCAGGCCCAACCGCTCCAGGCCCGGTCCCGTAATAAACGCATCGGCCGGCGCAACCCGCTCCCACTCCAGCGGCCCCTCCCAGGAGCCAACATAGCGGAACAGCAGCGAGAAGGGTGAGCGCCCCATTTGCTGCTCCTGGCGGGTGATCTCGCCCTGCAGCAGGCGCAGGCCGGCACCCTCGGCATAGACCGGGATGCTGACGCAGAGCGCGACGGCGGTAATCAGGGCGACCAGCGCGCACAGCGAGAGCCAGAGATTGGCGCGCAACCGCTTGAACGCCGTTGTCAGAACCGAAAGCAGTGTCAGGAAAAAGTTACCCATACGTTTCGTTACATCGTTTGATGATCACAGGCTGTGTGATTTAACCTACAATTAAAACATGATTTACGCAGCGCAGCCTGTTTCAGCCTGATGATAGACCCAGAAGCCGGCTTCGCCTGCGGCAGCATGGTACTTCTTCATCTTTTTCCCAAAAATTTGCACATAGTGCAAATTTTTGGGAAAAAAGATGGTTTTTCCGCTATGCATGCTCACCACGAAAGTCTTGACAGATGACAGGACTTTCGTGGTGAGCATGCAAACGGGCTGTTTACTCCCGATAACGGTGTATTTCGCCTGCGGCAGCGTGGTACTTTTTTGTCTTTTTCCGGAAAATTTGGCTCTCCGAGCCAAATTTTCCGGAAGAAGTATGTCCCATTCCGCCCTGCCGGAGGCGAATCGTGCCGTTTGTCCAGGCAGACACCTGGGTTGGAACCGACCGCGAAAGTCCTGACAGATGAGCGAAGAAATGCGTAACCCTATCTTCTCCATTACCCGGTCAATCCATCATTGGCCGACAATAGTATCGCCCGCTTCGACACCCTCGAGGATCTCAACCCGATCATCCGTCCTGATGCCAATTTCAACCGGCGCGCGGCGCTCGCGGTCGCCCTCACGAATGACCACAAACTGCCGACCCTCGAACGAACGGATCGCATCAGGCGGGAGCCAGAGAACGTCTTCTTTTTCTTCCAGTACAACACGCACCTTGGCCACGGCCCCCGGCGTAAGATCCAGCCCTTTCGTATCCAGAATCTCAAAGCGGGTAGTCTGATCCTCTTCGGCAACCGCGCCACTGCCCCCCGATCCATAGGGTGCCGGCAGGCGGCGCACAACCGCCGGCATAACTACATCGGGCCGCGCCAGCAGTGTCACCTCGGCGGGTTGCCCTTCGGCCAGTTGACGCATCTGCTCGGCGCTGAGTTCGGCGGCAATTTCCAGTTGGGCCGGATCGGCCAGTTCCACCACCGCCTCGAACGCCTCAACCTGATCGCCCTCAGCGATGGCGAGGGCCAGGATCTCGCCCGCCTGGGGCGCGATGATGCGCCCGTTGTTCACCCGCTTCCGGGTCTTCTCCAGTTCGATCTGGGCATCTTCAATCGCGGTCTGCTCGGTCAGAAAGATCTCCTGCTGCGCTTCTTCCAGCGCCAGTTGCGCTTCAACTACCGCTTCCTCCTGGTCAATCACCCCTTCGCGGCGGGTCTCTTCCAGGGCCCGGCGGGCATCCTGAACGTTACGCTCGGCGGCGGTCAGCGCCTCGCTGCCCTCGCCCGCGGCCAGCAGGTTTAGCTCGCGCTCGGCCTCCCGCAGGTTCTGCTCGGCCTCCTGGATGTCATAGACCTCGGCTTCGCGCTGGAGTTCTACCTCACGCTCGGCCAGTTCGATGGCGCGTTCGGCCGCTTCCAGGTCGCGCGTGGCCTGCTCAAATGCCCGGCGAAACTCTTCCTTCTCCGTGTCGGACAACTCGGGATGGTAGCTCTCGCCCGTCATGGGATCTTCAATCTCGTTGTTGGGATCGGTGCCATAGCGCTGCACCCAGTCCCAATCCCAGTAGGCATCGCTATAGTTATCCTGGGCAATCTGCACGGCCTGGGTTGCCTCAATCAGGGCATTCTCAGCCTGGGTTTTAGCTTCCGAGGCATTATCCCGGGTGGTCTTCAGCTCGCGCTGTGCATCCTCAACCGCTTCGCGCGCCTCGCGCAGCGGATCGTTCGCGCCACCGGGCTGCAGCGCCGCCAGATCCTCCTGCACGCGCTGCAGGGTAATCTCGGCCGCGTCCACCTGGGCGGCATTATCAATGCGTGCCTGTTCCAGTGCCCGCTGCGCCTGCACCAGGTTGCGCCGCTGCCGCTCAATGTCCAGGCGCCGGCGCTGCTGCGCATTTTCCAGGTCACGTCGCGCCTGCACCAGCCGATTCTCGGCCTGGCGCAACTCCTCCAGCGCCTCATCCTGCTGCAACTGGGCGATAATATCACCCGCCTGCACCTGGTCGCCACGCTCTACATTTACCGCTTCGACGCGGCCCTCGGTGCGAAAGCTAAGGCGCACCAGATCAACCGGCGTCACCCGCGCATTGATCTCCAGCACGCGTTCGACGGTGCCGCGTTCGACGGTATAGGTTGGACGTTCCAGGGCCGGTGCAGGTGGCAGGGGTGTGGGCGTAGGCAGTTCCTGCTGCGATGTGGCAGCGGTTGAGCCGCATGCGCTGAAGAGGAGCATAAGCAGAACGAGTGAACATACGAACAAGAGTTTACGATACATTGCCTCACTTCTCTCGATACAGGCCATTCCCCGTGTCTGCAGATCCAGACGAAGGAAGGTGGCAAGATGTTCCAGGTTTGCGTAGGGATTTTGCGTGGAGGGGGGAAGTGGTGGGAGATGAATATCAGGTCAGGTCAGGTGAACGCTGCTGCTCTGGGAACCAGAACAAAGCATATTTGAGTTCACCAATATCAAACAATACGCATTAACCAGGGTGTTATATACGCTTCTACCGGTGCCGCCAGCAAGATCAAGCCAAATGCAGACGCGCATCCTACCATACAATCCTGTCCAATTTTCGGCAACGTATGTCCCCAGACAGTAGCAATACACCATTGAGCACTTTTTAAGCCAACCACGCCGGCAAGGAACATAGCGGGTAACTCAAAGATACCATGCGGCAGAAGTGCCACCAGAACAGTGAGGAATGAATGCTCTTCAATATAGGCAACAACAGCCATTCCAACAAACAACCCATTGCCCGTTAACAACACGGCCGTCTCGATACCAAATGTAAAGAAACCGGCAATAAGCAAGAGTAGAACTAATCCATTATGACGAACAAAATCGATTGATGTTACTGTTGACGTTTGCCCCGATAGATCGACAATTCCTGGCAGTAATAACCCTGCCACAAGACCCAGCAGATACAGAGTAGTAGACGCACATAATAACACGCCATTCCGTCGCATAAACGCTTTCATACTATACTACCTCTCCATAGCAGTTATCACAAAGTCCTCAAATGCCGTCATAGTAGTAAAATGTCGCTCCTCCGAAATAATTGTTCCATCTACAAGGACACCGACGCGATCACACATATTTTTCGCAATTTCTAAAATATGTGTTGATAATAAAACCACGCGCCCCATATCAGCAAATGAACGTAACATTGTCTTCATAAGCCGGTAGCTTGGCGGGTCAAATCCAGTAAGTGGTTCGTCCAAGACCAGTATCTGAGGATCAGGTAATAACGCACCAGAAAGTGCTAACTTCTGCCGCATTCCATGGGAGTAGGACGCAACCAATGTATTAGCACGATCCTCAAGGCTGAATTGTTCTAGAAGAGTAGCGATAGTAGTATGTTTCTGTTCCGAATCAAGTTGCCAGAGATCAAATAGAAATTCCAGATATTCTCTACCTGTCAAGTACCGATAAATGAATGGTGTATCGGGGACAAAACCAACCGCACGGCGCGCCTTCCTGGGCGTTGTTGCTACGTTATACCCGGCAACTTCAACCGTTCCCGCATCGAATGGCAGGAGACCGGCAATAATCCGCATAAGCGTCGTCTTTCCGGCACCATTTGGTCCTAGTAACCCATAAATTTCGCCAGGTTCCAGCCTTAATGATGCATTATTGACCGCTTGAATGTCACCATAACTTTTGGCTACATTTTGTACTACAAGCATACTCATAAGGTTTTCTCGTGAAATATATAATTTTGACGTTCACGACGGCGAACTAAGCTCAACAGAACAGTAACAACTATTCCAGCAAGCACACTTGTACTTACTCCTATTACGATTAACATAACTGGCTCACTGATCTGCTGCCTGGTGTAAAACACGGCAAGAACAGCCATAATTTGCAGCATAATCACAAGAAAAACCCAACTACAGACTTCAGAGGTAAGTGACGCCCGCGGCGTTTTGCCGATCTCAAGATGATGCTCCCAATCAAACCGTGGAAAAAGCGCACTTCCACCTATCTGGGCAGTACCAACCACAATCGAAGTAGCAACCACAACTATCACGCCGGTTATAAACACTCCAACTGAAAACTGAAATGCGCCATACATAGCGATAAATAAAGAAAGGTTGAAGAGAAGCAATACTGTTACTTGAACGATCGTCTTTGCGATAAAGAGCCGGGGCAACGGTGTAGCCGATTGTTGGTATATAGCAATAGCAGAACCCTCAGCATCGACGGAAGTAACCGGTAAAAACGCATCGCCCAAAAAATAGCAGAGGGTTTGTGCGACCAGGAGGAGTGGAAACAGAATTTGCCATGTTGTGGCGTTATATACCTGCGCCAATCCCAGACCCAGGGCTACTCCGATAATTGCCATCTGGAGAAACAGCATACTGAGCAACCGTTGACGGATGATTGGATCGGCACGAAACAACCCTTTGAATTCTTTTGTGATCAGAAAGTTAATTTCTTTTGGTAATTTACGAACAATAACATTAATAATACTGGAAACTCTGGACTGGCTACCAAGAAGATCCATGCCCACACCACGAGGTGATTTCATTGGAGCGAGATAAATAGTCAACCAGCAGGCTCCTAAAAAGATTGGGACAATTGTCACATAGACCAATCCGACGTATACGAAGGCTCGGCCTGATAGTCCCTTCACCGCAGATTGTAAAGCAAAAACAAACCAGTTCGATGGTATCCAGATGTTTTGCAATAATGACGCAGCAAGCCCTGATCCCAAAGCCTCTAACAAAACAGTAAGAAAAGCTCCCATTTCCCGATTAAGACGTAGTATAACATACGTTACCAGTGTTATACCTAGACAGACAAAAAACAAACTGATTAGAACTCGCAGAGCAGATGCACCAAATGCCACAAATGATAAGCTACGAACTTTATAGCCCAGAGTGCCCCATACACAACGCACACTCAAGGTAAGACCAATAAACGGAAAACTCAACAATATCCAGATGAGAACAACACCGAAAGGAGCTTGTGCAATCCAAATAAAAGCAGCGACTATAGGACAAAGAATAAGTATCCAAAATAATGACGTTTGTAAAGCAGCAAAACCAAGAAACCGTGCAATCACAAGGATTCCTGGCAGATAAGGACTTCGATAGAGAATATCAAAATCTTCAGGATGTGCAGCACGCTCAAGTGATTGAGTTGCTGTCCCGGTGGCACTCAGGAAAAAGAGAAGGAAAAGCAGCGCCGTTATGCGCGTAGTTATTTTTTCCTCCACATTTACTACCCGTAACACTTCAAACACAACGGCAGACAGCATGAAAACGAGCAGCATTACACTTATGAAAACAATAAAACCAACGAGCAACAATACGCGTGAGTCGCGGACTTTCTCCTGCAGAAATGGAGGAAGCACACTACACAAACGATGATAAACCCTATATATATCCGTTCTCACCAATATAAACATGCTTTTTATAGAATGATAGAGGTGACAAGCCACAACCTATCACCTCTACCCTATAATTATGTACTACATCATACTACCATGCAATGGCATACTGCTTACCATAGCGCAAGGCAAGGCGCTTGGCCACTGAGACAATACCGGCAGTAACAACTCCCGCTCCGACAATTGCCGCAATCAGACTAAGGATCAGCGCAATGTCTGAGAGCGTAAGGATGATATCAATGATTTGCTTTGCAGCATAGGTACTAATGCCCAGGTTAGCAGTCAGTTGGGCCAGACCAAACGCGCCACTTCCATTGACATGAAATACGGGCAAACCACCGGAAGCAGTCAAGATGTAAGCAATGGCAAGTGCGGTCAAGATCATAGCAGCAACAAGCCCGCGGACAATGCTATTCATTGGATTCATAGAAAGCATGGTAAAGATCCCTCCTTATCATCAGCTAGTAGTATCCCTGATACATGTCACAGTGAGCAACCATTAAGAGCTACACCAATATAATGCTTTTATACCCACCTCCTTTCCATATTTTTATAAATTCAACACTGCTGGGATTATGGATACGCATATACTTATGGTTAAGAAACCAAGTGAGACGCCAAAAGCATGCGCAACAGCTAACTGGTGTACTTGTTTAATGCCTACACCCAGCAGTATCGTACCCCATAATACAAAAGGGTCCAACGCCGCCAGCATAACCTCAAATGGTGCAACATCACTCTCAACCAGTGGCATAGTAATGAACGGCGTATTTTCTGGACCCAGAACTAATGCCACGTTAGCAATCAATAATGCACGGACACCACTGGGAATAGAGGCGGTTAGATAGCATGCCATTGTTTGCTGTAGAGATGCCTCACTTCCCAAGAAACGTGCTATGGCGTGTAGAATCAATCCTCCGACCAACAGCGCAATCATAGCCTGTAGCATTCCAAATATACCACCGAGCCAGAGTATGAGACCGATAAGGCGCGATGTACTGACAATCGCAGCTTCTTCCACAACTTTTTCAATACGTTGTGAAAAAGCACCACTGAGCACGATGTATACGATAACCGTTGTGACAAGCACAAATAGTAGTGGTGGCAAGATACGCGGGCGTTCAGCCACGCGCCTGAATGCTCGATCAGGCCGAACGACAATGTCAAGGAGTTGATCGTAAAACCTTGTGTTGCCAAAAGTAGAAGTTTGAGCCATAGAATTATCGTAAATTTACATTCAGATGAATTTGTGAACACAACGGTCTGTTGCCACATAGAATATATCTCGTTACTTTGTTGTCTCTATTCTATATTACCGCCTTCACAATGTAAATGGGTCATGTTACTACTTTTATGGTATAGTATTTCAAGGGTCGTGATATCCTGGTGAGTGACATGAACGAAAGCACTACATACCACAGCGGTGTGCATGTATGGCAAGCTATGTCAAGGTACCAATGGTGTTGAGAATGGAGGCATATCCGCAGGGTAGTCACCGTACCATCATCCGCTGGCTGCGAAAAAACGTGTTGTGCCCCATCGAGACAACGCTTCTGCCGACCCTGACCCGCCCCGAGATTGAGATGGATGAACCGCGGGCATAGGTCGGCCATACCGTCACGGTCGTGTGGCACCGGGTCGCAGTTGAACGTGCTACCAGGCGGATCGTCGGGTGGGCTATTGGGATCGGTTCGCCGTGATGTGCCGAACACGGTGGAAGTCGCTATCTGCCGATGATCGCAAGTGGGGTATCGTATGATTGCTTGCAACGCAGAACGAGGATAATCGCCCCGCCCTGAACGCATACAAACCATGCCATTACTTGAACAGCCGTACCAGCACAAATCTACTATAAGATGAGGCATGAATCACTCTTGGTATGCGATACGACCATTGTTATGGAATCTGGGCAACCATTCGTGCGCTGCCTGCACCGACCTCCTTTATGTTCTCTCTGCCCGTACCTTTTTGCAGTCGTCAGGCGTCTGTACTGCATAAGACAAACGTAACCGGGATTTTCCATCGGGTATGCTACCATCGATACGACTGGGCAACGCGAATGCACAGACACCCGCACCTGAGATTACATTGCTGCATCCTCTGTATGATATAGAACTCAGTTAGACTTTTGCCACAAGATGACGCAGATTGATAAGTGTATACGCAATGAGATGAAATCCACGAAAATACACACTCTTTTGTTCATATCGAACAAGCAATCGTCGAAACTTGTCAATCCATGCAAACGTTCGCTCGCTCACAAAGCGCTTTGCATACACTTTTGCGTTGAAATGACGTTTTCGACCACGTTTTGGTTTTTTTCGGTTTCGCTTGTTTTCGGGGATATTGGGTTTCAATCCACGATTCCAGAGTAATTTTCGTACGTCTTTCGTATCAAAGGAACTATCCGCATTAAAATAAGCACCATTTATAGGTATTCCGATCCCACGTATCTTACTAAAAAGTTGTTTCAATAGATCGGTAATTTCATAACTATCATGATGACGACCAGAAATAATATTACTTGTCGCAATAATATTCCCATCGCCATCAGTTATAGGGATAATATTGCTGGTTTTCGCCTTTTTGCGGCCTTGATAGGAGACATCTTCGCCCCCTTTTTTGCAGCACTGTGGCTGCCATCAAGATTCAGAACAGATAAATTCAATTGATAATGAATGTGAAGGATACCGGCATCAAACAGACGATCAAGGCTTCCATCCTTACTCCATTTATAGAAATGATACCGTGGTACCTGCCAGGACATCTCTGGTTGGTCATGAGCATCACGTTTGATGGGTATTTCTTGCCATTGACACCCGGTATGAAGAACGTAGAGGACATAATTAAAAATCTGATAGAGGGGTGTCTTGCTCACATACCCGCGTTTTGCTTTGGTGAGGTGAGGTTCAATGAATTGAATAAATTGTGCTTCAGTTAATGATACAGGAATAGTGGTCATGGTACTCCTCATGATAGTTTTACTGACGTACACACTATGCCTGAAGTATAACACACCTGGCCTCAAAAGTCTAACTGAGTTCATACTGAATTTGTCAAAACAGCTTCAAAAATCCGGAAGGAGATGCTTATGCCACCGGTGCGTGTCATGTTGATTCAGCATGAGACCGTTCTGCCCGCAGAACTGCTGGCCCTCTTCACTGAAGCTCCTGATCTATTCCTGACCGACACCTTTGCCGATGGCACCATCGCGCTCGCCATGCTAGAACCACTCCAGCCTGATGTGCTTGTGCTGGACATGGCGGTGCCGGATAGTCCGACCGACCGTGCGGCGCAACACGCGGATACCGCCCATGGCTGCCCCCGAATGCTGGCCTTGAGTACCTACGCTGATGCACACTATATCAGGGGGTTGCTTGCGCAGGAACCGGCACGCCCGCCGACGAGCGATGCAACCATGGCGCTGATGGTCGAAGCGGTGCGGCGAGCGTGGACCATCCCGTATTCGGTGCCGCTTGATGCGGCCACGGTGGCGCAGATCCGCGCCACCGTGCGCGAGATTGCGGACGGGACGTCGTGGCCCCGCCGAGTCACCCGGCCATCGCCACCGGTACAACCTGGGCCGCACCTGTATCCGCGGGAATGGCAGGTGCTGCAGTTGATGGCGCACGATCAGCGTAATGCCCAGATTGCTGCGACGCTGGGTGTGGCGGAAGGGACGGTCAAAAACCATGTCACACGCCTCTATGCCCGTCTGGGTGTGCGCACGCGGGTCGGAGCGGTCGCCTGGTTCTGGCGGTACCATCTGCACCATGGTCATGCTGATACCCCACCCCATCCGGGTACGACCACCGACGATACATCGTGACGTTCACCCTATTGACAGCGTGCGGGGCATCCGGTAAGCTCATTCCAGGGTATGACGGTTGCCGCCGCAGACGACGGTGAGCGCCTGCGGCGTGCCACGAGAAAGGATACCGGATGCACCTGCCCATTCAGGTGATAGTACGCACGCATTCGACCACCCTTGGCACCACCATCCGCACGATCATAGCGACCGAACCCCCGCTTATCCGCGTGTGTGAGGCGCTGACCGGTGATCACGCGCCCACCATCTACCAGGGACGAGCATGTCGTCCCGTAACAGAGGAGCAATGAACACGCATCCGCGACGCGATGGAATGACCCTCGACGCAGTGACACGGTTACACCAGCAGCGCGATACTATTGTTGCGGCCTGGTATCAGGAATTGATTGCGGTTCAGTTTGTTCCGAAACATGAACCTGTCATACTTCAACATCTGACCGACATCTTTGAGCAGATCATGACTCTGCTCAAGGCACCGGCGTTCGATCCGGCTGCGGCCCGCACCATCGGGGCCATGTTGATTGAAGCCGGGTTTGATCAGCCGGCCAGCCTGGGATATCTAAGTCAGGTACTGATACAGGACTTGCTGAACGCGATCACCCTCGACGACGCCACCGCGCTTCTGTCACCCCTGCTGGCTTTACAGCGCGCAATCATAGAAGGATTTACCCAGCGGATGCGGTCGCGGGATATGATTGAACAACACGAAGTTTATGCGACGCTCCGTGATGAACAGCAGCAAACCAGGCTGCGCTTGCAGATGTTGCTCCAGCATCTGCCGATTATTTTCCTAACTATCGATAATACCGGCAGCATGACATTCCTGGAGGGAAAACGACTGGCAACGCTGGACATCACTCCCGATCAGTTGGTTGGGCGTTCGATGTATGAGACTGCCCAGACCCTTCCCGATATCCAGACCTACGTTGCCAGGGCACTGCAGGGAGAAGCGCTGACGGCGCTGGTCGAAGTGCTGCATGTTGTTTTTCAGACCTGGTGGCATCCGCTATACAGTGCAGACCATACGGTTACGGGGGTCACCGTTATTGCCCTGGATGTCACTATGCGCATGCGCTTCGAGACGGAACTGACCGAACTGCGCCGGCAACTGCAGCGACGCGACGAGGCGAATGTGCATGACCTGAGTGATCTGCCACTGTTATCGAATACCGACTGGCTCACACCAGGCGAACGTGAGGTGTTGCAACTGGTTGTATCGCGAAAGACCAACCAGCAGATTGCCGACATGATCGGTCTGAGTAGACCGGCAGTGACCAAGCGGTTGTCAAAGGTGTTTACCAAACTGGGTGTTGCGACGCGTACCGAGGCAACTGCGCGTGCGCTACAACTGGGACTGGTTGCGCCACCACCACAGGAAGAGGTAGACGAGTGACTACCGGGTGAAATGGTAGACAGATGACTACCATGTACGCCAGGAAGCAGGCATAGTAGACCAATTTCTGCTGTACACAGCAGTATGGGCAACAAAGATCTACCTGAAGAGTAGACACATGAACATTGACCTGGACGGGATGAAGGTGTATTGTAGGGATATACATTCACTCGTCCAAGCAAGGGCAAAATACATACAGATACTTTGTAATTTTACCTAAGCAAATCGCATGCTGAAAGGAGGCCATAGCAAAAAAGGTAACATTTGTCGGACACTGGCTTGTTGAGCACAGGTAGTTACGCTTTGTAGTCATATAGGAGGAAAGACTATGTTTCGCAGTACGCGGCGGATTATTAGCCTGCTCGTCATGCTTTGTCCTATTATCAGCGGTGTTTTTGTCTATACAGTTACCCCTGTCTTTGCTGCATCTTGTTCTGGAACTGGCTGTGACGGTAAGGATCCAGATACCACAGGATGCTCAAGTAGTGCGTATAATGTCGAGACAATCAACATAATCAGTTCTGGCCGATATATAGGCACGGCTGATCTTCGATGGTCACCTACATGTGAAACGAACTGGGGACGTGCTTATAAAAGCTCTGGGGGTAGTGAGACCGTCGATGCAAGAGTCTATAACATAGACCGTGGAATAGGGTATGTTGGATTCGGTTTTGGGGGTCCAGGTACAACGGTCTGGAGCCCGATGGTCCATGCACCTACAACCCGTTCCAAAGGTTGTGGTGCGATAGGAGGTGTCGGTTGGCAATGCACCAGTTATCATTAACGCACATTGTGTGTTGTGTAATGAAGCAACTAAATAAGTAATATTTTCATCCCCTCACTATGCCATTTCAACACGGTAATACTAATGAATTTCCATGTTATATTAATCTAGTTGAAGTATAACATGGCACTTCATTAAAAATCAAACTGGAGGCATTGTGTATGAAGTTTCAACCTGTTATATTTCTTCTCTTTCTTACTACTACCATGGTAAGCGCATGCTCTATGGGACAGATAGTATCTCCCCTTCCTAGCCCATCAGTTCCAGTTGCTGACACGATCACTCCTACCCAATCAGATCCGTTCACCAACTCTATTACACCTACACAGCCACCTGGACATGATATTATTAGCAGCACAAATGAGCCAGTCACCATCACTTTTGGTGCATATGAGGCTAAACGTCAGTTTTACGAGCCGTTAATGGCTACCTTCACTGCCGATAATCCCAATATTCATGTACAGTTTGTTGCGCTTGATACCTTTGGGAATGAAGGTCACAGTACACACGGGATTGTACGTCTGGCTGACACCGCTGAAGCATATGTCCGCCCTGAGGATCGAGATCAGGGGTATCTACGAGATCTCGCACCGTTCATTGATGCAGATCCGACCTTTGATCGGTCTGATTATTATCCCGGTGCCTTTGGTGCATTTGATCACCACGATAGTATAACTGTACTACCCCGTCTCATACATGTCCCCCTGCTGGCTTATAATAAGAGTTTGTGGCTCGCAAATGGTATACCTGAACCAGCACCGAATTGGACATGGACGGATGTCATCGAAGCCGCTGAAACAATCACACAACATCATGGTGATACGACGGAAATTTACGGATTGCTTGATCGACAGACTGGATTCCCGTTGTTGTTTGCGGCTGAACTGCATTCACACGGTGTTGATATATTTTCTACACCTCTTCCGAGCGTTCAGCTTAATCATCCTGATGTTATTACAGCTATGCAGCAACTGGTTGACCGTATTCAGACAGGCGTCATTCTTATTCCAGAAACACAAATGGTCCATCTTGGTGACATGGGGGATGATGAACTTACTGGTGATGATCTTCAACAAATGGTCCGTGATCAGCAACTTGGTATCTGGCCAGTAAATGCTATTGACCTGGATCTTGACGAATCAGCATTACCGTTTGAACTAGGGATTGTCCCGGCACCAACTTTGCCGCGCTTTGCTGATGGCTCATTAGGATACATTATGAGCAGTGGAACACAACATCCCGAAGCAGCATGGCGCTGGTTATCATTCCTAAGCCATCAACTTAACTACGAAACAGGTAGTGATATTAGTCTTGTACCAGCACGTCGCTCCCTTGCAGAACTCAGCGACTATTGGTCTGGTCTGAATGCAGAGATATCAAGTGCCATGCGCACAGCGATTGAGCAACCTGAGTCTGAGGTTTTCATACTTGATCCGCAGTTACGAGTGGCTCTGTCCACTCCATGGTTCCCAATGATTAGCGGTAATCAGTCAATTGAAATAGGACTGCAGGATGCCCAGGCCAGTCTGGAACAACTACTGGCTGAAATGCCGCAGACAACCTCGGAGACAAATCAGAACTCCATTATTGTTGATCCACCTTTAAGTGAGCAGGCCAATACAAATGCCGTAATTTTCGATGCCACATCACTTGATGTTGCAGCAGTTGAACAGATCGCCCAGGCATTTACCCTGGAACATCCTGAGATTACCCTGGGCATCAGACAGGTTACTGATCCAGAGCGTGACCCAAACGATATCAAACCAATAGCCTGGGCTGATTGCTTCGCGTGGCCAGCACCGGTAATACCAGATGAAATTACGACAACGCTTGATCTGCGGCCTCTGGTTGATGCTGATGTATTGTTTGATCTTAACGATTATTCACCGACAGTACTAACTCTCTTCGAACAAGGAACTGCCCTGTATGGACTGCCGCACACGATCAATTTTCGCGTTCTAAACTATAATCAAGCGCTCTTCTCGGCCTATGAACTTCAATCTCCAGATCCCGATTGGTCACTTGCTGATCTCAAGTATGCTGCACAACAGCTAACCAGCATATCTCAACGAAGTGAGCAGTATGGCTACGCCCAACTTATAAACCATCCTGATGACGCGTTTTTCTTTCTACAACAGTTCAATGCATCGATTGTTCAAGGAAGTTCTGAGTCGCTACAACTCAACTTCACCAATGATCGGGTGCTGGCAGCACTTCAGTATTACATCGAACTGCTTAGAAGCTATTCACCAGAGGCACAATTATCTGGTTACAAAGCTGTATCAATGCCTGATCATATTTCGGAACGTATCAGGAGAGGAGAGATCGGGATGTGGCTTGACTTTGGTATACAACCGCGCTTCTTTGATCCTCGCTATCAGAAGCAGCCTGTACCAAATTTTACGCCCGCCATTGCGCCACCACCGCTCCAAAATAGCGTAGTAACATTGCATGATATGCGTGTCCAAGGACTGTATATATCAGATCATACCCAACATAGAGAAGCCTGCTGGGAATGGATTAAATATCTTACTACAGAAGTAAGTAGTATGCGGGGACACTTCCCGGCGCGTACGTCCGTCGCCAGATCTGAGGCATTTACAAGCCAGGCACCGACGGGGAGCATAGAAGTTTATGAGTTTTATCAAGAGGCACTTCAGAACGCACCTCACAGTAATGAAACTACATTACCACCCGATTTCAACTACTACTGGTTTTATCAAGCGGTTGACAGAGCTTTGCAAGGTGCTGATATTGAAGAAGAACTGTCTAATGCACAGCTAATAACGGAAGAGTACATGTTATGTATTCATAGCGAGAAAAGTCACAATGAGTGTGTAAGTCAGGTCGATCCGGAATATCAAGGCTTTCTTGATCCAGAGTAGAAGCTACCTGTCATACGTCAATACATCGTGCTGCGGTCGCGGCTCCGTACCAGTCGGATAACCGTCAATACATCGTGCTGCGGCCGCTGTCTCTGAACACCTGACGACGCGGCACGCCCAGCGGAGCGTTGCACGCATCCATCCGTATACCCAGACGGGTTAGCCTGCGTGTTCATGCGGAAGATACTGCCGCCACAGCGACACCATGGCAGTGAAGCCGATCCGCAGCGGTGCGAAGACCAGATCGTTCACGTCCGGAACCAGCGCCGCTGGCGGCGCGGTGGGCATATTCGTGGCTCTGGGGACGACCGCGTCCTTGACGGGAAAGGGGTAGGTGACGAGACACTGCCGGTCGGACGCATCCGGGGCCGCATCGTACACCGCCAGCGTGGAGCCGTCCGGATGCAGCGTCACCGTGACCCAGACGCCACGCCGCAGATCATCGCTCGGCACCTGCCAGGCCACAGTGAGGACGGAGACCGTTCCATCCGACTGCACCCGACGGATGAAATGAAGGCGACCAGCGGACACCGGCAAGCGTTCCGTGGGTTCTGGGACTGGTTGTGCCACCACCACAGGAAGAGGTAGACGAGTGACTACCGGGTGGATTAAAAATGGTAGACAGATGACTACCATGTACGCCAGGAAGCAGGCATAGTAGACCGGTTTCTGCTGCATATATTGGTACCTGCTTGAAATTGATCCTGCTATAAGTTTGGAAGGGGGCAACTAGTATGACCTCACGTACACAAGTTATAACGTTATTGATCACCTTCGGGTTTGCATTGTTCGCTCAACTCATTTTGAGCAACACCACACACGCGCTCGTTCCGAGCGGAATCACTATCAGCGCTATATTGAGACCGATAGTAGTTATTCATACTGGATATCGAACAAAGGTGGAGTATTTTGGCGTGTCAATCGCTCTGTACTTGATAGTCCCTGGCCAAACAACAACTGTTATAAAAGAGATCCAGGTAGCACTCTCTACTATCGCACTACCCCTAATTATCGAGGTGGTGAAGAAGAATGGATACCATGAATATCAAAGTGTACATATGCCTCTTGCTGCTCCTGCTGTCAGCCTGCGCGACCGCTCCTCCGGTTACGGATATCTACCAGGATAATCGGCTCTGTTTTGCTGTAGAATTGCCGGCAGACTGGAGTGCAGACGGCGTGACCGGGGGCTTTGCCTCTTTTTCGCCCGCTAACAACGAGCAATCCTTTCGCATTACCAATGTACATCTGGACGATACACCTACACTGACAGACGCATTGGCAGAGCTTCGGCGTGGATCACTCGGTCATCAGATTGCAGCCGTCAGGGAGATCACGGTAGACCATCATCCAGCGGTGTGGGTGACGGTCGCACCAACCGCCGATTTCACCTTTCTTGCCCTGGTTATCGCCCCTGATTGCGGTGATGGTTCACATGCTCTCTTTATCTCAGCGACGAACGCGAATCAAGCGCAGTTTGCGGCGTTTCTTACCTATGTACAGATACTCTAAACCGATAACAAAACCATGGGCGCAACGCCTAACATAAAGATACTGAAAAGAGTACATGTTCACGGTGGTAGACATGTGTCTACCAGGCCAGTAAAAAATATGACCACTATTTGATATTCGAACCAATATAATAGACATATTTTTCTGAAAAAGTAGATAGTTGTACATTGACATAGCTGTTGCGTATGAGTACTATTAGAACAGCATGTGAAAGCGTACGCAGACATTATCACATGCATCGGTAATATGGTCTGGCCAACCTCAAAAGTCCTGCAACTTATTCAAGGAGGAACACAGTGTTACGCAAGAAACTGATGGTGGCTATCACGGGGTTATTCGTAGTGTTGATGTTCGCTGGTTCAGTGTATGCTGAGGGATCCTGGACATCTTTCATAGGGGACGCTCGGGAAGGCTTTTATTCGCGCTGGTGGAATGACAAGAATCTCGATCATGTTAGTACATATGTGCAGTTTACTAACTGCACAGCCGATGTCGAAGTCATTCTGTGGCGCGGTGGTTGGTGGCATACAAACCTCGGGATGAGGCCATTCTCGTGTGTAGGTACTACCGTCGGGCACAACTGGGGTATTCAACCAGCTAATGATTACCGTTTCGAGATTGACAAGATCATTGGTGCTAGTACTGTCTCTGTTCAGACCGTTTATGTGGAGTATTAATACGCGCTGCAAGGTTTAGTCCTGGAGTGGTGAATATCATCCATAGTTCGACATGCCTACGTACCACTACCAGGTTCTTCAGGCGAAAGCGTACTCTGTCACGCTTCGCCTTTTCTGTACGTCATGATAGAGGAACACGCATGGTAGAACAGTGTTCACGTACGCAAGTCAGGACTATCAAATCTATGTCTCTTCACTTTACCCAGATTCACTTTCGCTATCGCCGGTCGCGTCGGCCGATTTTTGATGACTTTTCCTGGGAGGTGCCGGCGGGCAGGACGGTGCTGCTTGGGCCGAATGGTGCCGGGAAGTCAACCCTGCTGGCCCTCGGTGCCGATGCGCTCCGCCCGCGTCGTGGTGCTGTCCGATTGCCGTCACTGGCGCATACGCAGAACAGACGATGGGGAAGTCGGGCAGCATACCGCTGCGCCGTGGGCTGGATGCCCCAGCAGATCCGCCCCGTGCCTGGACTGACGATACACGAGCAGGTCGCCTATGCCGGGTGGCTCAAGGGGTTGCCGCGCAGCCAGGCCTGGTCAGCAGCGGCGACCGCTCTTGAGCAGGTGGCTCTGATCGAGCTGGCGGGGCGCAAAACGGCAACATTGTCAGGAGGGCAACTACGACGGGTTGGTCTGGCCCAGGTGCTGATCCACGATCCACAGATTATTTTGCTGGACGAGCCGACAGCGGGACTGGATCCGGCGCAGCGTTCGCGCTTTCGTGAACTGCTTGTCGCGCTGCCCGCGGATCGCCCGGTGGTGGTCTCAACTCATCAGGTTGATGATCTCTCCGACCTGTTTGACACCGTTGTTGTACTCGATCATGGTCACGTCCGTTTTAGCGGCTCGGTAGCGGCATTTATGGATCTTGCGCCACCATCGGCGGGCGAACGGCGGGCCGAAGCGGCATACGCACAGATTGTTTCGGAGAAAAACTAATGCGACGCTTGACCATGCTGCGTATAAGCCCGCTCATCTGGATCAGCCCCATACTGGCATGGTTGGCATGGATGTTTGTTACCAGTATGGCTTCCTTGCAGCTCGATCCCTATCCCCTGACGCTCACAGCAGCAGGGACAGCCGCGCTATTGATTGTTGCACCAGTCTGCGCTGCCGGCGGAGCCTGGGAAGGGGGACGATTGCGGCGTGCGGGCTGGTTTACCCTGCCGCATGTGCGTACTCCGCTGACGGTTGCGATCACAGCCCTGCTGCCAACACTGCTGGTCGGATCGCTCATAACCTTCGGCATCATCGGGGTGCGGCTGATCATTGGTGGGGTGCTGCTGCCGGATATTCGGGTAATCATAACTACGCTGGTCGTTCTTACTACCCACACCCTGCTAGGCTTTGCTATTGGTGTCCGTATGCCGATGGTCGTATCTGTGCCGCTGGTCTTTCTGGTAGATTTTTTTGCCCTGGGATTACCACTAACGCTCGAACCACTCTGGTTGCGGCACCTCACTGGTATCTGGCCCTCCTGCTGTCTGATTGGCGCTGACCTGGCTCCGGCGGCATTACTGGGGGCGCTCGTCTTTACAGGCGGATTGGCTGTGACTGCTGGGCTACTGCTACACCCGTATCTAACGGCATTTCGGCTGGCCCTGGCACTGCTGCCCGCCATCATTGGTGCCGGTGCCGGCGTGCAGTTTGTCAGGGGGTTTGGTCCTGACCCGACCATTGCGCGTGATCCCGCCCTGCTGGTTTGTTCAACCGGGCAACCGCGTGTCTGTGTCTGGCCGGAACATCAGCCACGGTTGGAAGAGGTAGCAGCAATCGCCGCGTCGGCTGGCGCGGCCTGGCAGCAGGCTGGCATTGCTGTGCCGGATGAATTTAGCGAAGGTCAGCCGGGGTCGCCAACCGTCCGTGGCTTTGGCTTCAGTATGCGATCCGATCACTATACCATCTTGAACGCACTGGCCTACAGTTTGCTCCCGCCATGGCCCGAGTGCGCGTTTTCGGGTATCAGTCCCTATCTAGGCGCACCCGCCGAAGGGTATGTTCTGGCCTGGCTGAATACCATCGCCGGTATGCCACCAGAGCAACTGGCCAGCCGATTCTCACCCGATCAACTCCAGGTTGTGGCAACGGTGCGTGCGCTGCCACTGGAACGCCAGCAGGCCTGGCTGGAGCGGAATCTGGTGGCGCTGGAACAGTGTAATATTCCGCCGCGCACTCGTGCGTCAGCACCCGAAGTATCTGGCGACACCGGTGCAGTCGGCGTTGTACCACAGGCAACGAGCAGGGAGAGCAAGACGAAAAAGAGCGACAATCGCGGTACCATTCTTTCAAACTCCTTCATGTGTCTTCAGCCCCTTTGTTGCAACCCCAAAGAGTACCGATGATGTCTGGGGTAGGCCCTCTGGTGTACGGCGGGCCGCTAATTCGGCGAAGGCGGCAGCTTTAAAGCGTTGCAGTGCGGCTGATCCTTGCTGCTGCTCAACGGCTTCGAGCCAGCCGCGCATGCCATGCGACCACAGTGAGGCCCACCATGCCTCTTCGTCGGCATAGATAAAACGCGCTGTGTCGGCAATGATCGTGATGTTGGTGAATCCGGCCCTGGCAAGCACAGCGCTCAGTCCGTCTGGCGTGTCGAACATTGGCTGGCTGCCATCTTTGTTGCGTGCGGGCGGCTGGAAAGGCGGCAGGAACTGCATCTGCAACGGCTCCAGCCAGATACCCTCTGGCCCCCACACATTCACCCAGGTAGAGACGGCAATCTGTCCACCAGGGCGCAACACCCGTTGCATTTCGCTGAGCGCCTGTTCCAGGTGGGGCAGGGCAAACAGCGCAAACCCGCACAAAATGGTATCGAATGACGCATCTGGGAACGTTAACTGCTCGGCATCCATCTGCTTGAGTTCAACCGTGGTGATGCCACGTGCCATCACGTCGGACTGTGTGGCAGCGATCATCGCCGGCGCGAGGTCAATGCCCACCACCCGTCCCAGCGGGCCGACGCACTCGGCGGCGGGAAAGAGAACGGCACCGCGCCCGGTTGCAATATCAAGCACGGTGGTGCCAGCGCGGAGGTGCGCTATGTTCACCAGTCGCTGACCAAAGTAGCTAAAAAAGTTTGCCCCAACGTGATCATAGGTGGGCGCGGCACGATCAAAGATGTCCTGAATCCGTTGTTTGAGCGTGTGATTCTGTTCTGCATCCATAGTGTAGCACTCGTCTGTACAAAAATTTTGCCTATTCCACTACCACATCCACATTCAGATCTGGATCGAGCAAGATACGCTCAAGCTCATTCAGAAATGCATCCATCTGACCAGGCTCCAATGATCGTCGTTGCTATGGGGGAACCCACCAGCAACGAACTCCGTAGCGCATGTTTCGTTCATCTATTTCCTGCTTTCCGTTTCATGCAGTGTGCCCACTACCCGGCACCTTCGGCTCTTCTACTCTATCGCCAGATCATGTATCACCTTTTGTCCGTCTGTCATTGCGGGTTGCCCATTGGTCGCAGGGGTACCCGTAAGGGGTGCCCCTGGTGTCGGCACGGCTAACCCGTAGGGAATACACAGCGGTACTCCCAGGCGTGGGTCGGTCACGATATCGGCTGCGACGCCAAAAACCCGCTGCAGCATCGCGGGCGTAATGACTTCGTATGGCGTACCGACGGTGACAATCATCCCCCATGCCAGGGCGATAATGTGGTGTGCATAGCGTGCGGCATGGTTCAAGTCATGCACCACCATCACGATGGTGCGCCCCTCATCGCGGTTAAGCCGCTCCAGCAGGTGCAAAACCTCAATCTGGTGCGCCATATCTAGAAACGTGGTTGGTTCATCGAGCAGTAGCACCTCTGTCTCTTGCGCCAGCGTCATGGCGATCCAGGCCCGTTGGCGCTGCCCACCCGAAAGCGCGTCCACCGGTCGGTCGGCCAGGGCAGTCATTGCCGTAATGTCCAGCGCCTGCGTAACCGCCTGTTCGTCCTCACCCGACCATTGCTGGAACCAGGCTTGATGCGGATACCGTCCCTGTGCTACCAGTTCACGCACCGTCAGACCTTCGGGGGCAACCGGGCTTTGCGGCAAAATCCCTAACCGTCGGGCCAGTTCCTTCGTCGGCAAACTATGGATGGAGCGGCCATCGAGATAGACCATGCCACTCCGGGGCGCAAGCAGGCGTGCCATCCCGCGTAGGAGCGTCGATTTCCCACAGCCGTTCGGCCCCACCAGCGCGGTAATGCGTCGGGCCGGAATCTGTACATCCAACTGTTCGATAATCAGTGCCTGCTCATAGGCAAGCGTAATCTGTTCGGTGGAGAGCATTGTGCCTTCCTTTGCTCGTGTGTTATCTCGTGGTCAACCTCATTGCATATGCGGAGTATGTATAGCAATCCTAATACTACAACGAGACTTCATCTCGGCGGGGATGCGGGGGCCGCAGGCCCCCGCGCACGTTCCCTTTCTGGTGCGGCGCGGCGAAGCCGCGCCGCACCAGAAAGGTGTTTTCGGAGAGGCGACGCCGCGCCGAGCCTCCCGACCCAGGGGATGTCTCGTTGTAGTACTAAGGGAAGCAGAAAATCCTGTTTACTCCGCTTGAGGCGCAATCGTGACGAACCACTTGCCGAGGATGGGGTCGCGGTCGAGCCGTTGTTCGAGCAGGGTCATGGCTGCCTGCGTGAGCGAGACGCCGGTT
>DAOTUI010000148.1:0-14688 GCA_034437035.1 Chloroflexaceae bacterium
TCGTCCGGCGCAAGCCTATGGCTGGCAGTATACCATATGCGCTCACCAGATAAGAACGTAGATGGATTGGGGATTGGGGGACAGATTGGTGACTGGGGCGACGTGTCTCGCGGCGTGGGGATGGTACTGCTCGGTCAGTATGACCGTGGGGTTTCACTGCGTCCTGACCATAAACACCCATGAAAACCCATGTCATCGTGAGTGGAGCGAACGATCTCGCTGGTTGCGCCAGGCAATGCCATGGATTATGGCCGCAGCATGGCGTGCCGTGGCTTCCAGTGCCACGCGGCGAGATGTCTCCCGGAGCATGCCCTGCGCTGCGCTGAAGGGGTCAGGATGCCATGGATTTTCGCTGGGGTACGCTCCCGGATGGGGATGGGCGGCGGACGCGCAGAAGCGCGTCCCTACCACACAACGTCTACACCTGCGAGCCGGCATGTTCCCCGTCCGGTTCAGCCCGGCGCAGTGCAAAGATAAGCCACAGCCCCAGCAGGCCCGCCAGTGTCACCACAACTTCGCCCCAGAGGATGTTCAGGCCAAACAGCGGGGTGATGCCGGCCCCGACAAAATTTACAACAGCATGCAACGCAATCGCCAGCCAGAGCCGGCGCCACTGCTCCCGCCAGAAGACCTGCAAGACCAGCAGCGACAACCCGACATGGAACGCCAGCGCCCAGATCCGCTCCCAGGCCGCGAGCAGCGGGAACCACCAGGGCTGTTCCGCAACCGTCTGGAGTTGCCCGGCGATCTGCTGCTGCTGCTCCGCGCTCAGGCCGAGCGTGGCAAGATCCAGTTGGGTTAAAACAATCACATTGATCAGGCCGAAGATGCCCAGAAGGCCGACAAAGACGGACGCCTCGAAGCCGCCATGCCCCACGCCGTAGAGTACCCCCTGCCGCCAGTTGCGCGCATCGTTGCGCATCAGCCGGCGGTAGCCGACATAGCGCCCGATCTCCTCAAACAGCCCGGCCGTGAGCGCCAGTCCGCCAAGCCAGAGCCACCGCAGCGTGTCCGACTGCTGGATCGTTCCGCCGAACTGCTGCCCCAGCAGCGTCACCAGCGGCACGCGCGTCAGCAACTGAAAGACCAGGAAGATCAGCGCGCCATACAGAACAAACTTGAACTTCTCCCCCATCCGCCGGGTCAGCCAGATTGCCAGGACGATTGGGAAGATAATGTTAAACAGCGTGGCGATCACTGATGTCACCAGCCACGCCGTAGAAATTTCCGGTAGTGTTTGCATGCACAATTCCTTTAGAACATCCAGTATAATGCCCAACATCCAGAGAGGACGATAGGCAGCGCACAAAGGTTACAGCGGGCAGGTGTCTCCCCACGTCCGCACATCGTCCGTGCATCGTCCCCCTTTCGTCCTCCGTCCTCCGTCGTTCGTCATTGTATAGAGGTACCATATGAAAACCCACGAAATCATTCTGCTGTACGACTACAACTACTGGGCCAACCAGCGCATTCTCCAGGCGACGGAGCGGGTCAGCCCGGAGCAGTTTGTTGCGCCGACCAGCCATACCTACGGCAGCCTGCAGGGTACGCTGGTGCATATCCTGAGTGCGGAGTGGATCTGGCGTTCGCGCCGGCAGGGTGACTCGCCCACCGCAATGCTTGACCCGGCGGACTTTCCGACGCCGGCAGCGCTACGCGCGCGCTGGGACAGCGAGGAGCAGCAGATGCGCGCCTTGCTCGCCGCCCTGCGCGATGAAGATCTGGCGGGTACGGTGCAGTATGCCACCACCCGCGGGCGTCCCTCCTCGCAGGTGCTCTGGCAGGTGATGTGGCATGTGGTGCTGCACGGCATGCAGCACCGCAGCGAGGCCGCCGCAATGCTGACCGACTACGGTCAGTCACCCGGTGATATTGACCTGATTGTCTTCTTGCGGGAGCAGGGATGATGTGAGGTGCGGGGATGCGGGGATGCGGGGAGGCGATGATGCGCTGATTCGGTTACGCACTGCGCAGTGCCTGGGTAGGGGGTTCCGGTAGGGACGCGCTTGTGCGCGTCCGCCGCGCATCCTGCTGCGGGCAGGCCGTCACGGTGCTGCGGGGAGCATTGTGTCCGGACCTGTAGGGGGGTTCCGGTAAGGACGCGCTTGTGCGCGTCCGCCGCGCATCCTGCTGCGGAACCCCCGCACGTTACCTGATCGGATTAATCCTCTTCCGGCGGTATGCCCGTCTGCTCATACTCACGGAGCGCGGCGATTGCCCGCTCAAAGCTATAAAAATAGGCATGCGTCGCCCATGCCTCGGTGTCTGGATCAAACCGGCAGGCAATCTCGATCTCGGCTGCGCCATCCTCGTACACGCTTGATACCGCCATCCAGAGATCACCGCAACGCATCGCGTGGGCTCCCAGCAGTTCGCTGCGGAACTGGTCAGCACCGGCCTGGGTCGCAATCGTTCCCGGTTCCATCGGCGTGGTTTGTCTTCGGGCCATGTTTACCTCTCCTGTTCAGCCCCGGACTATTATTTGCCAGAGCATACCATTCTCCCGTGGAGTTGTCCAGCAGCGCCGTCGGGGTGTTGACCGTTAGCATATTCTTAACCAGCGCTTAAACTCCGGATAACACACACGAATTATCGTTCTCGCAAGCAGTAGCGTGCTGTCACCGGGTGAAACCAGGACGTTGCCGGATAGACGGTTTCGTGGAGTCAAAACCCTGGTCCGCAAAATGCTATTGTAGGTCAACTATTCCGTATTGATGCCCAGTCGCCGGCTCTGTCACGACTGGGGTTACTGGAGTATACGAAATGCGTGTCGCTCTGATCTCCGAGACGTTTCTGCCTGATATTAATGGTGTCACGACAACCCTCTGCCGGCTGCTGGAGCATCTGCAGGCCGAAGGTCATCCGGCGCTGCTGTTTGCACCTCAGGGCGCACCCGTCAGCTATGCGGGGGCCGAGGTTGTGCCACTCACCGGGATGCCGCTGCCGCTCTACCCGGAAGTCCGGCTGACCCCGCCGCAGTTTGGGATAACGGCACATCTGCGCCGCTTTCAGCCCGATCTGCTGCATCTGGTGAGTCCGGTTGTGTTGGGGATGCTTGGTCCTTACGTGGCGCGTACGCTTGGTCTGCCGTTGGTCTCTTCCTACCACACCAACCTGGGCGACTACAGCCGGCACTACGGGTTCGGCTTTCTCAAAGATCTTATGACTTTCCATCTCCGCTGGATTCATAATCGTTGTCGCCTCACTCTCTGCCCGTCTACGGCAACCCTGCGCGCGCTGCGCCGTTCCGGGTTTCGTCGCCTCAAACTCTGGGGGCGCGGTGTGGATACTCAGCATTTTCATCCCGCGCATCGCCAGGCAGCCTGGCGTGAGTCTATCGGTGGGCAGCCTGGCGAGATGATATTGCTGTACGTCGGCCGGTTGGCCCGCGAGAAGCGCGTCGATCTGCTGGCCGATGCCATCCGTGATCTGGAGGGCGTACGGCTGGTTCTGGTGGGTGACGGCCCGGCGCGGATGGAGCTGGAGCAGCGCATGCAGGGGCTGCCGGTCCACTTTACCGGCTATCTCAAGGGGGCGGACCTGGCAACCGCCTATGCCGGCGCGGATGTGTTTGTCTTCCCCTCAGATACCGAGACGTTTGGGCAGGTGGTGCAGGAGGCGATGGCATCCGGGCTGGCAGTTGTGGGCGCGCGCAGCGGCGGTACCCTGGATCTGGTCCGCGAGGGGGTAACGGGGTACCTGTTTGAACCGCATGTTGCCGGCGATCTGCGGGCGCAACTGCGACGACTGCTTGCCAACAGTGACCTGCGGGTGGCCATGGGCCAGGCCGGTCGTGCCGTCGCCGAAGAGCGCTCCTGGCCCAGCGTGATGGACGAGTTGATGGGTTACTACCGTCACATCCTGTGCTCCAGCCCCCGCCGCCGGCTGATCCGGCGGGTGGCATAGCCCATTCGGGGAGTAGGGACGCGCTTCTGTGTGTCCGTCACCCGGAGCAGATATCAAACTCCAAAATATCCACCCGCGAACGGCTGACCTCGATCCAGTCGCCGGGGTTGATCTGCGCTGCACCGATAACGTTCGCCAGATTGCCGGCGGTAGCACTGCTGCGTACGCCAACCGTCCCACAGCCGGTATCGAGCAGCAGTTCCGCAAAAAGCTGTTCGTACGGCAGATTGGCGCGCTCAACCTCCCAGGTGGGCACGGCTGTCACCTGCCCCAACAGGGTGGGCATCGTGCCGGCCCGATGGTCAGGCAGGGCTGGTTCGGGCACGAAACCCTGGCGATAGGGCGGTGATTGCAGCCGGATTGTTCCCAGGAGAAACAGCAACTGGGCCACGCCGGACTGCCCCACTTGCATCTGATCAACCCGGTGATGCCGATCAACCACGCCCAGCCGCAGATCCGGCGGCGTTATGCCGGCGGCGGTGCTATGCGGGTGGTGCGGTGCATTCAGGCGCAGCAGAATAAGTGGCAGATAGCGCTGCCCATCGGGATGCAGTTGACCGGGCACGACCGTTTCAAAAATAACCGGCAGGTAGAGCGACTCAAGCAGGGGAAAACGCATACCTTACTCTCCCGGTTGCAAATGTTTCTCTGCTGTTTCCTCACGTTGTGCCATCGCCTTAAGCGCGCTCTGTCCGCGTTGCTCTTCCAACGTTTCGATGAAGGTGCGCGGACGGATCGGGCTGAGAATAAGCGGAACGGCGGCCTGCCGTGCGATAGCAACCAGGCGCTCACGGTTGGTTGCCAGGAAAAACGCCTCACCATAGGGCGCAAGATGGAAGGGCCCCTGATAGCCAAACACGCCGGGATTGAAGGCAAAGCGTACCCCCACGCGCGGCACATCGGCCAGCGCGGAACCCGGCGATACGCCCATGATCGTGCTGAAAGGTACTTTTAATGCGCGCAACCAGCGTCGTTGTACCACAAGCTGATCTTCCTCGATAATATAGGCCGTCGGTTGTGCGGCATAGGTCAGCAGCAGAAACAGGGCAATCGGGACGGCCAGGGCCATCGGAATCAGCAGACCTGCCCAGCGCGTATTGCTGAGATAGGCAAAGAAGAGGGGCAGAGTCAGCAGCCCGCCCAGGTAGGCCACGCCCATCGTAATTCGTTGCGCATAGCTATCAAGTGGCGCAGGTTCAAACTTCATAGGATCAGGCTCACATATTGACGCTCAGTATCTACCCCATTATAATCTACAATAACGGCCATTCGCAATACATCATGTTCCTGTTCCAGGGTTGGATCTGCCCCGGCGGTTGCCGATTGTCAGGTTGTGGGCATCCGCGCCTGTTCACTATGAAGACGAGAGAGAGTCAATGTCTGTTTTTAATCCCTTGCCGGTTGAACCGATCTTCTTTTCCTGGCGTGGACACCACATTGCCGGCTACAGTGATGGTGCCGGCCCCAAACTGCTGCTGGTGCATAGCATCAACGCGGCGGCATCAGCGTTCGAGATGCGCGGCCCGTTTACCGGCCTGCGCGACAGCTTCCATGTTCAGGCGCTCGATCTGCTGGGGTATGGTCGCTCGGATCGTCCCGCCCGGTCCTATATGGCGAATGACTATATCGAGTTGATCGGGCATATGTTGCAGTTGATGGGTGCGGGTACCGCGGTTGTTGCCGGCAGCCTCAGCGCTGCGTTTGCCGTCAAAGTTGCAGTTCGCTGGCCCTCCCTGGTGCGGGCACTGGTATTGATCTGCCCGACCGGGATTGCCCAACTGGCTCAACCTCCCGGCCCGCCCAACTGGGCCGCCTATCGCCTGCTGCAGGGCAGTCTGGGCGAGGGCTTATTTCGGGCATTGACCACGCGCGCCGGCACCCGCTTTTTCCTGGAGCGCCAGGCTTATGCGCAGCCGGAGAGTATCACCCCGGAAACGCTCGATGGCTTTTATCTGACAACCCGACCGGCGGGTGCCCGGTATGCGCCGCTCTGTTTTGTAACCGGTCTGCTCAACTGCAACATTGCCGCCGACTTCGCCGAAGTTACCCAGCCCGTACTGGTGGTCTGGGGGCGCGAGGCAACCACTACGCCGTTGCCCCAGGCCGATGCGTTTCTAGCGCGTAACGCGCAGGTGCAACTGAAGTCTGTCGCTGATACATCAATGCTGGTTCAGGATGAACGTCCGGCTGAATTTAATGCAATCGTCCGCGATTTTTTGCTATAATTACCAACAGTATGGATGGAATGTATGCCGGAATAGCGTGTTCGTAACCCGTGTAGTACTACAGCAAGAACAAATAGACAACCAACAGAGAACAGACATGATGTTTGCGGTGGTATGAAGCAGACAGCTTTCCGAACTGAAACCAGGCTGGAATAGGTCATATTACATACGTGGTTGTTAATAACACGACGTACGCGGTCGATTCCAACCCAGGCGTCTGCCTGGGCACATGGTCCGATGCGCCTCCGGCAGGGTGGAAGAGTCTCGATCTTTTTCACAAAAAAATCACAGAGTGAATTTTTTTGTGAATAAAGATAAACAGCGTACCATGCTGCCGCAGGCGAATCGGCCTTCAGGTCTGGCACCAGGCCGAAACCAGCGCCACCGCGTAACTCGTGTTCATTAAGCGAATTAGAAGAATCTCATGCATTGGAATGCAGAACAGCCTGCTCCCAACATGCAAGGAGCCTCATCCATGCGCGCGTTGCCGGTACGGGCTCAAATTTACCTCGGTAGTATCTGGCTCCTGGCTCTGCTATTCTTCGGCATTGCCCTCCTGCTGCTCCCCGGGCAACTCGATCCGCAGATTCCCCAGGATCTGCTGACTCATCTACTGATTGCCCTGATCTTTGCCGTAATGCTGGCAATTGCTGACCTGACCACATTTCGCCTGGACAACAACCGCACTGTTTCTATTGCTGTGACGCTGCTTATAGCTGCGCTCACGGCGGTCAATTTGCAGTGGGCGCTGCTCTTCTTGATCATTGCCCTGGGCACACTAAGTGCGGGCATTGCGCAGGCGGTTCCCTGGTGGCGTATACTCAACACGATTGCGGTACGCTGGCTGGCGGTCTCGCTGGCGACGAGCATTGCCGCGCTGACCTGGAACATGCAAACGCCGATCACAGTCACGGGGATGCTACGCCCCGACACACTGCACTACACCACGCTCCCGGCGATTGTTGGCTTGCTGGTGACGGGAGCTGTGATTTACCTGGTTGAGCAGGCAGCCGAGGCCGGGTTGCTCGCCGGCAGCACGGGTGAACCGCTTCGTGCGGCCTGGCGTGGTCGCGTAGATGATCTCTTCTGGCATAGCTTTGTGCTGGCCTCACTGGGCGGGTTGTTGGCAACGCTCTGGTCGATCAATGTGTTCGTCTTTGTCCTGGGGATTGTGCCGATTGTGATGGTGCAGCGCGCCTTCCGCAGTCAGGTCGAACTCAGTCAGAGCCAGGACGAGTTGAACCAGCGCAGCAGCGAAATGCAAAACCTGGCGGCCGACTACAGCGCGTTGAACAACAAACTGGAGCGTTTGCAGAGTCTGGCTACCTCCCTCATCGCCACGCGTGATGTGCAAACCATGCTGGAAACTCTGTGTGATCGTCTGGCAGCCCTGCTGAATGCCTCGTCCGGATGGGTAGTCCTGCTTGATGAGCAGCAGACGCCCCAGATGGTTGCCTGGCACAACCTGCCCGCCGAGCCCGATGGTCCCGGTCCGCATCCGGTGCCGATGCCGTTAAGCTACGAGCAGGTGCTGCGCAGCCGGCGCGTGCTGGTCTTTGCCGAGGATCAGCGCACGATGACGCTGGCGCCCCTGCCTGTACTCTCGGAAAACTGGTTCTGGCGTGCCCTGATCGTCATTCCCCTGGTTGGCGACGAACCTACCTCGGTCAGCGAGGAACCCACTTCGCGGACACAGCGGGTGCTGGGGGCCATCTGCCTGACCTTTGATCAGGTGCGTGGGTTGGATAAAAACGAGCAGCGTATCCTGACCGCCTTCGCGCGCCAGGCCGGCGTCTCGCTGGAGAATGCGCGCCTGTTCCTGAAAGTGCAGGAGTCCCAGGCGGAGTTGATCCAGTCCTCCAAACTGGCGGCAGTCGGTACCTTCGCTGCCGGAATTGCGCATGAGTTTAACAACCTGCTGGCCGGTATGCTTGGCTATGCGCAACTGGGCCTGACAACCACCGAGTTGAAAGAGAAAAATGAGGCTTTTAAGGTTGTGGTGGATGCCTGCAAGCGCGGCAAGAGTATTACTGGTAGTCTGCTGACCTTCGCGCGGCGGCAGGAACCACGACGCGAACTGGGCGATGTACGGGGGGCGGTCGAGGATACACTGACCCTGATGGAAATTGAACTGCGTAAATGTAATATTACCGTCGAGCGAGCGATTACCCCGGTGCCCTCAACCGTCTGTGACCTGGGGCAGATTTCCCAGGTATTTCTGAATTTGCTGACCAATGCGCGTGATGCCATGCGTGCTGACGGTGGGAAGCTCTTCGTCAGTCTCACCAGCAGCGACACCATGATCACCCTCTGTGTCCGGGATACCGGCTGTGGAATTCCCGACGCAATCCGGGATAAGATTTTTGAGCCCTTTGTGACGACCAAGGGCGCGTTGAGTGGGAGCCGGACACCGGGAACCGGACTGGGGTTATCGGTCTCCTACGGGATTATCAAAGACCACGGGGGCACCATTACAATCGAGAGTACCGAGGGGGCAGGCACCAGCGTATCCGTCTGTCTGCCGGTGACATCGGTGGAACAGAGTGTTCCCCAGGAGATGGTTAAGTCGGAGAATGGGCACTTGCCACCACTACATATGTTGATCGTCGATGATGATCCAACCATAGGGGATATGTTGCAGCGACTGCTGGAGCGTACCGGCCACCGCATCGTCGTTGCCCAGGATGGCACGACAGCCCTCCGGCTCTATCACCGTGAACGCTTTGACCTGGTGCTGACCGATCTATCAATGCCGGAGATGAGCGGCGTCGAATTGGTCCGGCAACTGCGCGCATATGATCCGGAGGCGCTGATTCTGCTGTTTACCGGGCAGGCGCTTGAGGAGCAGATTGACCAGGCCTTGAAAGCCGGGGCTGTCACGGTTTTGTACAAACCCTTCGAGTTGGAAGACTTCCTCCAGGCCGTCAGTCGTGCGTGGAAGCAGCGTCTTCCCGCGCAGCAACCAGATCCTGTTTCAGTGCAGAGCCGGCAACAGGGGCGCTAACCGGACTATTCCCCAACCCCGGCTCACTGCAACTCTGGAAGTTCCACCGGATCTTCGCGTGGTTCGCAGACGCCACAAAACAACGCCTTCGCCGTCACCACCGCCTTGTGGGTCTGCTGCTGATCGCGATAGAGCGCCACGATATGTGGCATCTCCCGGGCATGATCACGGCATACGGCCCGCCCACAAAAGATACACACCCCATGGGCCGGACGATCACAGTGCCAGCAGTTCATTGTGTATTTCTCCTTGAGATACACAACTTACGCGGTACAGACTGTTCCGTCCGCGTGCCAGACCCGGAAGCCGGTTTCGCCTGCGGCCAGGGTGGAATACACTGCCGAGTCAGTGACCGCGTAACTCCTGTGAGACACACGAGTTACGCGGTCGGTTCCAAACCAGGCGTCTGCCTGGACAACCGGCCCGATTCGCCTCCGGCAGGGCGGAAGTTACCCGATCTTTTTCACGAAACATTGGCTCTCCGAGCCAATGTTTCGTGAAACAGAAACAGAAACAGAAAGTACCACGCTGCCGGAGGCGAATCCGATTTCCATCTGGTCAAACGTCTGGTCTGAACGCGCACCGCGTAACTTGTGTGAGACAGAGCAGTTCTTCGATAGGACAAGATTATACCATCTTTCTGTGCAATAAAACTGCCCGGCACTATCACAGTGCCGGGCAGTTGACCGTTGTATGCGTGGCGGATGAGATGTGGATTATCTGGCAATCACCGGCAGGAATATCGGCCTAATCTCAACGATTTCAAAAGAAGCCGGACTATCGGGCGCTTTCATAACGGCGGGATTGACAACCGCACTGTTATTAATTTCCTCACCTGTGTTGCCGGAGACCAGGCGTACCTTGAAGCGCAGGATGGTTGTACCTGGAGTAACCTCCCCGGTATCCTCGTCTTCGGTAGCTGCCGGTACATTTATCCCCGACCATGTCAGACTATTCCCGTCAACTGACGGCGCTGGACCTTCGACAGCCTCAACAAACGTCAGATTGGGATCAAGTTCATCCTCGACTGTCACCGTCATATCTGTGTCATCCGGGTTAGCCAGCGAGATCATATAGATAACCTCACTATCGACTGCTACTTTCTCACGACTCACGACTTTACCAAAAGATGGATCTTCCGGACATAGCCTGACGATGGGATCAAGCACGCCATCCTTTAGCGGAATCGCCCCATCAGGACTGGTTGTTTCTACCTTGGTCGGCAGATCATGCCAGACCTGGCCCACCTCAAGTTCAATCTCCAGCACCACCAGCGCCGAACTGGAATTTTTCGGTTTAGCCGGAACTTCGAGACCACGCCAGAGCACAAGCGCGTCACCATTATCGAGTCGCCGTACGGAGGGAGGGGGGGTACCATCGAGCGCGCGTACATACTTCAGCCCCAGGGGTAAGGTCAACGTTATCCCCGTACTCTGATAGCTATGGTCGTTCGTGTTAACAAGCGACAGGCGGTAAACCCGCCGCTCACCGGATAGCGCACAATTTTCTTCATCGGTTAATTGCGGTTCGGCCGTGTGGAGCGGCTCAACCCGCACGGAGCGGGTAGCATAGGTAATGAGTTCATCGCCCTCATCTTCTGTCCAGCAACCATTACCGCAACGTGCTTCAAGGAGATCCGGGGCAGAAGCATACAGATAATTTATATGCTCACCTACAGTGTCACCTGAGCGGGCAATAAACTTGACACTGACCGACTCTTTAACATTGAGGAGCGGAATCGTCCATGTCAGTTTCATGCGACCGTCATCACGTTCTTCCTGTTCAGGTTGCGTTTGTATATCACTATCAGGATCCATACCAACATAGGTGAATCCCTGCGGCAGCACATCGATGACCGTCACATCACGAATAAGGTCTTCGGTATTCAGGTTCTTGACTGTCAATCGGTAGGTTACCTGGTCCTGCAAGCTTATGACTGAACGATCAGACGACTTCGAGTATTCAATCTTATTGGTACCACAGTTCAGTTGTACATAGGCCCGGGCGGCTGGACTCTGCCGAACGAGGAACTCTTCTCCGTTCACGGCTCTAAAGCGGAACTTGAGTTCGTTTGCATACTTCTTACTCACACACACATCCGGCACCGAGGCGATGATCGTTGCCTCCAGTGTTTGCGACGGCCCGACATCAACCATTCTCCACTGGGCATCTCCATTGGTTAAAACCTCTGGAGTTTCATAGCCACTCTCCTGGGACTCAAAGGTAAAGGCTCCCATATCGTCATACAACCCGATCTCATAGGTGGTGTCGGAAAGATTTTGTAGCTTGAGCGTAAATGCGACCTCATCACCAGGAATATTCGTAACGCCCTTGTTGACCGTTTTCGTCAACTGTATAGGTGGATTTATTTCAACACAAACCTTACTGCTCAAGTACTTAATTTTCTCGTCACCACTTGTGGCCTGTACAAGATTACAGTAGCTGACAAACTCATAACCGTTAATAATGAGCGAATAAGTTATGCGGAGTGTGCTACCACTGGGAATAGATAATCCATCCCAGGTCATGTAATCTTTGCCGTCATCTTCAGACAGAACAGGTTCAACCGAATTACCGTTGACTGTTGCACTGCCGGAAACATACCGAAAACTGGCCGTGTATCGGCTGTGATATGGGAGACGATCAACAATCGAGACATTGTTTGCATCGGTCGGTCCGCGGTTCTCCACCTCGATTACATAGTCATACTGCTGACCCTGTTGGACAGTTTCATCTTTGTGTTCACCCTCTGCATTCATTTTGTCTACATACAGGCGTGGGTTCAGGGAAGTTCGGCCTGTTTTCGATTTGACACAGGCTGAAGGGATATTAGCGGGAAGGTCAACGATGGCTACACCTGTTCCACTGCTGACTTTGCTGGTATAGTCACCGCGCACACGTAACGTAAAGGTTTTCTCAGCCGGCGTGGTCATTGTACCAGCCGGCATGGTGAGATCCCAGATGATCTCGCCACCCTGAGTATTGCCGTCAGGTGCTGTATTTGGTGCAGGTGAAGCCGATTGCGGAATATAGTATGCATTTGATTGCACAATATACAAAAGCTCCGCACCATTGATCGGCTGGTTGTAGTAGTTTTGGACGAGGATAGTTAATGTTGCCTCCTCACCGTAGATGACACTGCTGGGACTTGATTTTATTGATTTAATTACGACTGGCGTAATTACTTTAATCGATACTCCTTTACCGCTAATAGAGTAGTGATCCGTACTGGTGGCTTGTTTGAGGGGCATTTCATCGCTGGTTACCTTATATGTTCTGTTACTGATCTTACCACAGTCAGAGGCAATATCGAGTTTTTTAAAGGTAACGCGAAACTCCTGTGTCTGCCCGGGATTGAGCGGTCCGGGAATGTTCCAGATGATTTCCTGCGTATTCTCATCAAGAGTATAATTACCATCTGCCGAGACCAGTTCAGTGCCGTTAGGCAACTTATCGGTCAGCACAATGTTAGTTGCCGCTACTGCGTCAGCACGAATCCGCCCTTCAATAATGTCACCTGAACCGGTAGCATTGCCCAGGGTTATTATAAACTCTGATGTTTCGAGGGGATAGATATCTTTATCATCAACCGGTTCTTTAGTAAGCACAAAGACCGGACCAACAATCAATGTACTTGTCGTATCCTCACTTGTTGGAATACTTGCACCATCCAGATAAAGCAACCCGGAGCCGGCAGGACGGGTTGGCTCGCGCCCGGTCTGGGGATACCTGGTTTTCGTCGTGACAAGTTTGACTGAAAACTGACCTGTCTGGTCGGGAGCAAGAGAGGCTACCTGGTAACATAAGCGAGAGCTACTATTGGGAATGAAGGAGGGACATTCTTCAAGTAACTCGATATCCGCAGCACTAATACCCTGAACATTGAAGGGTAAGCAGTTGGCAGGATCAATATCACACGACTGCCATTTGCCGCCTCGTTCTTTAAAGTTCGTCCAGCGTGCTTCGATAATAATATTGCTGTAGGTTTGCGATCCCGTGTTTTCGAACTCATAGTTATAGATGATCGGATCACCGGCTTTTACCTTGTCAGGACTCACAGAAACGTCAAGTTTAACTACACCCTGGACGCCCCTGATGGCAGCGTTGGTATCGGGATCGACTGAACGGTTGACCGGAGTCACCGTTGTCGTTATCTCCTGCGATGGGTCGACTGGTGTTTCCGTTACAGTAACAGTTGGCGTTGCACCTGGCACCTGTTCGCTGTTGTTCTCCCCAGTCGGGGATGGCGACACTCGCTCGGATTGTGTGGTTGTCTCCGCAGTACCTGGCAATGAATTTGCCTGGTCATCAACAACTTCCACAACTTCTACGGTTGGGGTCTCTGCGGATGGTGTTGCGGTTGGTACTGTTGTCTGGGCTGTTGCTGAGGTTGGCATCAGACCAATGACCATAAACAGTAGTATAAGTATAGTGATCCGATGGTGAAGATAGTGGGTTGACATGCTCACAAAGCACCTCTCCTCTGTGGTAGGGTTGGTTACTATGCGCTATTCAAGCGAGAGTAGCGCATGATGACTATACCACTTTATAGTATGGGAGTGAATAGGACTATAGAACTAAGTGGCTTAGTACTCATGGTTATGCAGTAATGTTGTGTATAAGCTTTGCAATACCTTAAAGACGAGCGAATTTTTTTTGTAATTATAGCCGATTGGGGCATATTTTTTTATAATTTTGTGGGTACCTGATTTAGTGTAATGCAGGTATGTGACATCTACGATCACAAATTTAGATAGTCAAAGGGGAGAGGAGCAAGTTTTATATCACCGTGGGAGCAATCACTTTGCCTCTGGTGAAATGCCTGGTTTGCATGCCCACCACATACCTTGTATTATTGATACAAGTTAGGCGGTTGATATGCAAACCGGACGTTTGATCAGATGGAAGCTCGATTCGTCTTTTACCCTGCCGGAGGCGGAATTTCTTGCCAGGTTCGTGACGGCGTAACTCGTGTTAATGACACAAGATACGTGGTTCTCTATGCAGAGACCTGTTTCGTATTCTGTAGGGTGGAACAGGAATGTTTCAGGGTGAAATCGGGTTGTATGAATAGTATTGACATTAAGGTGACGGCACTTCAACAATATCGACACTAACTACCTCACTACCCTCCAGACGGCTCCGCTCATCGGTGGCATAGGCCTCACTATGTGCTGTGTTATACCAACCTACGCGCCAGGTGTACTGTCCTGGTTCGATATCAGTGGGCAGTTCCACCTCAAAGGTCTCGCGGATGATCTGTCCCGGTTGCCACGCGGTTGTCGGAAGGATGGCATACGTCGGTAAGTGGACCATACGCGCGTCAGGCATCTCTGCAAGCTCGCTCACTGCCACATAGTGTCCCAGCGGTTCCGCCGTCTCTGGAACATGCCAGGTAAACATTGCCTGAAATCTTCGCTCACCCAGGGGGATAATCTCGGCGTTAAGCAGATCGATCCTGTCGCCGAAGGTCGCCTGAATAGTTGTAGGCAACTCTGTCGGTAGTACCTCGACCTGCTGGTCAAGGCGTTGTGCAGCCGGCGCATCGCGCTG
>DAOTUI010000149.1:0-15607 GCA_034437035.1 Chloroflexaceae bacterium
GCGTCCGCGCGGTAGGGACGCGCTTTTGCGCGTCCGCGCGGTAGGGACGCGCTTTTGCGCGTCCGCGCGGTAGGGACGCGCTTTTGCGCGTCCGCGCGGTAGGGACGCGCTTTTGCGCGTCCGCCGGAACAGGCCGGGGGGAAGCCTATCGCCAGATCAAGCTATGCCCAGTTCACGCGCCCGGGCAATCGCTTGCGGGCGGCTGTTGACGCCCAACTTCTGCAGGACGTTATGCACATGCCACTTGGCCGTGCCCACGGTGATGACCAGTTCCGCCGCGATCTCCCGGTTGGCTTTCCCCGCCACGATCAGGCGGAGCACGCGCAGTTCCTGGTCGCTGAGCGGTTCGGGCAAGTGCGCCTGGGGCGCAGCGGGAGCTGCGCCGGCAAGCCGGCCCATGCCCAGGAGAGTGTCCACAAATTCGGGGGCGGCATCGCGCGCCTGGGGTAACAGCGCGAACAGCGGTTGACCGACATCTAGAAAGATGCGCGTGTAGCCTTCGGGGGCGGCCCGGCGCAGCGCCTGCTCAAGCCGGCCCAGCGCGGCGGGCGTGTCCTGCCGGGCCTGATGCAATACTCCCAGTAGCAGCATCGCCTCGATCCAGGTTTGCCCATGCCCGGCTGCTTCTGCCTGTTCCAGCAGCGGTTGCAGGATGGTCGGCAGCGGGTCCAGCGTGCCGGTTGCCGCCAGGATACGTGCCAGCGTCAGCTCTTCAAAGGCGCGGGGTGCGTCGCCGCGAACGGCTTGATATGCCGTGGCCCACTCCGCCGCCGCTGCTTGCTGCCCCAGGTAGAGTAGCAGGCGCGCCCGATGCGCCGCCGCCAGCATGTCCATCCGTTCAACTCCGTACCCCCGGATGATGGACTGCGCTTCCCCAATGGTGGCGAGGGCTCCCGTCGGATCACCCTGATACGCATGCAGCCGCGCCAGAAATGCCAGCCCCACAACAACATCATCCATCAGGCCCCCCTGACGCGCCGGCGCAATACCTTCCTGCAAATGTTGCCCGGCGGTGGCGAGATCGTTGCGCTCCAGGGCAATGCCGCCGCGAATGGACCAGGCCAGCCCCAGCGGAGCCAGGCGCGCAGCGCCGGCAAGCTCAATGGCAGCGTGACAGCTCTGCTCGGCCAGATGCAACCGTCCCTGGATAATTTGTGCCTGTGCTGCGGCGCAACGCGCATGGATTGCCGGAAACAACACACCGGCCGCGGTTGCTTCTTCACTTGACTGGATATAGTTCTGGACGGCAAGCGCCGTCTGACCGGAGAGTTCATACGCCAACCCCAGGCTGAACAATGCCCGCGCATGCGCCAGGTGATCCGCCTGTGGCAGGCGTGCCTGGGCAAAGTGGGTCTGCGCCAGCGCCTGTTGCGCATCGCCCCGGACGGCAGCGATGGAACCGCGATATAGCGCCGCCAATGCTTGCATCTGCTCGGCTTCGGTGGTTTCCGGTTGTGCTGCCGGCGTTTGCTCGGTTTGCGCGATGCAGGCTTCCGCCTGGTCAAAACGCCCCGCCAGGTAGAGAATGCGCGCGGCATTCAGACTCAACCGGGGCCGGTCCCGCAGCGTCTGCGGGGGCAGCGCATCCAGCCAGGAGGATAACAGGGCAACATTCCCGCCCGACCAGGTTGTATCCTCCTGCAAGGCCCGCTCGATCATATCGGCGGCAAACCCGGCGTCGTGAGCAGCAAGAGCGTACTGCACCGCATCTACCGGCAGGCCGTTGGCTGCATGCCATGCCGCAGCCTGCCGGTTCAAGGCAGCCTGTTCGGATCGGGTGAGCAGGGTGCGCAGGTAATCGGCGAAGAGATGATGGTAGCGATACCAGATGCGCTCGTCATCCAGCGGAACAACGAAGAGGTTGACCCGCTCCAGGTGCGCAATGACCGCCTGCGCATCCGTTCGTCCGGTGAGGGCAGAACAGGCGTCGGCGTTAAATCGGTCGAGAATGCTGGTCTGGGTGAGGAAGGCGCGCACCTCCTCTCCCTGCCGGCGAAGGACTTCCTCCGCCAGGTAGTCCAGCACATAGCGGTGACTGCCGCGAAAGGTCTCGATAAAACGCTGCGGATCGATCTGGTTTTGCAGCGCCAACCCCGCCAGATGTAAACCCGCCGCCCAGCCCTCGGTACGTTCATCCAGAGCATGGAGCGCTTCCTCGTCCAGGAGCAGATTCAGCGCGTCGGCGAAAAACTGGTGCGCCTCCTCCGGCGTGAAGCGCAGGTCACGCGCGCGGATCTCGGTCATCTGGCCCCGGGTCCGCAGGCGGGCCAGCGGCAAGGGTGGGTCGGCGCGAGTGGTCAACACCAGATGCACATGCGCCGGCTGGTGCTCGATAAAATAGTCCAGCGCCGTGTGAATGTCCGGGTGGGTGATAACATGATAATCGTCCAGGGTCAGCAGCAGGGGCGAGGTGTGGATCGCCAGTTCGTTGAGCAGGGTATCCAGCAGAACGGTCGTTGGCGGCAGGTGGGGCAGGCTCACCAGGGGCTCGAGTTGCTCGTTGAGCGCCGCATCTACCTGCTGGAATGCCGCCAGCCAGTAGTACAAAAACCGCGCCGGATCATTGTCGGCATCGCCCAGCGCCAGCCAGGTGACACGCCGGTCGGCGTTCGCCTGGGCCAGTGCATGCAACCAGCCGGCGATCAGGGTCGTCTTGCCATACCCGGCCGGAGCGGAGACCAGCGTCAGTTTGCGGTTGTCGCGCAACCCGGCGGTGAGTCGCTCCAGCAGCCGCGGACGGGAGATCGCCGTAGCGCGCCAGGGGGGAATGTGAAATTTGGTGGCTAGAAACTGGTTGCTCATACCCTGAACCTCACACCGATTTGTTGTCATCGCCACAGAGCACACCGAGGACACAGCGATGATCAACGGGAACGTGCCACCGTCGCGCCCGTTGCGCCCATTCCCGTTGATTGCCGGTTTAACTTTGGGATTAGCGGCACGCCAGATACTTCACGCTGCAACGCCCTGTTCCAGAATCTTTAGCTGCTCTGCATCTGCCATACCTGCCATACCTCCCTCTGCAACTGCAACCTGGCAGCGCTGGTTCCAGATTACGCTGGTACCCCACTAACTGCACAACGAACGCGAATGTCAGCACTGGCACGATCCAGAGCTTCAGACGGCGCAACAAACGAGTAGTATAGGTGTGAGATGTCAGGTACGGGGTAGCGTGGAAAGAAGATAACGCAGGAACCTTACCATGAGTTGGGATAAGGGATGGAAAGGTGCCGTATACGGCAACAACTCCGACTTCATTTGTCACCAGATCGTTGTCACAATTGATGATGCTATCTTACGATCACGGCTAATCAACGACACCCCCAGGTGCAGTGTGGAAAGTTACTCCACATTTCATGTTGAACGTCGGTGATATCGCTATCGGATGGAGCGGTGCCCAGATCGGCGAGAAGACCCCGCAACGGTGGCGGGGTCGCCTGTTCCGACGCGGGGGAAACGGTGATGACCTGCTCAATCGTTGGGGCCAGCCGTGCAATCAGGCGGGCCTGATCAACCGGACGTAAGCGGCGTGCCGGCGCCGGCACATGATCAAGCGTTATATCGGTCGTTGTCATGGTATCTTCTACCATTCGTATATGGGCTATTCATACTTGCTAGAGACACTGTAACAGTATAGCACAAACTCAGCGCTCAGCGCTCAGCGCTCAGCCGTCCGCCGTCCGTCGTCCGCCGTCCGCCGTCCGCCGTCCGCCGTCCGCGTTCAGCCGTCAGCATTCAGCATTAACCCGTAACCCCTACCCATCAACCCCTACCCATCAACCCGTAAACCCAGCACCCGCTCTGCATCCGCCCGGCCCTGCGTAAAGAGCACCTGATGGTTCTGCTCCTCGTAGTCGATAATCCAGTCGAGTGGAATGAGCTTTTCCGGGGCAATCACGGTGGGCTCGGAGATGCGCGGGGGAATCGGTTCGGTCATGCGCAGGCTCTCATCGCCGGTCATCGCGGCGGCCCGCGCCAGCTTCGCGGCGGCCTCGGCCAGTTGATTACTGCGCCGGAGCATCTTCACCGCCGCGCGGTACGAGGCCAGCAGCGTCCAGTCCAGCGTCAACGTCAGCGCCTGCACCAGATCGTCGGGCATCTGCCGATTGTCGGCAAGCCGGCGCAGTTCATTGTCGTCGGCGTTCCAGGGCGTCATCATCACCACCAGGATGTCCACATCCTCGCCTCCCGCCAGGTCAATCACCGACCCCAGCGGCGTATTCGCCAGCAGCGCCCCATCCCAATACTTGCCGCTGCCAATCTCGGTCCAGGGGTAGACAATCGGAATACTCGATGAGGCCATCAGATGCTCAATCGTCAACCGCTCTTCCGGGTGATCCTTGATCTGCCGATTGCAGAAGATCTGCAGCGCGCCGCTCTGGAGTTCGGTCGCGGTCAGCAGCAGCGCGGGTGCATCCGGGCTATTGATCCGCTCAAAGTCCAGCCAGTGGCTGAGGGTATAGCGCCAGGGGGTGGTATCCAGCAGGCTGCGGAAGGGGCGGGTGCGGAAGAGTTGCCCCAGCCGGTCGAACAGCCCCTGCGGGGAGAGACCGCGCTCTGCTTCGGGTAGTTGCACCTGCGACCCGCCATGCGCATCGGAGGTCAGCACACTGCGCATCAGGAAACGCAGCAGCGGCCGGGCTACGGCGGGCAGGTCGGACGAGAGGCGATGTACATCCTCGGTATGCATTGCCAGCCAGCGCTGTTTAAGCTGGGCAATCGTCAGGCCGGAGGCAATGGCGGCGGCGTTAATCGCGCCAATCGAGGTGCCCGCAATAATATCCGGCCCCTTACCGTCCTTCATCCAGCCCTGGGCTACCAGCGCCTCCAGCACGCCGATATGGTACGCGCCGCGCCCGCCCCCGCCGGAGAGCACTAGCGCCTTCTTCTTCGGTGCCATCACCTCGCCTCCTTGCATGTTATGCATGGTATGTTTCTTGCAAACCAGCCTCGTACAGCAACTGGTCGTGATCACCTTCTTATGACACACGTTACCCAGTGGGTGATCAAACTGGGTGTTTGCGCCCGATAAAGGCCGGCTTCGCCTGCGGCAGCCTGGTACGTTTTTATCTTTGTTTCCAAAAATTTGCACTTTGTGCAAATTTTTGGAAACAAAGATGATCGCTTCCACCCTGCCAGAGGCGCGGCTGCTTTCATCTGATCAAACGTCCGGGTTGAACGTTCACCGCATAAGTTCTGCTCATGAGAAGAACGCTACACGGCGCAGTTTTTGTCGATATACGCCAGATACGCCAAGGAGAGAGCCAATGTCATCGTGGAAAGATGTATTACACAAGCTGGGGCACAATACCGAAGAGGCAGTTGATGGAGCCATTTTGCGCTTGAAACAGCGCTTCAATCTGTTTGATCCGCTGCAGATCCTGCCCTACCATGGGTATGGTACTCCGCAGGAGATCTTTATGAAAGGTCGCCTCCTCGAAGAACGCGAGATTATGAACATTGAAGATCAGGATACAGTCTGGAAAAACATTCTCAATATGTACCAGCGTTTCCGGAGCGAGGAGATTCCCGATGCGCGGCTGCGGGCGCAGTTCTACGACAGCGTTAAGGAAGTTGTCACCGACAACGAGGGCTTCTTCGATCTGCACTTCCACCCGAACAGCTCGCCACCCACCGATCATCCCTGGCACGATATCACCCTGGAACTGCTGGAGAGCATGGTGGAAGAGCAGGGGCCGCTCCAGAAGACCGGCAAGGTGCTGATTCCGCCGTCCAGCAGCCAGTTCGCGGTTGTCAGCGATATTGACGACACGATTATGATATCCAATGCGGATAATTTCCTCCAGTTTGCTCGCATGACACTGCTCAATAATGCGCGGTCGCGTGCGCCATTCGCGGGTGTGGGCGCATTTTACCGGGCGCTCCAGCGGGGTGCGGATGCACCGACATTTAATCCAATCTTTTATCTCTCCAGTAATGCCTGGAACCTCTACGATTTCCTGATCGCGGTCATGGAGACGCACGATATCCCGGTTGGCCCGCTCTTCCTGCGGGATATCGGGATTGACGAGACCAAGTTTATCAAGGCGGGGCACCAGGCACACAAAGGCAAGCAGATCCGGCACCTGATGCAGATCTATCCCAATCTGCCGTTTATCCTGATTGGCGATAGTGGGCAGAAAGACCCGGAGATCTACCGGCAGGCGGTATATGATTCCCCGGAGCGGATCGCGGCGATCTACATTCGGGATGTCACCGATCCGCAACGCGACGATGAGATGCATCGCCTGGCCGAGGAGGTTCGCAGCCAGGGCGTTGATATGCTGCTGGTAGAGGATACCGAGGCCGCCGCCGAACATGCCGCTGCACACGGCTTTATCGACCCGGCCGCGCTCCCGGAGATTCGCGGGGATAAGGCCCGCGATCAGGGCGAGCCAAGCCTGGAGGAGCAGGCGGTCGCGTAATGCGCTGCCTCATGGCATAACGTGTGATATGATCACGTTGCCGGATCTGAAGTGCGGCAGCATGGCTACCGCCTGCTGCTAACAAAATGCGGCAGCATGGCTGCCGCCTACAAAAAATATCGCCCCTCGATCATAGAGCATGGAGGCTCATCCGATGAAAAATCAGGTACAGTTGATCACCTACGCCGACCGCCTGGGTGGTGCCGGCTTTGACACGCTGGAGCGCCTGCTGCTGGGGCCGTTGCAGGGTCTCTTTGGTGGCGTGCATATGCTCCCCTTTTTTCACCCGATTGATGGCGCGGATGCCGGGTTTGATCCGATTGACCATACCATGGTTGATCCGCGCCTGGGTTCCTGGTCCAACATTCAGTCCCTAAGCCGGCACCTGGATATCATGGCTGACCTGATTGTCAATCATATCTCCACCGCGTCGGCCCGCTTCCAGGATTTCTCGGAAAAGGGAACCGACTCACCCTACGCCGGGCTCTTCCTGACCCTGGGCAGCGTGTTTCCCCACGGGGCCGGCGAAGCCGACCTGCTGAAGATCTACCGCCCGCGCCCCGGTCTGCCCTTTACCGCTGTCACGTTGAAAAATGGTGAGAAGCGCATTCTCTGGACCACCTTTACCAGCCGGCAGGTCGATATCGATGTCCGGCATCCGCAGGGTGTGGCTTACCTGCATGCGATTCTCGATACCTTTCAGGCGCATGGCATCAAAATGATCCGGCTGGATGCGGTGGGCTATGCGATCAAACAACCCGGTACCAGTTGCTTTATGCTCCCGGAGACCTTCGATTTTATCGAGGAGTTGACGCGCTATGCGAAAACTGTGGGCATCGCAGTGCTGGTAGAGATCCACTCCTACTACCGCCAACAGATCGAAATTGCCCGGCGGGTTGATCGGGTCTACGACTTCGCCCTGCCGCCGCTCATCCTGCATGCCTGCTTCAACCGGACGGCGCGCTATCTGCAGCAGTGGCTGGCAATCAGCCCGCGCAACGCCATCACCGTGCTCGATACCCACGACGGCATCGGCGTGATCGACATCGGCGCAGACAGTGCCGACCCGGTGGCCGGGGCCGGGTTAATCCCGTCCGAGGATCTGGACGCGCTGGTAGAAACCATTCATGTCAAAAGCGGTGGGCAGAGCCGCCAGGCCACCGGCGCGGCGGCCTCCAACCTGGATCTCTACCAGGTCAACTGCACCTACTACGATGCGCTGGGCCGGAACGACCGCGACTACCTGCTGGCGCGGGCGATCCAGTTTTTTGTCCCCGGCATCCCGCAGGTCTACTATGTCGGGTTGCTGGCCGGAACCAACGACATGCAGTTGCTGGCGGAAACGCAGGTGGGGCGCGATATCAACCGGCCCTACTACACCCCGGCAGACATTGCGGCGGCGTTGCAGCGGCCGGTGGTGCAAGATCTGCTGGCGCTGATCCGCTTCCGCAACAGCCACCCGGCCTTCAATGGCAGCTTCACCCTGCTCGACACGGACACTCACACGCTGGGTCTGCGCTGGGATCAGGGCGCGGACTGGGCGCAACTCTGGGTAAACTTCAGCGATGGCAGCTACGAACTCAGTTACACCGCCGGCGAGAAGGTACAGCATTTCGATCTGCCGGCGCGGACGGGGTAGTAAGATGGGTTGAGATGATGCCACGCACATGAAGAATTCCCGGTAGGGACGCGCTTCTGCGCGTCCTGATTACGTCCTGGCACAAATTTTCCGGTAGGGATGCGCTTCTGCGCGTCCGCTGCCCCTTTGGATACTGACGCTGCCCCACCACCGGCACGCTGTTTTCGCGCCTCCCCTGATCTGTGCTACAGTACAGATGTGCATTGCACACTACGCGTACTGATCCAGATGTTAGAAAGAGAAGTGCATGTCTAAATCCATACGTTTCCATCCCGGTGGATGGCTGCTCATGCTGCTGGCTTGCTGTGTGGCGCTGCTGCCGGTGGGCGCAGGAGTGACGGCGGCTCCCGCAGCGCAGCCACGCACCCCGGCGTTCGAGGCGGCGGCGTGCGACTTTATCGACCTGCCCAATCTGCCGGACAACGTGGCAATACCGGCGCGGGTCGCGTGTGGCTATGTGACGGTGCCGGAGCAGCATAGCAACCCGGCCGGCCCGACGATTCGCCTGGCGGTGGCAATTATTCCGAGTAGCGCGCCCAATCCGGCCCCCGATCCGCTGGTGATGCTCCAGGGTGGCCCCGGCGGTTCGACCATCGATACCTACCTGCAAGAACTGGTGATCAGCGGCGAGCTACCCTTCAACCGCGATGTCATCCTGTTTAACCAGCGGGGGACACGCTATTCCGAGCCCCAACTCGCCTGTCCCGAGTTCCTGGAACTGACCATCGAGAATCTTGGGCGGGTATTGCCCGACGAGGAAGAGGAGCAACTGGCGAATGAAGTGCTGCAAACCTGCCGCAGCCGGCTGGTTGCGGAGGGGGTTAATCTGTCGGCCTTCGATAGTGTCGAGAATGCCGCCGATGTGGATGCCATTCGCGCGGCACTGGGCTATGAACAGATCAACCTCTACGGCGTCTCCTACGGCACAACCCTGGCGCTCCATGTGATGCGTAACCATTCGGAAGGGCTGCGCAGCGTGATCCTGGATGCGGTCGCCCCACCCCAGATTAACTTTCTGGTAGAGGTGCCCGAGTCGCAAGATCGCGCCTTCAACGAACTGTTTGCAGCCTGCGCCGCCGACCCGGCGTGCGACGAAGCCTTCCCCGACATTGAGGAAACCTTCTTTGATCTGGTTGAACGCCTGAATGCGGACCCGGTTACGCTTCAACTTACCGACCCGGAAACGCAAACAACTTATGATGCGGTCATGGATGGCGACTCGCTGTTTGAGGCCTTCTTCCAGATGCTCTATCCCTCCTTTCTTTTGCCGTTCCTGCCGGAGATGATCTATGCGGTGGATGCCGGACGCTATGATGCACTCGCCCAGATCGTATCACTGATTGTCTTTGAACGGACGCTCACCCACGGTATGTATTTCTCGGTGGTGTGTGCCGAGGATGCCGACTTTAGCGTGAGTGACCTGGATCTGGTCGGCGTGCATCCCAAAATTGCGGAGTTGGGCGAGGCGGATGCCGAAAGCCTGCTTGAAACCTGTGACCTCTGGAATGTTGAACCGCTGGGGCCGCCGATTGATGCGCCCGTGGACAGCACAATTCCGACGCTGATTCTATCGGGGCAGTTTGATCCGATCACACCGCCCGCTTTTGCCGCTGCCGCCGCCACAACCCTGCCCCAGAGCTATGAGTATGTATTCCCCAACACGGCCCACGGTGCAGCGCTGAGCGGGGAGTGTCCGGACCAGATCATTCAGGATTTTCTGGCGAACCCGAGCGTCCCGCCCGATGCAGACTGTATCGCTACGCTGACGGAACCGGATTTTATAACATCGGACGAGGTGCTGACGCTGCCGGCACTGCTGCGTCTGGCAAACCTGGAGGGCAACAGCGGCACACAGTTAGGCCTGTTTGGTATTGGTCTGCTCGTGCTGCTCTCGGTGCTGCTGATCTGGCCGATCATCTGGCTGGTGCAGCGGCAGCGACAGCGCGAGACCGAGCCGCCACCGCTGCTGCTGCGCTTTGCGCCCTGGATTGCGGCGCTCAATGGCATGCTGCTGGTGATTTTCCCCATCGCCCTGGTGGTGCTCCTCATTCGCCTGGGCGTAGATGGGAGCAACATCCTGCTCCTGGGCATACCTGCCGACTGGGCGCCGCTGTTTATCCTGCCGCTTACCTGCGCCCTGCTGACGCTGGCTATGCTGGCTGGTACCGTGCAGGCCTGGATTGGCAATGTCTGGTCGATCTGGAAGCGCAGCTACTACACCCTGCTGACGCTGGCTGCGCTGCTGTGTGTTTTTCTGCTGGGGGTGTGGGGCATGGTGGGCGCGGTTTATTTTTAAGCCGTAGTCCGTAATAATGTTTTGTGAAAAAGCATGGAATCTTCCGCCCTGCCGGAGGCGGAATACGCTACCGAGTCAGTGACCACATAATTTGTGTCAGATGACAGAAGTTACGCGGTGGGCATGCAAACCAGGTATTTGCCTGGATGAACGGCCCGGTTTCGCCTGCGGCAGCATGGTACTGTTTTATCTCTTTCACGAACATTTGGCTCTTCGAGCCAAATGTTCGTGAAAGAGATCGGGAATCTTCCGCCCTGCCGGAGGCGAACTTTACTTCCGGTTTCGTAACCGCATAAGTCCTTTCAGATGAAACACAGACTGCCTGCGGCAGCATTGGTACTCTTTTTATCAAAAAGCATGGAATTTTCCGCCCTACGAGAGGCGGACTTTCCTTCCGATAGGTGATCGCATAACGTATGTTATTTGAAAGGGATTGCTCCTGATCCCTAACCGTTAACCCTTAACCATTAGCCCCTGACCTCTAACCGTTCTTCTTCGCAAACTCTTCCATAAACCCGGCCAGGGCGGTGCAACCGTCGGGGCTCATCGCATTGTAGACCGAGGCGCGGATGCCGCCAACCGAGCGGTGGCCCTTCAGCCCGATCATCCCGGCAGCAGTCGCCTCGCTGACGAACTGCTTCTCCAGATCTTCGTTTGCCAGCCGGAACGTGATATTCATCAGGGAGCGGCTATCGGGCGCGGCATGGCCCCGGTAGAAGCCGGCATTCCGGTCAATCGCCGCGTAGATCTGCTGCGCTTTCTGCTGGTTACGCTGACCAATACCCACCAGTCCGCCGTTCTCCGCGATCCAACCCAACACCAGGTTGAGCATGTAGACCGCAAAGGCGGGCGGGGTGTTGTAGAGCGAGTTGTTTTTGGCATGGGTCGCATAATTCAGGACCGTTGGGATGGTCGTGGCGGTCTGCTCCAGCAGGCTCTGGCGAATAACTACAACCGTAACACCGGCAGGACCGATATTCTTCTGCGCACCGGCGTAGAAGAGCGCAAACTTGCGGGCATCCAGGGGGCGCGACAGGATATCGCTGCTCATATCGGCGACCAGCGGGCGATTGCCGACATCGGGGAGTTCCGGCCACTGGGTGCCATAGATCGTGTTATTGGTGGTGATATGCACATACGCCGGCTGTTCGCTTAACTTGATCTCGTCGGCGCGGGGAATGCGGCGATACTGCTCCTCGCGGGTGCCGGCGGCGACATGCGTGGTTGCGCCGGGCTGCAGTTGCTTCCCGACAATCTGGGCCTCCTTCTGCGCCTTCTCCGACCATGAGCCGGTCAGGATGTAGTCGGCCACACCGCCGGGCGGCAGGAAGTTCATTGGCACTGTGGCAAACTGGGTACTTGCGCCGCCCTGCAGGAACAACGCGCGGTAGTCATCACCCAGTCCCAGCAGTTGCTTGATACGCGTCTCGGCCTCCTGGTTAATCGCCTCGTACTCTTTAGAGCGGTGGCTCATCTCCAACACGGAGATGCCGCGCCCCTGGTAGTCGAGCAGTTCCTGCTGCACCTGTTCCAGCACGGACAACGGCAACGTCGCCGGTCCCGGATTGAAGTTGTATATGCGACTCATCAAAATTCTCCTTCACCCGCAGGAATTACGCAGTCCTCCACAGACAGGTGTCGTTCGCCGCTGCCGCAGGCGAGACCTATCTTTCATCTGGTGAAACGCCTGGTTTGTAGGACACTGCACAACTTCTGCATCGTACGGATAGATCAGACAACATGCATAGTATAAACCATCTGGTATCATGTAAATCATGCAGGAGCGCTATATCTGGGAGGAGGGCCGCGCGGTGAGTGAGACGCTACGGGTCACAGTCTGGAACGAGTATCGCCACGAGCGCAATAAACCTGAGGTTGCCACGATGTATCCCGAAGGCATGCACGGCACCATTGCGGCCGGCCTGCGTCGGCGTGGATTCGCCGTGCAGACGGCCACCCTCGACGAGCCGGAGCATGGCCTGACCGAGGCAGTGCTGGCGACCACCGATGTGCTGCTCTGGTGGGGCCACAAGGCCCACGCGGAGGTTGACGACGCGGTGGTGGAGCGGGTGCAGCGTCGGGTGTTGGCGGGCATGGGGCTGATTGTGCTCCACTCCGGGCACTTCTCGAAGATCTTCACCCGTTTGATGGGAACCAGTTGCAACCTGCGCTGGCGTGTGGCCGGCGAGAAGGAGCGCCTCTGGGTGGTTGCGCCCGGCCACCCGATTGTCGCCGGACTGGGGCCGTATATCGAGTTGGAACAGGAAGAGATGTATGGCGAGCCTTTTGATATCCCGCCGCCGGAGACGCTGGTCTTTGTAAGCTGGTTTCAGGGCGGCGAGATCTTTCGTAGCGGCGGTTGTTATCAGCGCGGGCGGGGCAAGATCTTCTACTTCCGTCCCGGCCACGAGACCTACCCGACCTATCACCATCCCGAGGTGCAGCAGGTCATCGCCAACGCCGTGCGCTGGGCCGCGCCAACCAGCGGCCCGGAGCGGGTCTTTGGGCGTGCCGAGCCGCTGGAACTGTTGTAGAATAGTAAGGAAAAGGCATAATCCTATGACCAGCACCCCAACGACCACTGACCTGATCACGGGCGAAGAACTTGCCGCAATGGGCGATATCGGGCCGTGTGAACTGATCGACGGGAGAATTGTGCCCATGATCCCAGCGGGTGATGACCATGGCAACTACGAAGGCAATGTGTATGCCACACTCCGCCAGTTTGTGCGTCCTAATCGCCTTGGCAAATTACGCGTGGGCGAAGTCGGCATCTACATTCAGCGTAATCCTGATCGTGTGCGGGCCGCCGATGTGCTGTTTATCTCCAACGAGCGCTATGCGCAGAAAAGCTCCAGCGGCTTCCTGGATGTTGCTCCGGACCTGATTGTTGAGGTGGGTTCGCCCCACGACCGCTGGAGCGCGATTATGCAGAAGTTGCGGGACTACTTCTCCATCGGGGTGCGGCTGGTCTGGGTGGTCAATCCTAACACGCGCAGTGTCTTCGCCTACCGTTCGCTGACCGATGTGCGCGAGTTTGCCGAGACGGACGACCTGCCGGGCGATGACGTGTTGCCCGGCTTTGCCGTGCGGGTGTCCCAGTTCTTTGAGGAATAAGCTGTCATGGATGTGTTGATTGTTGGGGGCGGTGTGGCGGGGCTGACATGTGCGCGCCAACTGGACCGGGCCGGACAGAATGTGACGCTGCTGGAGGCCGAAGATAGTGTCGGCGGGCGGGTGCGCTCGGACTATGCCGACGGCTACACCTTTGATCGAGGCTTCCAGGTGCTCTTCGATGCCTATCCTGCCGCGCAACGCCGGCTTGATCTGCCGGCTCTGCAGTTGCGCTCCTTCGATCCCGGCGCGATTATCTGCGCGGATGGGCGGCGCAGCGTACTGACCGATCCGCTGCGCGACCGCCATCCCGGTGCGGCGATTGGGGCGGCATTAAGCCGGGCCGTCACCCCGCTCGACAAACTGCGGACGCTGCTGCTCTCCCGCGAACTGCATGCGCAAACCATCGACAAAGTCCTGGATGGGTCGGATCTCGCCACACTGGCTTATTTGCGACAGCGCGGTTTCAGTTCAGCGGCGATTGACCGCTTCTTCCGTCCGTTTTTTGGTGGCATTTTTCTTGACCGTTCCCTCCAGACCAGCGCAAAATGTTTCAAATTTAACTACAAAATGCTCAGCGATGGCGGCACAACGATACCGGCAGGGGGCATGGGGCAGATCAGCCGGCAACTGGCCGCACCCCTGCTACAGCGTGACCGCATCAGGCTGGGGACGCGGGTCGCTACGCTGCTAACCGAGGCAGGGCGGGTTGCGGGTGTGCGCCTGACCGATGGCACGGAACTGCGCGCCGACACGGTGGTGCTGGCAACCCCGGCTCCCGAAGCCGGGCGGCTTTGTACGCAGTTGCCGGTAGCAGTTATCGAGGCGCTGCCGCTGGGACGTGTACGGACAGTGACGCTCTACTTCGCCGGCAGCCGTCCACTCTATCGCGGCAAAAAACTCCTGCTCAATGGCGCGCGGGATGTCTTTGTCAACAATGCGCAACTGCTGACGAATGTTGCGCCCACGTATGCCCCGCCGGGTCGTCATCTGCTCAGTGCTACGGTGACGGGCATACCCCCGCTCGATGATGAGGAGTTCTTCAGGCGGGCCCTGGCGGATCTCCGGCTGATGTTCTGCGGCGATACCCAGGCCCAGCGCGCCCTGGATAGCTACACCCCGCTGCGGCTCTACCGGATCGAGTATGCCCAGTTTGCCCAGCCGCCCGGTATTCATCCGGGTCTGCCGGGTAACGCCGGCGGCTTCCCGGGCCTCTATTTTGCCGCCGAGTTTACCGAGGCCGGCAGCATCAACGCGGCGATGATTAGCGGCGAGAAGTGCGCCGATTTGCTGCTCACTGCCGATCAGTCAGGCTGAGCAGCGCGGTACAGTCCGGGATACTCCCTGCTCTGCAAAGTTTTTTACCATTTTATTACTTCTTCATTCTACTGCTTTTACCTGCTCTTCCTCAGGATTTTACAGGTGAGGTTTTTGTAACTGGACCAGGTGAAAGCCAACAGGTGGTTGTCATCTTGCCGGGGTATAGTTATGCACGCGGGAGAGAGAAGTTCTACGGTGTAAGTAACTCAAGTGAGGAGAGAATGGCAACCATCAACATCACGTACATTCCGAAGGCACCTCGCTGGATCAATACGCAGGCCGGTCAGTGGGCCTGGCACGAGTATAGCGCATGGCGTGAGCAGGCCGCACACGCGCTGAGCGTTCAGGAACGCACACGGCTGTTGAACGAAGCCGAGGAGTTATTGCAGGCGCGTTCCATTGCAGCCTGATCTCAGGTTACCGGGAGTAGGTTACCGGGAGTAGGTCGAACTAAACGTCGGGAATGAAAAATTGAGAATGAAGAATTGAGAACAGCGGCTTGATGATTGAAGATGGTGGACTGGGGACAAAGGTTTGATGATTGAAGATGGTGGACTGGGGACAAAGGTTTGATAATTGAAAATGAAAGATTATAACCAGGCAGGACAGCCGGAAGGGGCTGTTTTGCCTGGTCTTCTTATTTGGTCATGCCGGCACGCAGTTTTGCTACTACAGGCACGCCTATCTGAATTTGACTATAATGATAGTGGACTGAGATTTCCAGTTAAAGCCAGAACTTACGCGGTGGGCGTTCAAACCGGACGTTTGACCAGATGGAAGCCAGTTTCGCCTGCGGCAGCAAGGTACTTGTTC
>DAOTUI010000150.1:0-16852 GCA_034437035.1 Chloroflexaceae bacterium
CGCACCGTCGTTATCAAAGCCATGCTGGACTACTTCGATCCCCAGAACCAGGACGAGGTACAGGCCGCACAAAAACGGTTTCTTCAGGAGGCGAAAACCCTCTCAACGCTGCGCCATCCCTCCATTCCCCAGATTTATACCTACTTTCAAGATGGCCCGCACAACTATATCGTGATGGAGCATATCGAGGGCCACGATCTTGAACAGCAGCTTACCCGTACGGATGACGCCACCGGGCAGCGCATTCCGGGCCGCCCCTACCCCGACGAGGACGTTATCCGGTGGGGCGTAGCGCTCTGCCGGGTGCTCGAATACCTGGCCGGGTTGCGCCCCGACCCGGTGGTACACCACGACATCAAGCCGGCCAATGTGCTGCTTGACCGCAACAGCAATGAGATTCGTCTGGTGGACTTTGGTACAGCCAAAGCACGGTTGCTGGTGCAACAGAGCGGCAGTGTGGGGGTGCAGAAATCCAGCGTCTTTGGTACCCAGGGGTACGCCCCACCAGAGCAGTACCACCGCCAGAGCGAACCGCGGAGCGATGTCTATGCCCTGGCCGCAACGCTCTACCATCTGGCGACAGACGATGACCCCGGCGTCCACCCCTTTGATTTTCCCAAAGTGAACCATCTGGGACGGTTGGGGCCGGTGCTGGAACAGGCCTTACAACCGAACGTGAACCAGCGCCCCACCGCCGCTGAACTGCGGCAACAGTTAGAAGCAATCATTGCGCCGGGCGCTAACCCCATCCAGGCTCCCAATGGCACCGATTTGCACAACGAGCAAGAACTGGCCAAATGGTGCGAACAGCACTGGACTATGGCGACCGACTGGCTCTACCGTAATCTGCCAGACCAGGTTGAGAATATCTGGGGCCGGAATAAACTGGCGCAGGACGTCCGTTCGGTGGTAATACAACAGAGTAGTGACCGCAACGCCGGGTTGGATGCTGCCCTGGCGCTGTTCGACCCGCAGGGCTTTGGCAGCGAAAAGCCGCGCCTCAAGGCGGATAAAGGAACCCTCAACTTTGGTTCGCTACCGGTGGGGGGGAAGAGTGCTCCCCTCTCGTTCACTTTGCGGAACGAGGGGCGGCGCTATGTAGCGGTGAGACTGGAACAGCCGAAGTGGGTTACGGGTGGCCAGTCGCAGGTTACGCTAGTACCTGGCCAGAGTGAAACTATGACGCTCACGGCCGATATGGATAGGGTGAGCGTGGGGGGGACGCTGAGCGACAAGGTGACGGCGCGGGCGGGTACAGACACGCTGGCAACGGTGCATGTGCAGTCCAACGTGTCGCGTTGGAAGACGTTGTGGAAGAGTATATGGAGGGACAGGTGGCCTTTCTGGGTTTGTGGAATCATAGGAAGTGTCTGGGCACTGCTTAATGCTTCTATTCTGTACCTGTTGCAGGATTCAGAGGATTTGAGTTACTTATTTATGGTTATACTTCCTTTTGCTTATGTGTTTATCTTTGTAGCTCTTAAAATAACAAAAAAAGGGAATAATATAGTTCTTCTTACCTGGATCAGTCTCTATGCGCTTATTTTTGGGACATTGTTTCCCTATTTTGTAGCCAATCCTGATATGCAGCGTTTCTTTTCATACTTACCGTCAATTTGGTTGGTTATATCTGTTATTTTTCTAATAAGTGATTTCAATGAAGGTCAATACGCTGGTTGCCTTGGCTGGGGCTGTTTTTTTGTAATTGCCTATATTGTTTTTGGTGTTATAGGTGTTATCATTGGTTCTTTGTTGGATGTAATACTTTTTGAAGTTCTTGGCAGTAGCTTTAGCTTTATGGGCGTTCTTCTGGTGAGTATTGTTGGTGGTGCTCTTGGTGGTTTTATTGGCAAGACGATCAAGGTAGTCCTCCATGGTGAGTGATGCTGCCTTACGCGAGCGAAGCATTATAGTGATGCACAAAATACCAGATGGCTCCAATATGGTTCTCGACCTTCTTTGAGAACGACAACGTCTTTTGCACCAGGCAACCCACGCAGCGGCCATGCAATGTTGTGTGGATGCCAGATAGCATCATAGAGCGTCAATCCAATCTCGCGCACAGACACTGGTCCGGCATATACACAGCATGTCACGGCCCGCTGGCTGCCACAGTCGAACACACACAACGCGATACATTCCGTATCGCGGGAGCGTCCGGCATGGTCAACCAGATCAATCTCGACTGACACCGCCATCACCAGCCACTCCTCGTTCAGACGAGCTACTCCCGCCAGCTTGAGGCTTTTTCGCAGCGGCACACCAGCGGTGGCTTCACCATCGCCGCTGTTGAAGTAATTGTCTTTAGAAAAGTGGTTGTGCAGACCAATGACCAGTTGCTTCGAGAGCGCAGCGCAGCCAAGGAGTTGGCCATAATGATGAACCCGTTCGGTCAATACTGAGTGATGAACCGTGTCCTCAAGCCTTCCCAGTTTTACCATATGCAGATACGACCAGAGGCGAACATGAATCAAATCTTTCCATTGCCTGGGCAGTATCAGTCCATGGGGCCCATATACCATCAGATTCTTGATGAGGAAGCGAGCCGTGCTTTCCGGCAGATGAGCGCGAGCCGCAAATGTATCTATCAACTGATGGGGAAGTCGCTTGCGCTGCTGTTTCTTACGCTGGTCACTTGATGGCAAATCGGTGATGAGGGGATGGAGGGGGAAGAAATTTCCGCTTTCTTCCATAGCGTCCTGGACGTGGTTCAGGCGTGCGAGAATGGTTTGCCGTTGTTCTTCTGGAGTGGTTGGGTCATGGCCATGGCGGTCCGCTGCACCCGCGCACGCCCCAGATGTAGCGTACGTTCCGGGTTGTGCCCGGTACTCCGCCACCGGATGACTTCGTATAATCCCCCCGTTCTATACATATCCAGTAGACAGGATGCAGTTTCGCTATCACACTCGCGGCGTTGGTCCAGATGTTCCACGATCAGGGTACGGAGGGCATCGGTCAGTCGTTCCTGGTAACGTTTCCGAGCATTGCTACCCGGAGGTTGATTCCAGAGGCTTTCGTCATACAGATGCAGGTCAGGGTGGTGGATTTCCTGATAGTGTTGCACCAGGGTTGCATCTTTCAGGGTCTGCGCCAGGGTGACAACATCGGTACGCACGTCCGTGATGATCGCAGCAAGGTGCATATCATCCGCAACCTGTGCGGACATTTCACAGGCACACCGGTGCAAAAATGTCAGTTCTGCAAGGTAGGGATAGCCTGAATAGGTCAGCAATCCAATGTCACCCATCGCAAGCCATTGTGCAAGGAGTGCGCGAGCCTGATTTGCTGCAAGTCGTGGTATCTTATCAAGGGCATAGGCTATGCGTTTCGCTGCGTCTTTATCCCGGCAGATACCTTGCGCGACAAAGGCTGCTATCCAATCAGACACATTTCCAGACGAGTCAAGAAGAACTCTGGCTTGCTGGAGCAGAGTCTGGGCAGCCTCAGACGACATTGGTAGTGGTCTACGTTGGGGTGGGTGCCCCGGTAGCCACAGCATTCCTGTGCGGTAGAAGCGGTGTATGTGCTTATCCTGAATCTGTTTCAAAAAATCCAGTTGGCTGGCCAACGACTCGAATGCCGACCAGTCGAGTGTGGGTTCTATCTCGCGGTAGATGATCCACAGCCTGTCGTAGTCAAGAGCATCCGCAGGCACATCGGGGGAATGCGCTGCGACAAGCTGGCGAACGAACGGGCCGATGATGGCGCGGCGCGGCTCGATGATGGCACGGGCTTCAGCTTCCAGTTTGTCGAGCACAAATAAACGCGCATTTGTCGTCATCACCACGTCCTCTCGCTCCTGTCTCGTGTCCCGCTATGGCGTGCATCATTGGAAATGAACCACACTCTGCCAGATACATCCAGGGAATGTAGCTTCAGAATAGAACATGCTTATTACTATAATACCATATCGTTGCAGAAATTATTGCACACTTTTGAGCATATATTTTTGCCCATGGCCAGCGACAAGAATCCCTACCGGTCTCTATGGTCACAAAATTGCGGGGGGCAAGATTATGGTTAAAGTCACAGACACATACGAGCCGGAGATAAAAGAAAAGCCCTGCTCTTTTGTGTGATTGCGAAGACCTCCAGCAAAATCTTCTCCAAGTTTAACCCATATTTTGGCACTCACTGCCACATTATGGGTTAAAGTCACACATCCGATTCGGAGCCGCCCGCGCCCGCGAAACCGAAGGCGGATCATCCCTGACGACGGGTGTGGAGTATCCGCTGCCAGCAGGAATTGGTACAGGCGGCTTGAGCGGAAAATGTCTGTCACTCCCTATTGTATAAAAAAACTTGCCAAACTCACCGCAATAACCTATACTGAATGGCATATCATACAAACCGGCAATACACATTGCTCCATGTCCACATTTGTGGGCGAGGTATCACCTCTCAGAGAATCATATCGGACAGCATACTATCCATCCACCGCACCACCCGAATCCTATCAATGGAACAAGATACCTACGCCTGATTGGACTTGAGATTATCATGCCAGAACAAAGCGAACAAACGCAATATACCAGAGTCAATATACCAGAGTCATCGAGGACTCCTTCCTCATCTCCACTGCATGAGGAGCCAGCGCCCCCAGTACAGCAACGACTGTTACATGATGATTCTGATATTCCACAAGACATTCCCCATGCCCATCTCCCTATTGAGACGCTCAATCTCTCGACACGAACCACCAATATGCTATTGAAAAAAGGCATCAAGACCATAGGTCAACTCGCAAGCAAGCAAGATATAGACTTACTTCATATCAAAAACTTCGGAATGCGGTCATTGCAAGAAGTGCGCGAGGCTTTGGATGCGCTCTCCACAATGGAACAGGCCAGTACCCCGATAGCAACAGTACCGCAGCCAGTGGCTTTTCCAGAAGAACTGGACATACCAGAAACAGAACCCGACATAGACACACAGGAGCCGGGCGAACTTCAGATTATCACAGTCATCGAAAGACTTTTGTGCAGGATTCCCGAACGAGAACGGCATGTTTTGACTCTCCGCTATGGCTTGTATGGTGGTGAGGGATGCACGCTCGAAGCGGTAGGGCAGGAATTACGTTGTACCCGCGAACGAGTGCGCCAGATAGAACAAAGAGCCTTCCGCTTGTTGCAATCTACCCAGAATTATCCCGTGATACATCCAGTAGTACAACGTCTTGTGCAAGCAATCGCAACAAATTGTGGCGTTCTCTCATGCGAGGCTGCACAGGAAGCTCTGGTGTTAGATAGCTTGAGCGAACCAATACCTGCTGAATCTCTGCTCGCATTTGTCCTAAACTTTGCCTATCAGGTGAAAAAGATGAAGCGACCACCGATATTGGTACTTCAGACTGAACCATATACCAGTTGGTCAATTTACACAGAGTCTATCTGTAAGCTGTTAGAACGAATTCTGACGACAGCTTACGCTCCTATGGCAGTGGATGCTGTACTGGCCCAGTTTACCCAAGAACCTGATGGCAAAGAGGTTCTCCCGAATGTGCCAGAGAAATTTATCATTGCATGCCTCAGAGCACACCCCGAAATAGTGGTTGATGAAGAGGAAATGTGCCATCTGAAGAAGTGGTCGAACAAGCGGGTTGATGACATCATTGTTGTCTTACGAGAGCATAGTCATCCCTTGCATTATAAAGAGATAGCCGAACGAGTTAATCAACGCCTACCGGAAGATCAACAAACTACGGCCCATAATGTGCATGCCCAACTGGGACGTATGACCAACTTTTTTGTCCGTGTAGGACATGGCATTTTTGGACTGGCCGAATGGGGATTAGTACAGGATGGAAAAGTAGCCGATGCTGCCTACCGTATCCTGTCGGAGACCGGCCACGCTCTTGAGATAGAACAACTTACCGACAAAGTTCTAGAGACATGGCATGTCAGGCGTACCTCGGTAAGAGCCGCTATTGATCTGGATGACCGATTTGTACAGGTTGGGCGCAATCTCTACTGGTTAGCCGGGCAATCGCAAGAGCAAGGCGATCAAACGGTCTCAACCAACTTTGATACCATATTTGGCGAATCGCTTTTGAAGCGGCAACAAGAGCTACACCGTATCGGTCAGCACACCAACCAGACCGATACCCTGGAAGACCTGCGTCGTTTGGGAACAGATCTGCTAAAATAGGGGCTATGAGTACACAGCAAACCCCTGTCATCATACGCAAGGCGTCTCCCGACGATGTACAAGCGGTAAAAGCGATAGCTGATGCTAATCGGGAGAGCATTGGTTTTGTTCTGCGCCCGGTGCTGCAAGAGCATACCAGGCGGGGGTGGCTCTATGTTGCAGGTACCCCTGATAGGGTGGTCGGCTTTGTCAACTTTCGCCATCGCCGTGATGGATGGACAGTGGTGTATGAAATCTGTGTGGAAGCATCCGCACGCAAGCAAGGGATCGGGTTCCAATTGCTTTCCCAACTCTATGCGGACGGGATGTGTCAAGGACAAAGGGGTATACGGCTCAAGTGCCCTGAAGGGAGCCCGGCCAATGAATTTTACGCAACGATAGGTTTCCAATGTATTGGGGTAGCTCCAGGCAAGCAGCGGAACCTGGTACTCTGGCAATGGAAACGATGGAAACGGTATGCCTTATGCACTTTGTTATGTCTTTAACCTGGAACGCCAGCGAAATACGCAAAGCAGCACGTCTCTGGGCGGAGCGGCAGGATACACGTAATCCCTTTGCCCACATACTGATCTCGCCACTCTTCGCAGAACCAAGCATCATCAAAGCAGTGCATGAACTGAAAGAGCGTTGGAATAGTACCATTTACTTTGACAGCGGCGGGTACTATGTGCAGCAGAAGCGTATCAGCTACCCTACGTTGCGAACCAGGTTGTATGAATATTACTGCAACCCAGAAAACCAATGGGCCGATTACTACGTCTTACCCGACCATGTTCCTACCTCAACCGATAGCGAACAGGAAGTGCAAAGCAAAGTCAATGAAACTTGCACAGTTGCCCGGCAGTTTTTTCAACAACTCCCCTCCTCCCTGCAAGCGCGTGCGTTACCGGTCATTCAGGGGCACACCGCACAGCAGATTTATACCTGCGTGGAAACCTACGCACAACTTGGTACACCACAGGTTGGCTTTGGAAGTTTTGGAACCAGTGGAGCGACCAACAGTATCAATATGATGACCGATACCGCGTATCAGATGCTTTCCCATGTACGTGATCTGGCTGCGTACCATCGTCTAGGGGTACATCTTTTCGGGGTGGGGACACCACCGCTCCTCTACTTTTTCCATCAGATGGGTATTGCTAGTTTTGACAGTATGTCCTGGGTACGGGCCGCAGGTTTCGGTAATGCATTTCTCCCTTTTATGAAGGGCTTTATGGTAAGCCAGACAGCCCAGGCGATGTTTCGTTCGTCGCTTGATCGTGATACCTTTGAACGCTTGAAACTTGTCACCAACCATCGCTGCCCATTCTGTGAGGATTTCCTGGAGCTTTCTTCAAATCGTTGGTGTCGGATTATGCACAACCTGGCCTGTATCCTCGATACTATGGACTTTATTCAGAGTTGGAGCCAGAGACGAATACTCGAAACAATACAAGAGGTTTCACCGCGCTATCTGCGCTATTACCGAGAATGGGCTGCTGCATGAGAAAATTTTCAACATTCCACGTTGACCATAACTCGAACCCCGATATTACCCAGACATTTTTGGAACTTGTCAGTATCTATCCAGGTACAGATAACGAAACCCTGCTCCGGTATGGGCGAGAGCAAGACTTATGGAAAAAAAACAACTTGAAATCCGCCCAAAATCTGCGTCAACGGGCAGCTTCGTACCTCGAACATTTTGGCTTTCTTGAACCAAGGAAAAATACCCTTACCCAAAATGGGCATACCCTACACCATTTGCGGTGTACCAGGCCCGATTTGTTTGGCGATGTGATGCATTATTTCTTCTACACCACCTGGAATGCGACAACCCCAACACGCTACTGTTTCTCATGGAGTTATGCAACAGCCGTGCGACTGCTATGGGCCCAGATACAAGGCCCACTAGACACCAGAACTCTGGTCAACGAGGTGGTTACGTTGGCAGAAACGACCTTTCCTGAAGTTAAAGGAAGTGTTGCATTTAGCAGTGATAGCATCCGGGGGGTTACAAACTGGCTTCGCCCCCTCAAACCAGAAGTTATCACCGAGCAAAAAAACACAAAGAGCTTTGCGCGACGTTCATTCTGCCCTCCAGAACTCTTTGTGTTCGCAGTGGATTATGCCTATCGGATACATAATACCCCTTACCAAAGCAATTTACTTGTTACTCCCGATGTGCAGAACTCGATATGCCAACTTTGTATTCTTGAGCCAGATAGCTTTGAGCGGCTTACCAGTTATGCTGTCCTACAATTCCCTTTCTTGAAGCAAGGTATGGGCGGTGGTTGGGGCAGTTACCTACTACTGGAGCGAGCGCCTCGATTGGAAGATTTGCTATGAGCAGCTTGATTGAAAGACTGAACGCCATCAAAACGGCCTGTACTCTGGAGTGGCTTACTCCCTCTCAAGCCCAGGCGTGGGGAAAACTCCAACAGTATCTTTCCCTGAACGAGGTCATCAACCTGTATGGCCCGCCCGGTAGTGGCAAAACATTTATCGCCTGGTTACTCGTCAAGCAAGGAGTGGCAACCTACATTCCAAAGGTAGAGGACTTGATAGGAGATACTGCACACATTCTAGCTATTCCTGTCATAGACAACATGCCTTCCACACGCGATACCTACCGAACATTGCTCAAGTATCTGAGCTTCCAAAAACAAAGACAAGCTATCGCTCTATCCCAAACAGCCATACCTGATGATTGTTATCGGGTATCCCTGTCCTGCACGGAGCAAGATAAAGACCATATCTATCAACAGTTACAGTCCATTGACCATACCATGTATGTTCGAGATGGGGGAACACTCCATCACGTGGTCAATCCAGACCTGCCAGTCATAACATTTGGGAGTACACTATGATTGAAGGACTTCGCCATATTCTGAACAAGGACATCGTTATACCGACCGTCAATGCAGACGATCTGATGCACCGTCCTGAACAAGTAGACGATGATTATTCACGGCACGCCTATACCTTTATTCCAATGGGATCAATGGAAGACATAGCCAACCGTCTGGTAAAACAGGTAAAGAACCAGAAAACGGTGAAAGGAATGCTTATAGCTCCCTATGGCTATGGCAAAACCAGTACCCTGGTTTTTCTCTGGCACCGTTGTCAAAGTCAGGGGATACTTGCTATACCAGCATTCTACTGCTCATCATTGGTTGATATTCTTCGGTCAACCTATGCCTGGACACGTTATCGCTTTACGCAGCAAGCCCCCGGACTTCTAGCCGACCTTGACGCTCTGTACCAACGGCATCACGCTTCCAACCTTGAAGAGCGGGCCCGCCACTACGCCGAAAACCACGGCATATCGGAACGTGCAGCATTGAGCATGTTGCAACAGCAGCAAGAACTGGGCGAATATAGTTTCCAACTCAGTGCGCCATCGTTGTTGGCTTTTCTCCAGAAACTGGTGTTGCTGATCGATCAAGCAGGGTTCAGTGGTCTGATCATATTTCCGGACGAATTTCAGGCTTTTGTCGCCCGACGCGAATCAGTGCGACAGACTATCCAGGACTTGCGCGAGTTTGTCTGGGCCCTCAACAGCAGTCAGGCTCCGCTAGGTGTGTTGATCAGTACCGACGATACCACCGAAAGCCGTATCCGAGAGCAAGGACACGATATTCTGGATCGTCTCCGAAATGATGGATTCTATGTCAACTTACGGTCTATCTATGACCAGAGTTTCCCGCCAGCACTCTGGGAAAAGTACTGCGAGGCCTTTGAACTGGGCGACAAAGCCCATATTATTGAAGCTCCGACCTTGCGGGCTATCGGACAAATCGCTGAACGCAACGACCTGTCCCGTGGCCCACGCACTGTCATAGATGCCTTCAAACTCGCTATCCACTACCACGAGCGAACCGGACGTAATTACACACCGATGAACCTCATAGACGATTTTCTTGAGGATAGAATCCGCTTCGATGCAGAAGGCAACAAAATAAAACATACCACCCGACAGGCGCTCAGTACTAGCACGGTGAGTACCCCCGAACGCCAGCAAGCAATCAGACTGATGGCTGCTTTTCCGCGAGGAGTAACGCAGGAAATCAGCGATCATTACAACCTGACTCAGGCAATTAACGACCTCTCAAAGCATGGCGGTCATGGCGAACTTATGTACCGTCTCGTAGACGGCTATACGTTGTATGGACTTCAGTTGCAGGTAGATAGTGGTCAACACATTATAGATCGTATTATTGCCCAGTACGGGCGCGATTATGAACCTGATGAGCGACACGCCGAGGCTGCAACACGAGCGTTTGAAACCCATGTTTTGAGCAAAATATTTGCAACCCGTCGCGGGGGACAGGCTATTGGTTGGTCCGCCTTACAACTAAACGAGTCGGCGCGAGGGAGCCGATATGGTGTAACCGAAGGTTCGTTTTCGCCAGAGTATCCGCGTCGTAAAGTGGCGGTACAGCTTGCTTGTTTTGCCCAGAATCTGATCGAAGAGCGTGAGGAGCATGACCTGCAACTGGACTTTCTCTTGCACTGGGATGAAACCTCCAGGGGTATGGGGGTTGGTACTATTGCAAACATTGGGCAACACACAATACGTTGGAACCTGTCCCTACGAGCACCCATTGAAGGCGCTATACCAACTGATTTGTCCAAAGTGCAGGAGTATGTCAATCCAGCTTTTATTTCTCCGCTGCTACTGCTGGCATTGATAGATTTTATTGAATCGTGGGAAGAAAACTATGAGCAATCCATGCCTGAACTGGAACGACAGGAAGCAACCTATCTGGTGGGTCGGTTAGCAGATAGGGCTATAACATTGCTTCTCAACCAGGGCTTACACGCCAGTTGGGAAAGCCCCTTGAAGCGTGCAGGAGCGGGGTTGGTTGAGGAGGTCTTCACCGACTGGATGCGGCGAAATTTCCCGAATTACGTCACCTTTTTCAACCACGGTCAGTACCAGGATGTCATCAATCAGTATCAAGACGCGATGCGCGTGTTTTCAAAGAAAGAGGCTCGTGGGCATACCACCATAAAGATGGAGAAACACGAACTGGCAAAGAAGTTTGGGGTTTCCAGTGTCGCAACATTCGAGAACTATGTGGATACGGTGTATAAGCCATTGCTCAAGAAAGTCTCCTGGGAGCGCAATCAGGCAGAATTACGTTGTACGTTGCACCCACTTGAAGAACACCTGTTGCAATTATTACACAACCAGAGTAAGGATTCCTATATCGGAGGAATAGTCTATCAAGCACTGTCGTTGAATGTGCTGGCAGAACAGTCGCGTACTCTGGGGTATCGGGATGAGGAAATAATATTGGCTATCGGGTTGCTTGTATCGCGTGATCTTGCTGGTATTTCCAGGGGAGAAACCAACCTGATCTACATTCCCCTGGACACCTTGAACGTCGAGACACTCCAGACCAGAATTGCTGCTGAACAAAACCGCCTACACGATCTGCCCCAGGGTCTCATCCCACCTCAGCAGGTTGAGGGCTTGCAATCGCAGATTGAGGTACTGGCCCGACGGTTGGAGCAAGATACCAACGAAGAAGATCTGGACGAAATCAGCCACCAGATTGATGACTTGCGTGAACATATTACCGCAGCGATCAGCAACCAGCACCATCATTTTTTGGCGACCATACGGCAACTACGAGGCGAAGTGGATGATTACTTGCTGATGCTCAGGCGGGCCAGGGGGCATATCGAGCCAACATTTCAGGGACAGGTTCAGTTTGTTCAACATCTGAGTGCTTTGCGAATGGAGCTTTCGCGCAGACATGACAATATATGCCGAGAACTAGAGTCCCAACGTGCTACGTTGACCGAAGCGTTGGAACGAAAAGGCGGCGATCCGGTGGCTGAGGTGGTTGCGTTGCAAGCGATAGAAAGTAAGGCCCGAAGCCCGATTACAGCTTGGGCCCAGCAGTGCGAGGCGTTCAAAGATCAAAGCGAAGGATTGGTACAGTGGCGAGAGGTACTCAAGCAGGCTGACATGCTATTTGGTTCGCCTGGGTTGCCCAATCATCTCCGCGACTCGCTCACCAAAGATGTGGTTCCTTCTATCACTGAACATCTGGTGAAACACCGTTTCGACGGTCTGAAAGATTGGGAACATTACCGCAAGAAGGTTGATGAGATCAACAATCGGTTTAGTGAGCTACAGACAACTGGCAATAAAGATTTTGGCTTGGTAAAAGATGCCTATGTTGCCTTCCTGCGCGAAATGCGTGTTGGTCAGTCTGCGCTGCGTGCGCGGTATGAATATGGAGCACACGAAGCCTCTTACGCTGATTTGCAGGATGAGGTGGTGGAGAAAATCCGACGACGCCTGGAGGAGATAGGGTCTGAGTTTGACCGAATCAATAGCGACCTGATACGAGTCGAGTATTTACAATCGTTGAATGATGAACAGACTATCTCGTTGCAAGAGGTACAGCAAGGACACCAGCAGAACGCTAGAACCTTTCAAGAGCTACAAGACGCATTGTGTTTGCCCATGGTACAGGATCGTGAACAGGCGCTACCTGCATTCCGCGACCGGATCAATGCGCTTGACGAACAGCTTACCGAATCACGCCGAAAGATCGGAAAATTACTGACGGTGAATACCGAACAAACCGATGAGGAAGAGGTTGTCTTTTCACTGCTTGAGGGAAGGCAGGACAGCGATCTGACCCAACTGTTCTTGAGCCTTCGGAAACAGCAGGATGTTTCTCTGGAAATATTGCTTGATCGGCTTCGTACCCTATTTCGCAAAGGACAGATTGAGATACGGGTGCGCCGACGAGCAGGATAGTGTGCTATGCAACTTTCAACCTTGCAAGAGATGCTTTCTCAGACACCGGTTATGCTCATAGCCGAGCCAGCACTGCTGGCCTATCTGCCGCCGAACGTGGAGGTATTGCCTGATGCGGAGGCCCTGGTAGCTCGACTAGATAATCCCTACCCACAACCGGTGATACCAATGCTTACTTTTGATGCCAATCAGAAATTTCTATCACGAATCCCACTGGTGCAATGTCCGTTTGATCCCTATACCGAAGCGTTGAACACCGTTCTTGGCTCACGCTATGATACCGTGGCGCAGTATACGTTGAAGCAGAGCGATATTGCAGATCGTATTGTTCAAGCAAGCGCCCCATGCGATATTGTTGTTTTGCTGCTGATAGACGGGCTTTCCTATCGTGATGCACGGCATTGGCCCGAACAGCTACCCTACCCGGCCACAGTGGTACCTTGCCTTGCAGAAGGGCCAACCATTACCCGCTTCTGTTTTCCTACTATTATTGGTACTCCCCCACTTGCAGCACAGCTTTTTGATAGGGGGTTTGCTGAACGTATCGGGCTAAGCTACTGGCATCGTGAAGACAATAAACTCACCAACCGTCTTTTTGAAACGTTTCACCAGGTACATCGCTGTCATACGATGAGAGACGTTATCGCGTATCTCTCATTGCATTTGCCGATGCTTCGTCACAAACAAGTGTATGTGCAGATTGTGCGAGTGGGGTTAGATGCCAGTGCTCATCACCAGCGTGAACTCCCCCCGATTGATGGAATACTTGAGCATATCCTTGCTGGTATCAAGTCGCTGTCCCAGGTGCTTGAGCAACAGGAACGCCCTGCACGACTCTATGTCACGTCTGATCACGGTATCCTCTGGCGAGATGAGTGTGTACCAGAGGTGATTGGCGAAGCACAAGGCAATGCGCGAATGGCGCACTGGCGCGACCTGGGACAGCAACGCGAAAATGGGTTGCGCTTTGATGTTCACGGTGATGTTCACTATGCTCTGCCCTATCCGATGGTACGTCGTCGTTTGCGGAGCGATGAGGCCGGTATCCATGGGGGCGTGTCTTTTCAGGAGTCCCTTGTACCATTTCTTTCTATCGAGGTGAATGTATGCTCAACATTGGAAGAGATATAAAAACAAACGATGAGACCTACCTGGATAATGCTATGTCCAGGGCGATCCTTATCTGTGGAAAGCGGGGGAGCGGCAAATCATATACGCTCGGCGCGATTATTGAAGAGTTGATCGAGACGGGGGATACACTCACGATTATTCTTGATCCGATGGGAATATATCACCCAATGAGTTTGCCAAACCTGTCCCAGGAACGTGAATTGTGGGAATGGGGGTTAAGTCCCAAGGAAATGCCGGTGGTAGTGCTGGTACCGGGCGACCCGGTGCAGCGCTATGGAGGGCAGGAGGTGATAGACGAACTGGAACGCCGAAATGTCCGTATCAAGCCATTGCGTATCAATCCATCTGACCTTTCCCCCGATTCCTGGTGTGGGTTGTTCGATCTGAGCATTAGTGATGTGATGGGCATTGCCCTCTACCGTGCGGTGCAGGGTCTTGCCCGCAAGCGCAAGGAACATTTCTTTGTTAGCGACATTATCACCGAGATTGAGCAGGATGGCCGGGTACAGGATCGCACGAGAGAAGCATTGCTTAATCGCCTGGAAATGGCGATTGATTGGAATCTGTTCAGTGACCGCTACCAGGAGATCTGGGAAGTATTCGATCAGAAGGCGGTGAATATTGTAGACCTGAGCGTACTTGATCCAGGGCAGTATGGGTTGCGCTCGTTGGTGGTGGATGTGCTGGCCCGCGATATTTTCCGTCGCCGTACCATCTCGCGCCGCAAGGAGGAATTGGGTTTGGTGGCTGAACTTCCGAAGGTATGGGTTGCTATTGATGAGGCACACCAGTTTGTCCCTTCAGGTAAAGCAACGTTGGCAAAGGAGATTCTCATTCGTTGGGTGAAGGAGGGGCGACAACCCGGTTTGTCCTTGATGGTAGCGTCGCAGCAACCATCGGCCATAGATAGCGAGGTGTTATCGCAATGTGATGTGATTATCGCGCAGAAGTTGACGAATGGTGACGACATAGCAGCGTTGAACAAACTAAGCCAGGATTATATGGGCAACGAGCTAAAGACCTACATTCGTAGCCTCAACCGTCGCGGACAGGCGGTGCTGGTGGATGATGAGCAGGAACGGGTCGCAATGATACAGGTTCGCCCACGCCGCAGCAGACACGGCGGGGGCGAAGCGGGAACATAGGAGCATTTGGGATGAAACCGGTGACGCACTATCGCTATTTTGACCTGATTGTAGGTCTGTTTGTTGCAGTGTTGCTCATCAGCAACCTGGCATCGTCGGCTAAAATTGTGGTACTTGGCCCCTTTGTCTACGATGGCGGCACGCTATTGTTCCCATTGAGCTATATCTTTGGCGATATTCTCACCGAGGTGTATGGATATGCCCGGGCCCGTCGCACTATCTGGATAGGCTTTCTTGCGGCGTTTCTGATGGCGGTGACGATAGGGGTGGTTGGTCTGTTGCCGGGCGAGGCGGAATGGTCGGCGCGGGTGGGGCAGGATGCCTACGATAGTGTGTTGAGCGCAACGCCTCGCATCGTTGCAGCCAGTCTGGTGGCGTATCTGGCCGGTTCGTTCTCAAATTCGTATGTACTGGCCCGGCTCAAGGTGGTCACGCAGGGGCGCTGGCTCTGGACACGCACGATAGGCTCAACGATTGTGGGGCAGGCGATAGATACGCTGCTGTTTGTGGTGATTGCGTTTGCCTTTGCGGAGGGTTTTTCGTTCGCGTTGCTGGTTGGTATTATCCTGTCGAATTATGTGTTCAAGGTGGGGGTTGAGGTGTTGTTGACGCCAATGACGTATATGATAACGGGGTGGTTGAAGCGGCAAGAGGGTGTGGATATGTTCGATACCCAGACGGATTTTAACCCATTCCATGTGCGGGGTACGCCATAGGGATTGTTGACAATAGGGAAAGGTTTTGTGGTCATTCGACTTTTTCATACAGGTTTTTACACCCCCTATACCATGGCTCGCGGGGCGGCCACTGCTGGCGACACCACATCAAAAAGGTCTTCCACTGCACGCATTCCCCGTGCGGGTCGAGCACATCGTAGCGCCCCGACAGGTCGCGGATAAGCGCCCGGTTGTGGGTCAGCACCAGGATAGCGCGACCAGGGAAGAGCGAGCAGAGCAGATGGGCGCGGTAGAGGACAATGAGCGACTTGCCGCTGCCCGCAACGCCATTGATGAGCCGTAGCCCGAACTGGCGCGACGCCTGCTCCGCTTCGGCGGTGAGGTCAAGGTCGAGCTTGACCGCCCACTCCTGGTTGTAGTCGAGCAGGTAGCGCGTCAACCCCGCCTCGGTGTGGCGCGGCGGCGGCCCGCGCACGGTGAAGCTGCTCGGAATGACCACTTCGGGCGTGATAGTCGTTCGCAAGGCGGTCTGCTGCGCGTCGGAGAGGGGCGGGCCCATGTGCGTGTCGAGCCAGTCCAGCAGCGCCTCCCCATCGAGCGTATCGCGGTCAAGCCAGCGCACCCCCGCCGCCTGCACGGTGGGCGCGACGGCGGCCAGGTCAGCGGCGCTCAGGTTGGGGAAGGCGACCGCGAGGGGTACGGCGTCGGGCAGGGTGTGCCCCTGCTGGAAGTGGCGCAACGCCGCCTGCTCCGCCGCGCCCGGCGGGGACACTTCGGCGCGTGGGGCGAACAGCGTTTCCTGGATGGCGGGTTGTTGCCACTGCTGCACATCGCGGCGCGTCACCGACGCCACCTTCAGCAGCAGCGAGCGCCCATCCCCGCGCAGCAACCAGAAATCGGGGCCCGCCTCCGACCAGACGGCCAGGCGTTGCCAGACGTGGAAATGCTCATCGGGCAGGCGCTTCAGCCGCGTGAAGACGCGCATG
>DAOTUI010000151.1:0-21704 GCA_034437035.1 Chloroflexaceae bacterium
AACCGGCGCAGGAACTCGGTAAATTCATCACAAACGATTAAAATACCGCTATGCGATTGCTGTTGTCTCAGCTTCCGCGCCACGTCGAAGTAGGTCTCATACGGCTGACTGTAATCGTAGATATTGAAACCCGATCCAGTGACAGCTGTGTAGGTGCGCTCAAACACGGAAAACGCGAGATCAGCCTGGGCACTATCCAGTTCTTCCCGTAGCCGATCCAGTTCCTTCCCCTCGCGCTGCTGGAGGAGGCTGCAAAAATCATCCAACCGGGGATGTGACTCGCGTTGCCAGGTAGCGATCTGTTGCTCTGCTGCATGATATTTCGTACCCTGCATCAGGTGTTCCAGTCCAGCTTGCTTCAGTGCCTTGTGCAGCCCATGCAACACAAAGCCAGGAAACGGGGTCGTGGCATCGGCCTGGAGCAGGACGACCAGGAACGGTGGTTTGTTCACACGCTGTTCGCGGATGGTGGTGTACTGGTACTGGCTGTCGTCAATTCTCTTCAGGCGCTCGTAGAATGGCTGCATGAGCGGATCGTCCACCGAACGGGAAAAGTAGTTACACAGCATCAGCAACAGATCAGACTTGCCGGTTCCATACGTTCCCACCAGAGTACGCGCCCGCTCCGTGCTGCTGGGATTGAGGCTGCGTGCGATCTCGGTGAATAACGCAAGGATCTGGTTGGTAGGAATGTAGGTTTGAATGAGACGGGCGTTGATCGCGACATCCTCAAAGTCAACCGGGAGCTGAACGGATGGTTTGAAGCCCGCATTCACTCGCACAATATCCATGAAATTTGTAGTTGTGGTACTCATATAGCCTCGCGTGAAAGGGTAAGACAAGAACGCTGACCACCATCAGGTAGGAAGGTCGCCAGCCTGGTACAGGAAAACAGATGGGTGACTAGCACGACCCCACATGAAAGATAGGCCAGACGACTGACCTGATTGGCCCAGACGTCGCGCTGATCCAACGACCATGTTGTCAGCACTGCGTCAAGCTCATCCACGACCAGCACCCGGGCAACACATGTCGCACACCAGCCTTTCACTGCCGCGATCAGGTCTTCGGCCCGATAGGTGGCGATCGTGTCTGCCAGTGCATCGAAGTAGCCGGGAGTAAGCGTATAGTCTAGATAATGCCAGCCATGCGCGTCACACAATCGCCGGGCGAGCAGTGTCTTACCACTCAGCGGCGGGCCAGTGAGCCATGCCACTCGGTAACGTGGTTCGTGAACACACCACGCACTTAACTGCTGGCTGGCATGGAGCATCGGATCATTCATCGTTGATAATAGCGCTCCAGTAGATTCAATGGTTGTTCCTGAAAGCGACGGGACACAGGTTCTTGCTGCGTATCGGCCACCGTGACCAACCCCATTGCCTGCAGCGTACTCAACCAGCGCACGATCTGCTCACGTCGCGCCAGCAAGATGCGCCCGGGCAGCTCCGGCTCCTGGCAAACCTGGGTCAGGCGCAGCGTGTCAATGCCCGGAAAGCGCCGTGACCAGCTCGCAAAGAGCATAAAGGCGAAGATGTGTGGATCGGGCTCCTGTGCCGTGCCAACTTCATACTGGTCTTTTCCGGTCTTGCGCAGCAGGTGTAAGTCGCTCAGCGTTTCGGGTCGGGTGTAACACTTGACAGCCTCTTCCACGTCCTTTGCTACGGCGGTTTTATTCTTCGGCAAGTCCGTAACCACCCGCTCGACATAGGTCTGGAGTTCCGTGCGGGTGAACGATGCGCCAGGCGTGGCAAACTCGTTAAACAGCCGGTACCAAACCTCGGCGCGTTCGCCGTTGTCGCCGGCGAGGTGGTAGTGCAAGAGCCAGAGGGTGCCGGGGCGTTCCAGTGCCGGGTCATGGGCCGCCACCAGCGTGCCGAGCGGGGACAGGGTATACTGATGCTTGCCGGCACTGCCCAGGCCGGTCTTACATAACCAGCCCCGGAAGCCTTCGACCATGTAGGGATTGACGCCCATATACGCGCCCACCGCGTCCTCCGATGTCGCTTCGCCGGCAGCGATGCACTGCACCATGCGGGCCAACCGTTCGCGGTTCAATGCAAATTTTTGATGGAAAGCAAAGGCACGCATACAACCTCTTCGCATAACTAATCGGATACGCCACACACCTTTCCCATCATCACGGTGTCGCCGTCGGGATGGGTCGTGGGGTCGGCGTCAGCAGAATGATTTCGGTCAGACGAGAGACTATGTTGATCTAAGTCAGGTCGAGTGATGACATCATATACTCCGGTTGCAACCCCTCGGCACGGGATTGCGGCTGACAGGCGTGCTATGAATACGGCGCGACGAAAACGTCCCTGGTGCTTGCCAGAGATGGTGGGCAGCGGCTGGTGCGGCCATGTTTCGCGTGGCAGGGCGCAGAAACCAGGCGGCGTGGATATCCCGGTGGAGATACCGGGTCGCACGAGAGGTCGCGGACAGCGTAGCAGACCACCTCGTGGTGATCCGGCTATGCGCGTCATCTCTGGGTAATGGTATTGTCGGCGTCAGCCCACATGCTGCTTCTGCGCCGTCAAACCATACTTGCCATGCAATTGCGTTCATGGTACACTGAAGTTATCAACAGAACAGGTTTTCTGAGACAAACCCACTCAACTGCTGCCACGCGGGAGTGGGTTTTGTCGTCGTTGCCTATGAATATAGCACATTTTTGTAACGGCTGCATGGCCAGTGCAAGTCGTTTTTGGAAACAGGTGCTATTTGTAACTGCTATTCATTACATTCATGCACTTGCTCGCATTTCCTCATAGGTTTGCTGAAAATAATCAAGATCTTTGAGCATATGCCGTACGTATCCACTCAGTTCCTCTTTCTGATGTTCGTTGCGCTCAGTGAGACTTGACTCAATGGCCTTGTATCGGTCTTCAATCACGAGACTCAAGTCGTGTTTGAGATCGGGATAGATAAGGTTCGCAGTCTCTTCCAATGTTGTGGTGAATGCCGTAATCGACTGCTGGAGAAAGGTTTCCAGTTCCTTTGCCAGCCTGTGACGGAGATCATCATAGAATGTTTGCACATGCCGGTTCTGCCGTTCGGTTGTCCCACGCCCCAGTTCGGTGGCAACCCGTTCCTGGGCTGCATCAATCTCATCCTGAACTTCATCGGAGACAAAAGCGTCTAACCTGCGTGCAATCCCTACCTTCTGTGCCGCCACATGCGCTTCAAGCTCATCGCGCTTGCGTGCATAGGCCTGATCAAAGGCTACTGTAAGCTGAAGTGATGGGGTTGCTACATCTACCCCGATGGTTTGCTCGATTTCTGCCAGAGCTGCTTGTAATCGCTCCAGGTCGCTGTGCGTCCGCCCCAGCAATTGCTCAAAGCGTGTGGTAGAGCGCCGTAAGATCTGCTCGACCTGCGGGAAGATCCGGTTAGCAGTCTTATTCTGGATGTCATGCAATGCTCCCCACCCATAGTTGCGTCGCGTGCGCCAGTGACGAGCAATATCCTGCATTTCATATTCTCTGGCAATATCGTTAGCTTGAAGCACTGCGACATTTACTTGCGACGTAACCAGTTCTGCATCAGAGCGATTCTGCCTGCGAAAAAGCTGAACCTGTTCTTGAATAAAGGTTTCAAAATCGGCCAGCTTCGTGTGGAGTGCCTCATCTATCTGCGTCAGTTGAATGCGTACATGCTCAATATCGAACTCCCGGCTAATTGACTCACGTCGGGCTTTGAACGTTCGTCTGGTACGTTCCACGACTCGTTCAGTGGCACCAGTGAGGATTTTCTTCGAGCGGACAATCCGTTCGCTCTGAGCCAGCATTGCCGTAAGATCAGTACGGAGTTGTTCGATCCCAGAGCGCATCAGCTTTGTCTGATCATTCTCTTTTTTTCCACTTCGATAGTAGTCAGCCGAAGTAAAGTTGACTCTGATATCGAGGAGTTTCTCCAGATAGTATTCACCGAGATCATCGCGCAGTTGGGGATCACTCAGAAGTTCATCGAGGGTCATCTTAATCTGGTCACGCAGGCGCTGTTCTTCTCGTTTCAGGTGTTCATCAAATGCAGGTGGTTCATCGCCGGCATCTTCAGCATCTTTCACCGCACTGGCATAGGTTTCATCACATCGGGTTACGATGATCATGAGATGCTTGATTTTCCCTTTGCGAAGCTGAGAAATGATAAAGTCCTTATCCTGCTGTGAGTAAGATCGGCCCGACTGGGTGAGGAACAAGACCGCATCAACGTCTTCTACCAGTTGTTCGGTTAAATGCACGCGGTAACGGTCGGGATCATTCAGACCAGGAGTATCTATTAACTCAATCCCGTCGCGGAGAAAAGGAACTGGTGCATAAATTTCAATCTGGTCAACAAAAAAATGTGCTGGAGAACTTTGTGAGGTAAAGCGGGCAATCTCCTTACTAAAGGACTGTTGGGCTTTCGAATGTGTCCAGTCAGCACATGTTACTTCATAGACACTCCCTTCAGGAGTAAGATACTGGTGTTCTAGCTCGGCAAGATTAACCAGTTGTTTTTCCTTGCCGTCACCAGTTGCCGATTTGGATTCGTCTGTTTTTTCCTTCTTCTGCAAGGCGGCAAAACGCATAGCAGCAGGATGACCGGGATCGCGTTCATAATCAGCACGCATTGCCTGCCAGGTTGCTTGTTTGATCATGCGAATTCGAGCATAAGCTTTGTTGCTGTACCGCAGCGTACTTACTGCAGCAGTCTCTGGGTTCGTTGCGACTGAAACCAGACGCGTTACATCACAGAGAGCATTTACGAATGAAGATTTACCGACTTTAAAGGAGCCGATTACCGCTACACGATAGGTTTCAGGGGTTGCCGCATTCCGCAGTTCGTTTTGAAGAAAGGTTACCTGGTCGTTCAAGAAATCCCGGTAACGCTGTTCCGGTTCCTTCTGCTCCAGGGCTGTCGCCAGAATCCCGGTAAGACGTTCAACCTGGGATCGTAGTTCGCTGAGTGACTTTTGCATGGGTTGAGTGTCCTGTTCTTGTACAGAGTAAGCAATTGATGTTTTGAGAATCGTATCTTGAGTATATTGGTACAATGACCATCGTAATCTCTGCCCAAACTGCCGTAGGGAGTTATGTAACTCAGTATAACTCTACAGCAAGTAAGCAGATGTGTTCATCTGTACTTGCTCTGACTCGCTTTCGGGTGAGGTTCTCCTCTAAAACCTGATTCGGTATAGTCTGCGCAGCAGACGACTATTCTGGCGCAGCAGGAGGACATCGAATAAACCGAAATCTTACATTACCGCTGCTTGCAGTTACCACGATATGTATTGAGTATGTCACGGCCTTCGCCGGCACTTCCTGCGGTTGCGATGACCTTTCCGTGGTATATTACCCAGAAGGCTTCATCATCGTAAAAAACTCCGGTCCTTGATGAAGTATCAGAAGTATGCGTACTGGACGAACCAGTTGCATGTCGAGGAGCGCGATCCTCGCGCATAGACCGTTCAAAACTGCGTTGCATACACGCGTTGAGATCGTGATATTTCTGCGCATCGCGTCGAACAATCGTATCATCTCCCGGCATACGTTGCTGTTGTTGCCGATGCTTCTTGTGTTTCTTTTGCTTCGATTTTGGCCAGGAACTAGTCTGTCCCGATGATGGGTTGTTCTGACTACGATTGGCCGAGTTGCTTGAACTAGATTGCTTGCTACGACGTTTGGTCTTCATACGGTGAGATGCTCCATTTCGGGTCGTGATGTCCTCGCTCAAAAGATATACGTATCTGTCGAGCCAAGGTTTCATCGTTCGTGGATTGGTATTGGTATACATCAAGAATACTACTATGAAAATTTCATTCCTCTAGCTCTCGTGCTACTTCGATATAGGTGGTGTGGATCTAACTGCAACAGTAACCATAGTGGCAGAATTTGTTACCTTCACTGTCTTTGATTGTAGTACATCCTCATGACGGCTGTATTACCAGTGCAAGTCGTTTTTGGAAACAGGTGCTATCATTCCGCTCTAATACGTGCCTTCCATCTCCTTTCTACAGTATATACACCAACCAGTCCACAAATGTGCCCACATGGATTTCTTGAGCCGACGTGTGTAGAACCGGTATTCTACGATGAAGGATTTCCCTGTGACCAGAGAGACAGGTAGGGTTATGGGTAGCCGGCACACAACCACGGTGCTGGGCAGCAAGACAGCACCCCCTCTTGACAGCATCGCTTACCCGTGCTACCCTTGCCGTATCCTACCTGTCTCTGTGCTGCGACGGAGTACTTCGCCACAGCACCCGGACACGGACGCTGGTTCAGCGTCCTCCGATTGTGATGACGCTCACGTAAGCCAGGCGCGGTGTCGGCGTCAGCCGCGAACCGGCCAAGCTCGGCGGCAAGGGTACTCGCCCCAACCAGGGGAAGGCAACCCGCTGGTAACAGCGGCGTACAGCGCCGGGCATGTGCGGCTCATAATCATGTCCTGGACGCGACCTCTACCTCCCTCAGCGGAGAGCGCCTCTTTCTGAGGCACGCTCGTCTCTATGCATCTGGTTATTCCGTTGCTTCGATAGGAGTGTTCGCTGCATCTGGTGGTGTACGCAGCAGATAGTCAGTGGTGACACCAAATATATCCGCAACCTGCACCACAATGTTCGGCGAGGGTTCTTTGCGCCCGGCTTCCAGATTGCTGATATAGGCCTGGCGTGCCAGGCCAAGCCGGCGCGCCAGATCAGTCTGACTTATCCCATACTGTACCCGAAGGTGCCGCAACGTGCTGCCAAAATGGTGCAGCGGCATCGGCTGTTCCTGGGCATGCAAACGGGGCGTGGATGCCACCGTCACGCGTGTGATGGGAACCGTATCGCGCAGCAGGTAATCCGTTGGAACACCAAAGAGGTGCGCCATGCGGATGATGAGAGTGAGCGAGGCGGCGCGCTGACCGGCTTCGATCTTAGTGATGTGGGTATAGGAAGCAAGCAAGAGCTGCTGGGCAACCGCTCCCTGCGTCATGCCGGATTGCTGACGGAGATAGCGCAACTTCTCGCTCAATAGCCTGGGCGCGCACCCGGGAACAACGAGCAGGATGCAATCCACAGGAATTTCCGCTCTTTATCACGCTCCCACGGGGCGATGACAAAACACCGATAGAGTACACCCTGCTGCTGCGTCTGTACCGCGCCCTGCATCGTGCAGCAGGCACCGAGTATCTCCTTCGCCAGCGGAAGTGGCGTGAAAAATACACGCGCTACTCGCAACGGAATCTAGAGTACATTGATCTGCAAGTTGCGGAGATGTTGGATCAGATGCCAATCTGTGCCGTGGTTATTGACAACGCCCACGAACTGAATGCATCTGCGTTTGATCGAGCGCTGACGTTGCGAACTTTCTATCATGAGCGTGAAGGGCAAAAGGTGCGACGAGCACTCATTCTGGTGGCAAAGAAGGAAGCCAATGATCCAGAGCATACATTAACGGAATTGCTCACAGAAACACCCGAGGCTCTGGCAGCACATGGTGAGAGTATCAACCTCTCACTATTGACAAAGAAGGACTTGCTTACGACATTGACAGAATTGATAGACGAAGAATTGCATACTATCTTTAGTCCAGCGATTGAGCCTGACCTGGACAAGATTGGCAAGGAATTGCATGAATTCACTCGGCGGAACTGGCATACCTTCGAGAACTTTATCAACAACCTGGACATCGCATTAGGGGAGCGGACAGACAACCGCCGCCGGGTCATCACCAGGGAAGTTCTGGACGAGGCAAAGCGACTGACTGCTGCTCAACGTAGGGACGGACAAGGTTGAGGTGGATGCTACGGGAGGTTGCACAACGCAAAAGCAGAACGACTGGCATGCGCGTGAATAAGTGCGCCACTAATTCTGCTGAACGTGCGTCACTAAAGATGCGTTTGGGCAAAAAACATTGGTACCCCCAGCGGGATTCGAACCCGCGATCTCCACCTTGAAAGGGTGGCGTCCTGGGCCGCTAGACTATGGGGGCAATTCGTTTGACGGTGCAAATTATACCAGCATCAGCCTATATGTGCAAATTCCACAAACCTCACCAGGCCGGTTCCGGCGGGACGTGCTCAACCGCCTCCAGGATGCGGAGCGTGCGCCGCTGCGCTGCACTGAGCCCCTGCACACCCGTGATCTCCATGCCGGTGTACGGGCCTGGCATAGTCAGGGCCTGTTGCAATGCACCGCTCTGCACATCCCAGATCTGGACAGTCCCGTCTTCGCTGCCGGCCGCCGGCAGCGTTCCGTCCGGGCTGAAATCAACCGCAACCACCGCCCGTTGCCCTACGATGTGACCACCCCGGCGGGATCATTAGTGTTGCTACATCGATTATCGTTAACCCGCAGGCCGAACAACGTGCCGAGCCCGGCGACGCGCCGGTCCTGCGCATTCAGCCGACGAGCTACCTCCCGCTGGTACAAAGATAACACCATTCCACATGCCTTGCCGTTGTTAGCGCGGTAATAGCGATGCCAACGAGATGCGCGGGGTAAGCTACATGCCCGCCCCGCGCGTTGATTCTATCATTCCCAACAACGACACTACTCCCGAAACAGTCGCTGTAGCGCATACTGAAAGCCAGGAATAACCGCCCCACCTGCGAGACTCTCCGCAATGTCATACTGGCGGATCTGTAAAGGCAGTTGATATTCAACCACGATTTTGTTATCGGGATAGACCAGCCAGATCAGCCGTGTCCCGGCGGCCAGGTAATCCTGCACCTTCGCCTGCACTGACGTGGCCGTCTCCGAGGGCGAAATTACTCCCACTGCCAGGTCGGGGGCCAGCGGCCAGTAGCCCGCCTGCTGCTCTGCCGGTGGGATGCGCTCCTTACGCACAAACGCCACATCCGGCGCACGAATCACTAACTCGGGCTCCAACTCAAGGGTAAATCCCGGTTCGGCAGTGTACACCGCACCCAGATCATTATCCTCAACATACGGTTGCAATGCACCAATCAGGCGGGCTGCATAATGTCCCTGAACGGGACTGACCGGACTCATCATAAGCAGATCTCCCCGTACCAATTCGTAGTGCTGTTCATTATCAGCCGGCGCCGGTAGATCCGCCACTGTCCAGGGGCGACCGGGGCGTGGCACAATAATCGGTTCGGCCCGGGGGGTGGAATTGGGTATCGTCGGGGTTGGCTGCGTATCACGCTCGATCATTGCTGAGTACCTCCTGATCATCCTGATCATCTGGGCATTACCCTTCCGGCGGCTCGATGCCAAGTTCGCGTAGTTTCGCCCAGGCTGCTTCCTTCGCCGCCCGTTCAGCTTCCTTCGCCGCCCGTTCAGCTTCCTTCGCTGCGCGTTCGGTCTCCTTCGCTGCGCGTTCGGTCTCCTTCGCTGCGCGTTCGGTCTCCTTCGCTGCGCGTTCGGCTTCGGCCTGGGTCAGGCGCTGTTGCCCATCAGAGTCGTACAGCCGCAGGAATGCGCCATCCGCCACCAGGTAGCTTGCCAGTTCCGCGCTCCAGAGCCGGCTCTGCGGATCAGGTTCCAATGCTGTTGGTACGCCGGCGACAAACTGCCAACCCCGCAGTCGGCCCGAAGCGGGCGCGAAATAGGGCGGCTCATTCGGATCGTACAGGAAATATTCGCGCACGCCCAGCGCTGCATACTTCTCCGGTTTAGCATACAGATCATCTTTCCAGGTCGTATCGGAGCAGATCTCGAAGACCACCTGGGGCGGCGGACGATCCGGCTCGTAGAGCCGCCAACTGCGAAAGATCCGCCGGTTATGTTCTGCCACGACAACGTCCTTGAACACCGCCACGTCGGGGGCCAGCGGATACTCGTAGCGCTGTTTGCGGCGGTAAATATTCAGATCATTCACCACAAACCAACCCTCAACCCGGTAGAGCCATTCCAGCACCTGCAGCAGGTAGGCAATTAACCGCGACTGCGCCACGCTTTCCCCCATCAGATCCTCCTCGGTCGGATGCTGGTCGTAGTAATGCACAAAGGTATCGGTATCATCAAGCGTGGTAGCGTCCGCCTGCACCTGGGATTGATACTGTTTAGACCCGGTCATCGTTTGTCCCCTCCCCATCAAATCATGGTCACACGCTAGTTTTCTAGTTTGGCCGCCGCCGACACTCGCACAGGAAGGCTCTGACCACGACCATAAATTCCTCAAACGCTTCCCGGTGTATGCAGTGACCGGTATGCGCAAAGTCTGCGACGACGATATTGGAGCGAGCCAGAGCTTCCTCCTGCATCTGCTGCGCGGTTTCGCCTGTGGCAAAAGCATAGGCGCTGCGCATCAACAGAGCCCGACAGTCAATGCGGGGTAACAATTCGCCCAGCGGAACCTCCAGCATTGACCAGAGCGGCGGTCCTACTGCCGGCAGATCCAGGTCGAGTTGGGTCCAGGCTTCGACCCAGGTCACATACTCCTCCTCCGTCCAGTTTGCTGCGCCCGGCGGCACCCGTTCCAGCGCAGAGATAAGCCGTTCGGCGGGAGTCTGCGCTTGCAGTTGTTGGAGCCAGGCCTGGCATAGCCTGAGTCGGGCCTGATACTGGTTTGATGCTACCAGTGGCAACCGAAAACGAAGATCCCAGGGGGGATCTTCCAGCACGACGGCCTGTATCAGATCGGGTGCGGCTGCGGCAACCTGCGCCGCCGTACTTCCACCCATTGATGCCACCAGCAGACAGACATACTCGAGCCGCAGGGCGTGGAGCAGGCTGATCACATCCTCGGTAAGAATCTCCGGTGAGAAGCCGCTGGTCACACCGCTGGAGCCACCATGCCCCCACGCATCGACCATGATGATATCATAGGTTGCCCTCCAGCCTGCGGGCAACCCGTAGCCGGCAGAGGCCGGACTCACCAAAACCATGCAGACAGACAAGGGGCGGTTTTGCGCCCCCGGTGCGGTAATAGTGTTGCTGAATGCCGTTAGCACACACGGTTTCCTCAATCCAGTGCGTGGGAATAAGTTCGCGCAGACTGTGATAACAGGCGATCGTGGTGCGTTGCTGATTGGTGCCGGGTTGTTCGACGACGTTGGTCATGATTGCTCCCTAGTGATCACATGCGCTGGAGACCATGCTGTTTCAGTGTTATGTTTGATCGCAGACATACCAGAGCGATTGGCCTGATTATGCTATTCAGATCATAGTATACCGTCGCGCCACTACGGTGGCATTTCCATAAGGATAACCGCTTCTTCCAGACGGAATAGTACGACCGGCTCACGTTTCCCGGCGCTCGCGGGGGATCTTCAGTTTGGCCTGGATAAACTGCTCCTGGGTCAGGTAGAGACTGTATGCGATCTGGCGAATCTCGGCGTGCTCATCGGCGGAAATAAAGTCATCGGCATCGGCCACCGCGAAAAGCACATCGAGAAAGCATTCGCGCTCTTCCGCCGTAGTCACCGCCATAAACTCACGGGTCAGGCGGTAGTAGTCCATTTCGATGCCGGCTTCCGAGGCCGCGACCTCGGCGATGAAGGCCGCCTCGGCGCGCGAGACATCCCAGTTTGTCTGTAGCAGGTCAATCATCGCATCACACTCGCTCCGGTTGACCTCCCGATCAATCCGGGCAACCCGAGCCATCAGTCCCCCGGCCAGGCTGAGCTTGCGCAGTTTTTCCTCCGGAATATTCAGTTCGGCATCATCCATGTCCAGGCGCTGGCGCACATTATAGTAGACCCGGTTTTTGATAAAATCTTCCAGGTAGGCTTCACGCGTATGCACTACCGCTTCAGAGCGGCGCTGCATCGACCCGGTAATTAACCGGCCCATCTGAGTAAAGATATTCAGATCCACGGCATTGATTGCCGCCTTTAGCTCCGCCAGGACCGCGCGCTCGTTCGCGGTGACAGCGCCATCAGCCTGGATAATCTCTTCCAGCGCATCAAGCGCCAGCTTCTTGTCGGCGGGTCGCCGTAGCGTATTCTGCAACTGCTCGACGAGGCGGGTGCGTTCGGCGGCCCCCACGGGTGAGTGGATGTAAATATCCAGTTCGGCCCACTCCTGCGCGGTTAGTTCCAGGCCCTGTCCACGCCCATCATGCGGAAAGCGGAAGAGCAGATCCTTCAGGCAGTTGATCTCACTGCTGGTCAACTTACCATCGGCCCAGGCTGCGGCAATAATGACCTTGGCAAGCGTCAACGCCAGATGGCGGTCGGACATTGTCGGGGTTCCTTTCATCTACACGAATTACGCCATCACTGACGCGGAAGGGAATGGCGCCTCCGGCAGGGCGGAAGCGCTATCTCCCTCTAAATGTGTGGCCGCGCAACTCCTGTCATTCGGATGCATATGATCATATGCGATTCATTATACCCCTTTGGCGGCAGGTAACGCCGGGCAATTACTCCTCATCCGGCAGTGCTTCAGCAACCTGCACCTGATTACGCCCCGCAGCTTTGGCCTGGTACAGCGCCGTGTCGGCTGCCCGAATGAGGACGTTGACCGTTGTGCCATGCTGGGGAAAAACGGCCACACCCAGCGAGGCGGTAATCGGCTCCAGAACGTGCCCGGCATACTTGATCGTCAGGCTGCTGATCTCCTGGCGCAGAAGTTCGGCTCGCTGCCGCGCCACTTCAAGTGCGGCGTCCGGCAAAACCAGGATAAACTCCTCCCCACCATAACGGCACACAATATCACCACCCCGGGTCTGTGTCTGGAGCAGTTCGCCCACCATGCGTAACACCGTGTCACCCATATCATGATCATAGTTATCGTTAATCTGCTTAAAGTGATCAATATCCAGCATAATCACACCGATTGAAAGCTGATGACGTCCGGCCTGATGTATCTCGCGCGCGAAACTCTCTTCCAGGTAGCGCCGGTTAAACAACCGGGTCAGCGGATCACGGATAGCCTGTTGGTACAATTGATCACGCAGGCTTAGACTCGCCAGAGCCAGAGCAATCTGCCGGGCAACCGTTCGGGCTAACTGCGCGTAATGCTCCGGTGAGGGCAGCGCTTCAATATATTGCCGAAAAACGCCCAGTGTCTCGCCCTGGGCCACGATTGGCACGCAGATATAACCGGGGCGAAGCTGCATGTGCTGGTGCGCACAGGGCGGCTCATTATCGATGTGAAGGGTTGTGTAGGGACGCCCCAGACGTAAGGCCCAGCACACCTCTGCCATAAGCAGCCGCGTTGACGCCGGTAGGTTGCCCCAGGTGCTCACCGCATCCAGGGTTGTCAATGTTTGATTGAGCATATAGAGGCCACCCGGTTGTTCCCGGAAGAGTTTGAAGGCAAAGCGGTTGACCGTCTGATAGGCTTCATCAACATTCAGGCAGGCTTGAAAGTAGTCGCCCATCTCGTTGAGCAACGTGATCTCGCGGTTATGCTGCTCCAGTTCCTGAATGGAACGGAGATGTAGTTCATTGATATGCTGCAGTTCGATTTCAGTCTGTTTACGCGGGGTAATATCGGTCCCAACAACAAGCACCTGGTCAGCCGTACCATCCGGCCGCATAATTGGGCGCTTCACAATTGACAACCAGCGTTCCCACCCGGCAACCCCCTGGATAAAGCGCTCCGGTACGACTTTTTCCCGGCCGGTGCGGAGAACTTCCTGATCCTCCTCCCAAATCTGTTGGACTTCTTTCGGATTGGGATTGAGATCTGCGTCCGTCTTGCCTAGCAGATACTCCACCGTGGTGCCGTACATATCCGCTAGCGTCTGGTTGACCAGGGTAAAACGACCATTACGGTCACGCGCAAAGATCAGGTTGGGGTTAATATCTAGCACCTGCCGCAGAAATAGCCGTTGTTGCTCGAGCGCCGCCTCGGCCTGCTTGCGCCCGGTAAGGTCGGTTATGATGTTACCAACCGCTGCGATACCTGCCTGTGGATCAAAGAGCGGGAACGCGATCAGAAGATAACTCCGAAGCCCACCTTGAAGTACGAGCGTCTCCTCAGCTTCGACCGGCTGTCCGGTGGCAAAGGCCTGCTGGTTGCGTGTCTGCCATCCGGCGATAACATCGGGCGGCAGGAATTTGCTGTCATCCTGACCAATGAGTTGCTCCGGTTCGCACTGGAGCAACTCGGTCATCCGGCGATTGGCGATCAGGTAGCGCCCCTGGAGATCTTTCACCGCCATGGCCGAAGGTGAATGATCGAGGAAGCTCTGCAGCAGCGCCTTGCTACGGTGAACTTCTTCCTCCAGGCGTTTCCGCTCGGTGATATCACGGATGACTGAGAGCATGGCGACGCGCTGCCCATCATGAACCAGGAAATTGACATGTGTTTCCACGATTAATACCGTTCCACCGGCATGCTGCACAACGCTTTCAAAGCGTTGATTAACGGAAGGATTATGAAATACCCGGCGATAGGTTTCCACTGCCTCTGCCCGCACTTCTGCGGGGAAGATGATGGTAAAGGTATGCCCAATTACCGCATCAGGCGTGTAGCCGTAGAGTTCAAAATAGGATGGGTTGGCGAGCAGGACAATGCCTTCAGCATCAGACAGGACCATCGCATCCGTCGCCGTTTCCCAGACGGCGCGAAACCGAGCTTCACTCGCCCGTAGCGCTTCTTCGGTCTGTTTGCGCTCGGTTATATCCGTTACCATAATCAGGCCACCCTGGTAGTAGCTGATATGGTTGGAAAACGGGCTGGTATTGAGCAGCACTGAGAGGTGGGTACCATCCTGGCGTTGGAGGCGCGCCTCATACTGTTCGGGACGACCCTGGTGCAACTGGGACAGCATTGCGGCAGTACGCACCTGGTCTTCCCGGTCAAAAAAAGCGAACACTGACTTGCCGATCAGCATGTCGGCCGTGTAGCCGACCATATCGGCAAACTTACGATTGACAAAGCTGGTTTTATTGTCGGCGTCAATCAGCCAGATGCCCTCTTCCGCCGTTTCGACAATCTGGCGATAGCGCGCTTCGCTCTGGCGCAGCGCCCGCTCGATCTGTTTCCGCTCGGTAATGTCGTGAATTATGGAGAAGAGCAGCATTTGCCCCTGGACCGCAACCGGGCTGGAGTAGACCTCAACATCGCGGACTTCACCGGAGGCCAGTCGGTGCTGAAAGAGGAAATAGGTATGCTGGTCGATTAATGTGCGCTGCATCTGCACATGAACCTGTTCCGGCGGGAGCAAATTGATATCATAGATCGACATACGGCACAATGCATCCGAGGAATAGCCGTAGAATCTACTGGCCGAGCGGTTAGCATCTTTAATTGCGCCGGTCTCCGGATCAATCAGCAGTTTGATCGCCCGGTTGGTTTCAAACATTGCCCGGTACAGGGCTTCCCGCTCACGCAGGGCTACTTCGGCCTCTTTACTTGCGGTGACATCAAACGTTACACCATGCAAGCGGCGCTGGTGTCCATTCGACCGTTCCACCACAATATCATCACGCAACCAGCAGATCGTACCGTCAGCATGCCGAATGCGATAGTCAAACAATTCACCGCTGCTCTGCCCGGTAATCAACCGGTCGAATGCCTGGCGGCGCTGCGCGACATCATCGGGATGGGTGATATCCAGCCAGCGCGCCGAGTTGCCCAGAAAAAAGGACGGCGGATAGCCCGTCAGCGTCTCGACCACGGGCGAGAGAAAGACCTCGCCAATATGCCCGCGCGCATCAACCTGGGAACTCCAGAGACAGGCCGAGACCGAAGTCAGCACCCGTTGCAGTTCGGCATAGATCTGCTGCCGGGCCTGCTCTGCCGCTTTGCGTTCGGTGATATCGACATAGGCCATCTGGACTGCCGGTCTGCCGCGATACTCAATGCGCGATGCAAAGACCTCCGCCCAACGCACCGCACCATCCTTATGGAAAAACCGGAATTCATAGTTCGACGGGATTGCCTGGCTCATCAGGCAGGCATACAGGCACTCAAACATCCTGGCGCGGTCTTCCGGATGTAACACAGCCCGCAATTCTTCCGGCGTCATCGCAAGCAGTTCTTCGCTGGTATAGCCACTAATGGCGCTGGTTGCCGGATTGACAAAAACGATCCGATCATCCTGATAGATCAGCAGTGCCTGCAGCGAATGCTCAACCAGCACGCGATAGGACTCTTCTGCTTGCCTGCGCTCGGTGACATCTATACCTACACCCCAGCGGGCCCAACCCGGAATGGGGCATTCGTCAGCAAGGCTGGTCCAGGCAATAACGCGGGTTTCACCACCTTTTGTCCGGGTCGGCAGTTCCAGATTGCGGTAGTTCTCCATCGGCTGAGCCATTTTTGTCACAATGTCTTGCGCGTACATGTCCCCCAGGAGCAGCGGCATGGCATCGGGATTGCCGATAATCTCATCGGCACGATACCCGGTCACGGCTTCACAGGCTTCATTCCAGAAGACGATATTGCCGTCACGGCCCACCGCAGCAATCATGACCGGCATCTTCCGGATCATCAGGTGGAACCGCGCTTCGTTGGCGCGTAATGCGTCTGCCATCTGAAAATGTTCGGTGACATCATGCCCAATCCCACCGACTGCCCGTATCTTTCCATCGACATCGGTGATAAGAAAGATGGTCGCCTGTATTTTGAGAATGTCACCGCGTTGCGTTTTTTGCCGGATAACTCCGCGCCAGAATCCGGATCGTTTGATAACACTCCCGATCTCCGCCAGTACATTCGGCTCTTCGGCATAGATCGTATCCACCTGCATCCCAATCAGCGCATCGCCATATCCCATCATCGCACATGCTGCCGGATTGGCATACCTGATAACTCGTTCGGGACTCATAATGATAATATTGTCCGGCGCATGCTCAACCAGAGCCTCATACATCGTAAGTTCAGTGCGGCAGTCAGCCAACTGCTGTTCACATGTGGCAGTCTGCGTCTGCATTGCCTGGATCGTCTGCTCAAGTTCGGTTATGCGCTGCTGCAGGTGTGTATTCTCGGCCTGTAGTACTTCATTGGAAACGGAATTGTCTGTCATAACTCCCTGCTCCTCGCCTGCCTGCGGGTATCAGTCGGGTGATTATCACTGTAAGTATGTGCCGGCTTCATTCAAGATTTTTTATACCGGTAGCACTATGTCATACTACCTCATACTATAACAGAATAGCGTTACCAGGAAAGCGGATACGAAAGATTCAGGTGGCAAAACACAAAGACGGCGACTACAGATGCAGTCGCCGTCTTCATTCTATGCATTTTGCCCTATTCAGGCAGCCTTTTACTGCCGCTTATGTGGCTTCTTTCTCGTTGGACTACCCCCCCAGGGCCGTAATGATCGACTGCCGGGCCAGCGCAACAATTGGCGTAGGGATCAAGCCAAACAGCATCACCCCAACCGCCGACACGCCGATCCCGATTGACAACCCCCGGTAGAGCAGCGGTTGCACCTCGCGTACCGGCTCGTGCATAAACATCCGCACAACAATGCGCAAGTAGAAGAAGGCCGCAATGGCACTGGTGGTCACCGCGATCAGCACCAGCCATCCCAGGCCACTCTCCCAGGCGGCGGTAAAGACATAAAACTTGCCGACGAAACCGGCGGTTGGCGGCACCCCCGCCAGCGAAATCATAAAGACCGCCATAGCCACCGCCAGCATCCCCTGCCGCTTCCAGAGGCCGTTGAAGTCGTTAATACTCCAGGCCGACTCCCCCCGCTGCTCCAGGGCAATGACCACAGCAAAGGCACCCAGATTCGTTAGCGCATAGGCCAGCAGGTAGTAGAGAAACCCCTGCGTGCCCCGCTCACTTACCGACATAATCCCCAGCAGAATGTAGCCGGCATGGCCGATACTGCTGTAGGCCAGCATGCGCTTAATATTGTTCTGCACCAGCGCGGCAACATTGCCCCAGATCATCGTCAGGGCCGCCATCATCCAGAGAATGGGCGTCCACCCATCCGCCAGGGTTGGAACTGCAATCTCCAGGATGCGTAGCAGTCCCGCCAGTGCCGCGCCCTTGGTACCCACGGACATAAACGCCGCCACAGGCGTGGGCGATCCCTCGTACACATCGGGCGTCCACATATGAAACGGCACCAGCGCGATCTTAAAGCCAAACGCAACCAGCACCAACCCCACGCCCACCAGCACCAGCAGCGGCATAACGCCCGCTTCGAGTTCCGACATAAACAGCCCGATCTCAAAGAGGTTCACGCTGCCGGTTGCCCCAAAGATCAACGCAATACCATAGACGAAGAAGCCTGCCGCAAATGCTCCCAGCAGAAGATACTTCATCGCCGCCTCTTCCGAAGACAGGCGCGGGTAGGCAAAGCCGGTCAGCACATAGAGCGTAATCGAGAGCAGTTCGATCGCCAGGAAGAGCACGATCAGATCGGTGCCCTGGGCCATCAGGATCATGCCACCTACGGCAAACAGGATCAGCGGGTAGAACTCCCCCTGCTCAATCCCCTGCCGGGGCAGGTAATCCAGCGAGATCGCAATCGAAATCGCGCCAATCAGCAGGAAGAGCCAGGTCAGGGTCAGCGCATAGTTATCGAGCACAACCATGCCGGGGTTGCCCGGCGCACTGGTAAAGGTGGTCGCCTCTTTGCCCCAGAGCGGCAAGGCGATCAGCGCCGCCACGCCCAACCCACCTAGCGCCAGATAGCCCGTAACCCGCTTGCGATCCCGGGGGATCACCAGCAGATCGACCAGCAGCAGCACACTGGCCCAGGCGAAAACCGTTAGCATCGGCGCAATCACGGTCAGGTCAATTTGAGGTATCTCGATCATAAATTTCAACGTCTAAGTTCTGAATACGGAGATCTACGCCTGGAGTTACCCAACCCACACGATAGAACTCACAACCCAAAACTCACTAAACTATTGTCCGACGGCAACAAGCACGGACAGATTCTGCACCACATCAGCAATGCTGTTCTGCATGGCGGCGAAGAGCAGGTTCGGGAAGATCCCGATCAACACAATTGGAACGCTCAACAGCACCAGCGCGGCCAACTCCCGCCGGTTCAGGCCGGGCATCTCCGCATTGGCCGGATCTTTGACATCGCCCATAAATGCGTCATTGAACATCCGCAGCAGGTAGACGGCTGCCAGCACCACACCGGGCACGGCAAACAGCACAAACACCCAGCCCAGCACATTTGCCAGGTAGGCCCCCTGCATAATCGTAAACTCACCCACAAAGCCATTCAGCCCCGGCAGTCCGGCGGAGGAAAGGATCACCAGCAGCGTTAGACCGCCATAGACCGGCATCACCTTCCAGAGACCGTTAAAGGCGGCGAGTTCCCGCGTATGTCGCCGCTCGTAGATGATGCCCACGATCAGGAAGAGCGCCCCGGTGCTCAACCCATGGTTGATCATCTGGATCGTTGCGCCGCTGATGCCGATGGTATTGAGCGCAAAAATGCCCAGCACTATAAACCCCATATGGCTCACCGAGGAGTAGGCCACCAGCTTTTTCATATCGGTCTGAGCATAGGCCACCGCCGCACCGTAGAGAATGCCGATCACCGCCAGGATACCGATTGCCGGCGCAGCCCAGTAGGACGCCTCCGGGAAGAGCGTCAGGTTGAAGCGGATCAACCCGTAGCTCCCCAGTTTGAGCAGCACCCCCGCCAGGATCACCGAGCCGGCCGTGGGCGCATCCACATGCGCATCGGGCAGCCAGGTGTGGAAGGGCCAGAGCGGCACCTTGACGGCAAACGCGGCGAAGAACGCCCCAAACAATGCCCGCTGCACCCCCGGGTCCAATTCAAGTGCCCCACTGCGCAGGCTAACCAGAATATCCGAGAAGGCAAAGGTCGGCGCAACCGCGTTGCTATGCATAACGTAGAGCGCAATAATCGCTACCAGCATAAACACCGACCCGGCGAAAGTGTAGAGGAAAAACTTCACCGCCGAGTAGAGCTTATTCCCCGTGCCCCAGATGCCGATCAAAAAGGCCATCGGGATCAGCGTAAACTCCCAGAAAAGATAGAAGAGAAACAGGTCCAGCACCATAAAGACGCCCATCATCGCCGTTTCCAGCAGGAGCATCAGCACCAGGAAATAACGCACCTGGGTATGGATCGAGTCCCAGGTGGTGAGCAGTGTCACCGGCACAATAAACGTGGTCAACATCACCAGCCAGAGGCTGACGCCATCGATCCCCAGATAATACTCAACGCCCCAGGCAGGAATCCAGGCCATGCGATCCACAAACTGCATCACCGCCCCGCCCGCATCATAGTCAAAAGTTAAGGGCAGGATCAGCGAAACCACAAATGCCGCGACCGAGGCTCCCAGCGCTACCTGGCGGTGCAGTAGTTCGCGCTCACGGGGCAGTGCCAGCAGCACCACGGCACCCAGTGCGGGTAGCCAGAGAACCAGCGAGAGAATGGAGAATCCCAGTTGATTAATATCGCTCATAGGGCTATCACCAGGTATCCAATAATCAGGATCACCCCCACCAGGAAGATAAACGCGTACGTACGCACATAGCCGGTTTGCAGGGAGCGCACGCCCGTCGCTGCCCGCGTCAGCACCCAGCCGACGCCATTGACAATACCGTCAATGCCCTCCGGATCGAAGACCCGCGCCAGGAAGCTGCTCAAACCGCGATAGCCGCGCACCACCGTGTTGTTGTAGAAGTCGTCGAAGTACCAGGCTTCCTGAAAGCCTTCCCAGAAGGCCCCCAGGTAGTGGTAGAGCGGATCTTGCCCGCCGAGCTTCACCTTCGCGGCATTGGCGACATAGTACCACCAGCCACCCAGCGCAGCCAGCACCGCCAGAATGCCCGTCACCACCGCCAGCACGATATTCAGCTCAACGGCCTCTTCTGCCAGCACCGGCTCCAGCCAGTGCCCCAGCCAGTGCGTCCCCGGCAGGTTCATCACACCGCCGACGAGCGCGCCGACCATCAAAACCAGCAGCGGGATCGTCATAAACGAGCCGCTCTCGTGCGCGTGGTAGCTCTTGTCGCGCTGCTCGCCAAAGAAGACCAGCGCCACTTGCCGCCCCATGTAGAAGGCGGTGGCCAGCGATGTCACCAGCAGGATAAAGAAGACGATAACGTTGTGCGACCAGGCCGTAGCCAGAATCTCGTCCTTACTCCAGAAGCCCGCCAGCGGGAAGACCCCGGCCAGGGCCGCCGCGCCAATCAAGAAGGTCCAGAATGTAACCGGCATAGCCTTGCGCAGCCCGCCCATCTTGCGCATATCCTGGTTCTCGTGGGCCCCGTGAATCACCGAGCCGCTACCCAGGAAGAGCAGTGCCTTGAAAAGGCCATGCGTCAGCAGATGGAAAATTGCTACCGCATAGGCACCCATGCCCGCCGCCGCGACCATAAAGCCCAGTTGCGACACGGTTGAGTAGGCCAGGACGCGCTTGATATCCCACTGCGCAATGGCCGCAGTTCCGGCAATCAGGGCCGTCAGCGCGCCAACCCATGTTACCAGGCCCAGCGTAAAGCCGGAGAAGATCGGGTGCGTCCGCGCGATCAGGTAGACGCCGGCCGTCACCATTGTCGCCGCGTGGATCAGTGCGGAGACCGGCGTTGGACCGGCCATCGCATCGGGCAACCAGACGAACAGCGGAATCTGCGCCGACTTCCCGGTAACGCCAATCAAGAGCAGCAACGAGATCGTTGTTGTCAGCAGGAATGTATCACCGGGAATCGTTACGGTCGCCGAACCGATCAACCCGGCATTCTCGACAAAGCCCTGCACCATCGTTTCGCCCAGTTCGACGTTAAAGAAGTTGAGCGAACCAAAACTGAAGAAGATGGCGACCATCGCCAGCAGAATCGCCGCATCACCCACCCGGTTGACGACAAACGCCTTAACTGCGGCCTTCGAGGGCACCAGTCCCGGCGGCACCCG
>DAOTUI010000152.1:0-24295 GCA_034437035.1 Chloroflexaceae bacterium
TTGCTGAGCCGGCCGACCGTCAGAATACAGGGCGTCTGGGTCAACGGCTCCTGCCGCTCGACCACCAGCACCATATCACGGTCATAGTCAACATGGCAGATCCGCGCCAGCCGGGCCGGGGCGATGCGCTGGCGCAGGGCAATAATTTGGAAGTAGCGAAAGTAGACGCTATGCTCGGACAAGGTCATGTGGAATGTCACCAGGAGCGGTGCGTCGTCGGGGCAGATGGGCCGAATAAGCACCTCGGTACCATCCTTCATCGTCCACCGTGACACATAGTGTGTAGGGTAGGGGTGTGGCAACAGCATCGACAGTTGTCCTCATGCCTGGTGTATGGCGTTTCGTGCAGGTTCGCTTCTGATTCTTATTGTACCGGTAAATGGTGACGTAGTTGCGGCGGAAACTATAAACTATGGAGATGAGCAAGACAGTACTGGTTGTGTACGCCGGCATTGGGGGAGACTGCTTCAACGCAGATGTCACCCTGCACCCTTCACTGCATTGACAAGCGGAGCGGAGGTATGGATCAAGAAGTGGTGGGGATGGTGGGATTTGAACCCACACGCCTTGCGGCACATGCTCCTAAGGCATGCGCGTCTGCCATTTCGCCACATCCCCAGGCGATCCATCTGGAGTATAGCATACGCGGTTGGCGATTGCAAGAAGCGAACGCATTGATCATCTGGGCACATGTCCGCTTGCCGATGCGTAGCGCCACATGCTATACTAGGTACTAGATAAGGTTTTGCCCAACCGAACGAGCGTCAACGACGAGCAAACGAACAGGGTTTCATCATTGCCGTCGGGAGAGGTACACACCTCTCCCACATTCGTGTCTCCCGGTTTACGACACGCAACCTTACATCATCCCGCCTATCTATCTGCATTGGCCTATACCTGACAGAGGAGTCACGCTATGAAAGCGGTCGTTATGGCAGGGGGAGAAGGCACCCGCCTGCGTCCACTTACCATTAACCGCCCCAAACCAATGGTATCGCTGGTGGATCGTCCGGTGATTCATCATATTATCGAATTGCTCAAGCTCCACGGAATTACCGATATTGTGATTACAGTGCAATATCTTGCCAATGTAATCCAGGATTATTATGGTGATGGGAGTAATTACGGAGTGAATATCACCTATTCACTCGAAGAGATACCGTTGGGAACGGCGGGGAGTGTAAAAAATGCTGAACGGTTTCTCCAGGAGCCATTTCTGGTTATCTCGGGAGATGCGCTGACCGATTTTAATCTTTCCCAGATTATTGATTATCACTTCAGTACCAAAGCCTCTGTGACAATGACGCTGACGCGTGTGCCCAATCCGCTGGACTATGGCGTGATTATTACCGACGAGCAGGGTAACGTGCGGCAGTTTTTGGAGAAACCAAGCTGGGGCGAGGTCTTTTCCGATACCGTGAATACCGGCATCTATGTGCTCAACCCCCATGTCTTTGAGTATATTCCCAAAAACAAATCGGTTGACTGGTCGAAGGATATTTTTCCGTTGATGCTCAAGCAAGAAGAGAAGCTCATGGGCTATGTGACCGAGGGCTACTGGACTGATGTCGGCACGATTGAGGAGTATATGCGCGCGACGGGGGATTATCTGGCCGGCAAGGTCAACCTGCCGCGTGTGGGCCAGCATATCGGCGGCGGCATCTGGGTGGAGCGGGACGCCGAGATTGCCCCCGATGCACAACTGCATGGGCCGATCTTCCTGGGGCATGGCACGAAGATCAAAGATGGCGTGATTATCCATGGGCCTTCGGTGATCCGGGATTATACTATCCTGGACAGTCGCGCCAATATCGACCGCTCGATCATCTGGCGCAACTCGTATATCGGGGAACGCGCCGAACTGCGCGGCGTGATTGTGCTGCGGCAGTGCAATATCCGCAGCCGGGCAGTGTTGTTCGAGGGTGTTGTCATTGGCGATGGGGTGCAGATTGGCAGCGGCGCGGTGATCCAGCCGAATGTCAAGATCTGGCCCAGCAAGGAGGTTGACGAGGGCGCAACCGTTACCAGCAGCATTATCTGGGGCAGCCAGGGCCGCCGAGTGCTCTTTGGGCGCTATGGCGTGACTGGCCTGGTGAATGTAGAGATTACGCCGGAGTTCTGCGCCCGGATCGGCGCGGCTTATGGCGCAACGCTGCCGCGCGGCTCGGTGGTGACGATCAACCGTGATGCTCACTATACGCCGCGTATGCTCAAGCGGGCCATCATCGCCGGGTTGCCGTCGGCCGGCGTGAATGTGGTTGACCTGCGTACGATGCCGATCCCGGTGGCGCGCTACTTCACCCATGCCAGCGGCGCATTCGGCGGGGTGCATGTGCGTCTCTCGCCCTCCGATAATCGGGTTGTCGATATCAAGTTCTTTGATGAGCGAGGGCTTGACATCAGCAGCAGCATCGAGCGCAAAATCGAGCATACGTTCTTTCGTGAAGACTATCGCCGGGTCTACCTCGATGAAATCGGGCGGATCGTCTACGGGAACAATGTCGAGAAGACCTACATCGATGCTTTCTTGAATGCGTTGAGTGCTGATGCACTGGAGCATATCGCACGTGACTTCAACCTGGTGGTGGATTATGCTAACGCCAGTGCCAGCGGTATCCTCTCGGCGATCCTGCGCCGGCTGCATGTCGATGTGGTGGAACTGAATGCCAACCTCGACGAGCGCCGGCTCTTTCAGACGGTGGCCCAGTTTGAGGAGGGAATGCAGCGGCTGACCAAAATTACCGCCGTCGTGAATGCCAATCTCGGCGTGCGGGTAGATAGCAGCGGTGAGAAGATCTTCCTGGTGGATGACATAGGCCGACGGTTGCCGGGCATCCAGGCGCTGGCGGCGGTCGCCGCGCTGGTGCTCCAGGCGAACGGTGGCGGCACAGTGGCGGTGCCGGTGACGGCGCCGCGCGCGTTTGAGGAGATTGCCACACGGCATGGCGGCAATATCATTCGCACCCGCGCTACCCTCGGCGCGCTGATGCAGACCGCCGCAGACAATCCTGAGTTGCTGATGCTGGGCGATGGTGCGGGCAACTACATCTTCCCCTCGTTCTACCCGATTGCCGATGGTCTTTTTGCCGCGGCGAAGATTATGGAACTGCTGACCCTCAACGGCGTCTCACTCAGCGAGACGGTGCGTAAACTGCCGCTCTACCATCTGCAGCAGACCAAAGTTCCCTGCCGCTGGGAAAACAAGGGCAAGGTTATGCGCATCCTGAATCAACAGTACCAGGAACGCCAGATCGATCAGGTCGATGGTATCAAGATCGACCTGGGCGGCGAGTGGGTGTTGATCCTGCCCGATCCGGATGGGCCTTTCTTCCATGTGATTGCTGAGGGATCGAGTGAGGATCAGGCGCGGGTATTAACCGAGAAATATGCCGGACTGGTTGCAGGGCTGCAATAAAAACGATGAATTGCGAACGGCGAATGCGGAACCCGGTATGCAGGCTATGAGCGGGAGAGACTGTTATGACACTATCGGAACATAACCGGCGATTTCATCTCGTACTGCTGGGATCGCCCGGCGCGGGAAAAAGCACTATCGCCGAGCGGTTGGTACAGCATCTGCCGCTAACACACATCGCCACTGGGCAGCGGTTGCGTGCGGAAGCGGAACGTGACACGCCGATGGGCCACAAGATCAAACCGCTGCTTGATCAGGGTCAACTGGTGCCCACCTCGTTGATAAATCAACTGGTGCGCGAGTGGCTGCAGGAAGTGCCGCCTGACCAGGGCTTCTTACTGGATGGTTATCCCCGTTCGCTGGAGCAGGCGCAGGCGCTCGAGGACATGCTGACTGAACTCCGGCGTCCGCTTGATCGGGTCATCAGTCTGGAATTGGGTCTCTCCGCCGCAATTGAGCGGCTATCGGGGCGGCGGATCTGCGCGGGTATCGCCGACTCATTTACGCTACACATCAGCGATGCAGCCGCCGTTCAGCGCTGCCGAGACCAGGGTGGGCATCTGGTGCAGCGCGATGATGATAAACCGGAGGTGATCGAGGAGCGCATGCGCATCTACACCGAGCAGACCCAGCCGCTACTTGATCACTATGCCCGCAATGGGCTGCTGCGCACTGTTGATGCGCAACCTGCGCCCGCCGACATAACCGCAGCAATCCTGGATCTGCTCCGGGATGAGCGCCGACAGGTGTAGCTCTGGTTTGCACAGTTGTCTTCCGGAATTCCGGGCGTGCTGTTGATAGGTTGATAGATCCTGTGCAATAACTTGACAAAAATTGTAACTCTGCCTACAATCGCTCCTGTTCCCAGTCACGGATTATACAGGTGCGGATCGGCGCGTCTACGCGTGAAACTGATCGGCCTGTATCTGTACCGCGTTGTGCCGATTTCCCCTGATAGACGAAAGGTGTAAGCATGACTGTCGAACGTGAGGGTGCGTTTGATTTCCTTGGACCCAAAACCCTGGTCGGTCCCGAACTTAAAGTTGGCGATACTGCTCCGGATTTTACCCTGTTGAACGCCAGGTTGAAGCCGGTTAGCAAGGGCGATCTGACCGGGAAGCCGATGCTGATCAGCGTTGTTCCTTCCCTCGATACCAGCGTGTGTAATAAGCAGACCATGCGTTTTAACGATGAGTCCACCGCATTGAGCGATAAGGCGCACTTCCTGACGGTCAGCGCCGACTTGCCCTTTGCCCAGGCACGCTGGTGTGGCACAAACGATGTCAAGACGATCCAGGTGCTTTCGGATCACCGCGATATGAGTTTTGGTGATGCGTATGGCACGCACATCAAGGAAGTACGGGTCGAGAGTCGCGCGGTGTTTGTGGTTGATGCAAACGGCGTTATTCAGTATGTTGAGTATGTACCCCAGGCCGGGCAGGAACCGGACTATGACGCGGTACTCACGGCGTTGCGCAAGGTTACGGGTTAACGGTTAACGGTTAGGGGTTAACGGTTGTGAATTTTAAAAAATAGTCCGGATATGAATGACCGGGAATCCCGGCTTTAGCCGGTTGAATGCCTGCCGGGGTTGCGGCATACTGATGGGAAAGCCTGATCCGGCTGAAGCCGGGACTCCTGAGCGGCGATATCCGGATGAAACATTCAACCTTCATAACGGTTAACCGTCAGGGATTTAGAAGGTCTTACGAACCCGTAACCCCGAACCCGTAACTCCTTATTCGTACAGAAGCCTCCCCGTGTAGAACAGGGAGGCTTCTGTGTGGGCGGCCCGCAGGCTCCGCTCGAAAATTCTGCCAGGTTCCCCGGAGATGTGATATAGTAGACGTGTCCTCTGTGGCGAAGAACTGAATCGGTTTCAGGAAATCCATGTACGACCTGCTTATCCAGAAGCCCGCCCTGCTTCAACTTGACGGTCCCAATGCACAGGTGTTGCCCGCGCACGATATTGCAATCGCCGATGAACGCATCGCTGCGATTGCGCCCGCGATTGATCCCGGCCTGGCGCGTGAGGTGATCGATGCCCAGGGCATGCTTGCCATTCCCGGTCTGATCAACACGCATGCACATACGGCGATGGCCCTCTTTCGCGGTATTGTCGAGGATGTCTCCCCGGCGGACTGGTTTAACCAGTATATCTGGCCGATGGAGGCTAATCTGACCGCCGAGGATGTCTACTGGGGCGCGCTGCTGGGGTTGGCCGAGATGATCGAAAGCGGTATCACCGCCGTGGCCGATCACTACTTCGCCATGGATGCGATTGCGCGCGCCGTTGAGCAGGCCGGTGTACGCGGGAATCTGGCCTGGACAGTTTTTGGGGGCATGGAGGCAACCGAAGCACTGCAGCGGACGGTCACATTTGTCGAGCGTTGGAATGGTGCGGCGGGTGGGCGCATTACCACCTGGCTTGGTCCGCATTCGCCCTACACCTGCACGCCCGATTTCCTGGCGCTGGTCGCGCAACAGGCGCAGGCGCTTAACGTCGGCATTCATATCCATGTTGCGGAAGAACCTGATCAGGTGCGGGCAGCAGTGGCGCAGTATGGGCGCACGCCGATCCAACTGGTGCAGGAGAGTGGCCTGTTTGCGGTGCCCGCAATTGCGGCCCACGCAGCGCACCCGGAACCAGGCGATCTGGAACTGCTCCGGGCAAACGGAGTCGGGGTGGCCTGTTGTCCCAAAACTTCCATGAAATTAGGAATGGGCATTGCGCCGGTGGTCCAGATGCGCCAGGCGGGGATTGCCGTGGGGTTGGGAACCGATGGCGCGGCCAGCAACAATAGCTATGATATTCTTGAAACCGCCCGCCTGATTGCGCTGCTCCAGAAGCATACCCTGCGCGATCCGCAGGTGTTGCCGGTAGGCGAAGCGCTGGCCCTGGCGACGCGGGAAGGTGCGCGGGTGCTGGGAATGGCCGGCGTTGTGGGGGAATTACAACCGGGCACCTGCGCCGATATTGCGCTCCTACGCCTCGGCTCGACGCAGTTCTTCCCGCAGCACAACCTGGGGGCGAACCTGCTCTACAGCGCGCATGCCGGCGATGTAGACACCGTGCTGGTGGCCGGGCGTCCACTGATGCGCGCGCGGCAGCTCCTGACGATTGATAAGCCGCAGGTTATGCGCGAAGTTATCACACGCATGGCTCGCCTGATAGAGCGCCATCCGGAGCGGCGCATCCAGACTTACACGGTGTAGCGAACAGTGTCCATGCTGTCACCCGTCGCGGGTCCAGTGCGACAGCACAAATTGGACCAGAAAGAGCGCAATTCCCGCCGCGACGAGTGCCAACAAGTGTTCGACAAAGCCCACATCCTGGAAGAACAGCTTCAGGAGCAGGACCAGCACCCCGATGGTGCAACCGACAATTATTGCCTCAATCCATCTTTGCCGCACACCTACCAACTTTCATTACTCCTACACATCACTGCTGTTCCTTCCCCACATCGTGCCCCTGGCTCAGGCTATAATTTCCGGTGTCACGATAAGCAGGTTTGCGTGCTTCATTCACAATAACGCCAAGTTGCACCAGCAGGAGAAAGACGCCCCAGCCAAGCAGACCCAGCAGCACAAGACCGACAATGGCGATCAAGAGTAGTGTTCCAATGCCTAAGTTGATCATGGGGAAACTCCCTTCACTCTATACAAACGCAGGTTCGGGCCGAAACGTTGCGCACGCCGGCTGATTTCCTCCAGAGAAACGGCAATGCGTAGCCTGTCCTCCGGAAAGAACAGGCGGCTCTTTGCTGGTCATCTATGCGGGAAATGCCTTCACTCTATACAAACGCAGATTTACGCCGAATTGTTGCGCGCACCAGTCGATTCCCACCAGAGAAAGGCCGATTCGCGGTTTTTTTTCGGAAACGACAGGCTGCCTTCCGCATGCTGCACCAGCAGTTCAGCGATTGCGGCCCGAAGCGCCGCGTCGCGCTCCGGATTGGGAGCCACCCGCAGCCGCCGCCGAATGTCGTCCAGTGCCTCATCAGCATCAACAAACGTCAGGTGTTGGGTCGTCGGCAGCAGTTCCATATTTGCCGGCAGCCCAAGCTGATGCAAAACATTGAGGGTTTCGAGCGCAGTGGGCAACAGGAAGCGCGCCTGCCCGTGAAACCGCTCCCAGAACGGCGAAAAGAGTTCATTCAGGTGGCGCACCATCAGAAACAGGTAACAGGCCCGTTCGGCCGCTGCGTCCATGGCCTGCAGAAACGGCCCGATCTCGCGCACACCGTAGACTACATGCGCCGACAGCGCAACATCGGCGTGAGGCAGGGTTGCCGGAGGCCAGGTCGTGGCAATCACTTCGACATTGTTCAGTCCTTCGGCGGTGATATACTGCTCCAGTTGCGCCCGCATCGCCGGCGAGGGCTCTACCGCGATAACCCGCGCCACCGTCCGCGCCAGGATCGGCACATAACGCCCGGTGCCTGCGCCAATATCCAGCACAGTATCTTCCGGCCGCAGGTGGGGCAGCAGTCGCTGCATCGATACGTCAGGTTGAGGTGTGCGCTGGACAACCGTAGCATACTGCTGCGCCCGGGGCGCCCAGCAGTCGGCCTGTTGAGAAAAGGCTGCTTCCGTCACCGCCTCCGCCTGGGTCCGCTCGGCATCATACATCCGTCGCCACACATCAAACCAGTCATAACCGCCCGCTCCCGGTAATTGCTGCACGTCACTCTCCCTCTTGCTGCCATAGTGCCACAGATGCCTATGGTATAATACCTCACGAACTGATACATCACAATGATACGGTTTAGCTACGGGTCAAGCATATATACCGGAAGATAATGTATGAGTCACTTCGGTGAACGGTTGCGTCAGACACGGGAGAGCCAGGGACTTTCGCTGGCGCAGGCCGCCGTTGAAACACGGATTCTGCAACAATGGCTCATTGCCCTTGAAGAGGGAGCGTTTGAACGCCTCCCGAATGATGTTGTGGCTCGTGGATTTATTCGCAACTATGCGCAGTATCTCGGGTTACCCAGCGATGAGTTGATCGAGTTGTATCGGCGGGAACGCGGGGGGAGCGAGCCGATTCAGGTTGTTCCGACCGCCCACGCGCCGCGATCACGGTCCTATGTGTTGCCGAGTTTCTTTGTGGTTTTCTTTGTGACCATGGTCCTGGTAGGATTGACCTACTTTACATTGAGTGCTGTCGGGCGGGTTGGCAACCGCGCTACGCCGAATGTAGCGATGATGACAACACCGATTGTACCGTCACCGACATCGCTGGGCGCTGATTCGCGCAGTCCCACACCTGACGCAACCGGTGACGGTGTGGCCGATCCGGTTGATCCAACTAATCCAACAGGTGCCGGCGGGGAACCGCTGCAACCGGTCGCAACGCCAATGTCGGAACCAGCTGCGGCAACGGGCGGGGCAAATGCTCCACCGACAACGACCCCAACCCCTGCGCCCAGTCCGACCCTCGCGGCCCCGATCGTGGTCGAGGTCAGTATTGATCCCGATGCCGGCGAATCGTGGCTGCGCGTGCAGACCGATGGCACAATTGCTTATGAACAGATTATGCAGAGTGGCGAACGCGAAGTCTTCCAGGCCAATCGGCAGGTCTTTATTCGCGCGGGCAACCCGGCGGTAGTACAGGTTACCGTCAATGGACGCCGGCGCGGAACGCTTGGGAGTACACCCGGCGTGCCGATCAACTGGTACTGGCCGCCGCAATCATCACCGTAAACTCTTTCGCGTTACTCCGCTTCTTTAGTCAGAGGAGGAATGACTATGGCAGCCGAGAGTACTTTTGATGTCGTCTCAGAGTTTGATCGTCAGGAACTGGAAAATGCGGTCGATCAGACGAATCGTGAGGTGCGTACACGCTATGACTTGAAGGATAGCAAGTCAACAATTGAGGTGGCTGAGAATGAGGTTGTGTTGACCAGTGATAGCGAAATGCACCTCAGCAGTGTACGTGATGTGCTGGAGACGAAAGCGCTGCGCCGGAATCTCTCGCTCAAGATTTTTGATTATGGGCCGGTTGAGGAGATTAGCGGGGCGCGGGTGCGGCAAGTTGTGACGCTCCAGCAGGGACTGAGTACCGAACTGGCGAAGAAGCTCCAGAAGCAGATCCGTTCTGAGTTTCCGAAAGTGCAGCCCCGCATCCAGGGCGAGTCCCTGCGCGTGGGCAGCAAGAGCAGGGATGAACTGCAACAGGTTATCCGGTTCTTGCGCGAACAGATGGACGAGTTTCCGGTTCCATTACAGTTTACAAACTATCGTTAAGCCGTTCAACAGCACTAAAGCGCGTTAACACATATATTCCAGAATGGACCTGGTCTTTGCACTGCGGGGTGCTATGTGCCGTCGGGATATGCTTACGCTACCTGCCACGCCTATCCGCCTGGATTGGTACACTCCCCTGACTATGTACGTTCCGGATTGGTAGAATCATTACTTCATGAAATATCACATTATTACGCTTGGCTGTCCCAAAAACAATGTGGACAGCGAAGGCATGGATGGTATTCTGAGTGCGCAGGGGCACACGCCGGTGGCCGAGTTTGCCGCCGCCGATGTCGTGATTGTCAACACCTGCAGCTTTATCGCCGCCGCGCGCGACGAGACGCTGGAGGTGCTCCGCACGCTGGGAACAGCGAAAACTGCCGGGCAGCGCTTAATTGCGGCCGGCTGTATGGCCGAGAGTCACGGCGATCTGGTGCAGGCGGTCCCTGGCGTGGACGCAACGTTGAGCACGCGCCACTGGATGCGCATTGGTGAGTTGGTAGGGGGCGCGGTTGTGCAGGCTGTACCGGCAGGGCAGCCAGAGCGCAACATCCCGCTGCTGGATCTGCAGCCGGTTGCCGGTAATGGCAATGCGGTGCAGGTGTCGGATCAACCCTTACCGGACTATGAGGGGTATGCCGACTGGCGAACCGCGCCCATCCGCCGGAAGCAGCAGGGATCGTCGGCTTATCTCAAGATCTCGGATGGCTGTAATCTGCGCTGTGCCTTCTGCACGATTCCTTCGTTCAAGGGTGATATGCGCTCCAAGGCAGTCGGCGCGGTGCTGGGTGAAGCGCAGGAACTGGCTGCGCAGGGCGTTCACGAGATTATCCTGATAGCGCAGCATCTCACTGACTATGGGCGCGATCTGGGGATGCGGGATGGGCTGGCAACGCTGCTCGAAGAGTTATGCGGTGTGCTACCGTCCAATACCTGGCTGCGGTTGATGTATGCCTACCCGCACGGCATCTCGCCCCGCCTGATCGAGGTGATGGCGCAGCATCCGCAGATCTGCGCCTATCTCGATATGCCGTTGCAGCATGCCCATCCGGACACGCTGCGGCGCATGCGGCGTCCGCCGGATACCGAACGGACAAAGGCAACCATCAGGGCGTTGCGGGAAGCCATGCCGGATATTGCGCTCCGCTCAACGTTTATTGTCGGGTTCCCGGAGGAGACGAACCGCGAGTTTCGGGCGCTGCTGGCATTTCTGGAAGACGTTCAGTTTGATCGGGTCGGCGCGTTCCAATACTCGCAGGAGCCGGGCACACCGGCCGCTACCCTGCCGGGCCAGGTTGCCCCCCGGATTATCGAGCGCCGCCGGCACGAGCTTATGCAACTGCAACAGGAGATCTCTCTGGCGCGGAACCAGCGGTGGCAGGGCCGCACACTTGATGTCATCGTTGAGGGTGAGGGTGTCACCGATGATGGTCAGGTGCTGCTGGTTGGGCGTTCATTCCGGGATGCGCCGGAGGTTGATGGACAGGTGTTTGTCTGGGGCGCTGCGCCGGTCGGTGCGCGGATTCAGGCCCATATTCTGCACGCTGCCGAATATGACCTGTGGGGCGAGATGCGGTAAAACCGGCTGCCGGATGACATAGTTCGGTTCCCTATGGTAAAGCCGGCGAAAGCGAGAACGATAAACGATGAAGGACAACCAATGACATACCAGCAGCACAATCAGAACCGCACATTCACCGTTTATCGTTCACGTTGCTCACGTTGCCAGGGTGGTGAGGAAGCGCGGGCCATGTACCGATATCGGCAGCAACAGGCCAGGTTAGCCCGCCTCCTCACCCCCTTGATCTCTTCACTTGGCGACACGCGCCTGGATTGCCTTCTGGAGGCGGCGCAGTTCATCCGGATTGTTCTTCGCCAGGTAATCGATCATGTAGTCAACCGCCGTGTCACTGTAGTCGTCCAGCAGGCCGTCAAGCACCTGATGCACGACCATGGTTACGAACTCCTCCTCCGTAATGGCAGGAGTGTACACATAGGCCAGACCTTCGCGGTGACGATTCAACACACCTTTTTCGGCCAGGCGGCTCATCGTGGTCATAACGGTCGTATACGCAATCTCACGTTGCTGTGAGAGGCGGCGATGGACCTTTTTGACAGTGCTGCGTTCTTCTTGCCACAGCAGTTGCATAATTTCGGTTTCAAGGGGGCCAAGTACTTTCACCAGACCGTCCTTGGATGGACTAAAACGGAATCGCATATTCAACGGCATGAGAGTGAACTCCTTTCGGATGGCGACGTTGTAGGTCGGTACGTACCAGTGCTGCGTGCTTATGCGCTAGTGTACTAATCGACTTCGCAAGCGACAATAGTTTTTGATTACTGACGGGTTACAGTAGACAAAATACTTACTACTACGATAGCCCGTAGTGATGCGCTAAATCGTCCCTATTTCATGCTGGAATGAACGTGAGTCGTAAGGATTTTTACATTACAAAACTATGACAACATCAGATGTTCGCAACAGGATTCAAGCAGCCATGCGTGCGGCTTTCCCCGACTTTGAGCAGCGCGTGGCTCGCTATTACGCAATGCAGGAATACCATCTCGGCTGGCGTGATGCTAATCTGCAGACCGCCATGTCTGACCCTGGGAAACTGCTCCGGCCACAACTGGTGCTCCTGGCCTGCCGCGCTGTCGGTGGGGACGCGGCCCAGGCCCTGCCGCTGGCAGCGGCGATCCAGTTGATCCATGACTTTACGTTGATCCACGACGATATTCAGGATCAGAGTGATACTCGTCGGGGGCGGCCCACGGTCTGGACGTTGTGGGGGTTGGCCCATGGAATAAACGTAGGCGATGGAATGTTTGCCATTGCTCACCAGTCGCTTTATGGTCTGAGTGATGCGAATCTGCCCGCCTCTGTGCTGCTGGATATTTTCCGGCGGTTCGAGGATATGAATCTCCGGATCTGTGAGGGCCAGTTCCTGGATATGAGTTTTGAAGGCGACCTGACGATCAGCGCCGACGATTACCTGGGGATGATCCGGCGGAAGACGGCGGCGCTGCTGGCGGGTGCGGCCAGTCTGGGGGCGCTGGTCGGTGGTGCTGACAGCGAGAGTGTTGACGCAATGTTTGCCTTCGGTGAAAGCCTGGGGGTAGCATTTCAGATCCAGGATGATGTCCTGGGTATCTGGGGCGACCCGGAAGTGACCGGCAAGCCCCAGGCGGCGGATCTGTACCGCCGCAAGGTCAGCCTGCCGATTGTCCATGCCCTGAACCGGGCTCAGGGCGATACCACGCTGGTCAGTATGCAGGTGGGATATATGGGCGAGAAAACGGGAGGATTGGAGCGCGTGATGCTTGATGCCACCGGCGACCTGGATGTTCTGAAGCAGATCTATCAGCATGCGGACGTGAGTGACGATGATGTCGTCCGGTTGCTGGCAATTCTGGAGGCGGCCGGGTCGCGCCGGTATTGTGAGGATGTTGCGTCCCAGTACCACATGCAGGCCCTGGAAGCCCTGGACCGTGTGAAGCCCGGCGATAACCCGGATGCCGAGCAGTCGCTGGCTCAGTTGCGGGCCATTGTGGGGAAACTGCTGGGGCGGAAGACATAGGATTGCGCGAACGTGCATTCCGGCATACGTGTTGCCCTACTCAGCGCCGAGTATCCACCGCAACCCGGTGGGGTCGGTGATTATACCTGGTGCCTGGCTCAGGCCGTAACCCGGCGTGATAACAGGGTGGTGATTATCACCATTCGGGACGGGCAACTGCTGCTGCTTCCGGCCGGGGGCCATGATCCGCAGTTGCCGGATCGCTGTGGCCTGCACCGTTGGGACTGGCGCTGTTGGGGAGCGACGATAGCCGCGCTCGATAGGTTACGGCCGGATCTGCTGCATATTCAGTACCAGACGGGTGCTTATGGCATGCATCCCGCGATTAACCTGCTGCCCTGGCGGCTGCGGGGTCTGTCGGGTCGTCCGCGTGTGGTGGTGACATTTCACGACCTGCTGGAACCATACCTGTTCCCCAAAGCCGGCCCCTTGCGGCGGTATGTTACTGGGCGATTGGCGCGCGATGCCGATAGGGTTATCGTGACCAACGCCGAAGATGCTGCAAACATACGTCAGCAGTATCAGCCACTGCGCCGACCACTCTCCGTCACCACCATTCCAATCGGCTCAAATATTCCAGTTGCGCCGCCGCCGTTCTACGACCGTGCTGCCTGGCGCGCCGCCCTAGGAGTTGGCCCGCACGACTTTCTCATCGCCTATTTTGGCTTGCTGTCGCCCAGCAAAGGGGTAGACCGGTTGATCGAGGCCATCGCCGGCCGGAGCGCGGGTTTGCGCTGGTCCGTTCCGCCCCGGCTGCTGCTTATTGGCGGGGGAGCGACTGCGTCGCAGGACCGGGCCTATGCTGCCGGAGTGCAGGCACAGATCACGCGCCTGGGCGTGGGCCATCAGGTTATCCGGACCGGGCAGGTTGATGCGGCAACTGTATCGGCCCATCTGCTGGCTGCCGACTGTGTGGCCCTGCCGTTCCAGGATGGTGCGTCATTTCGGCGTGGTAGCCTGCTGGCAGCGCTGAGTCACGGCGCGGCTGTCATCACTACGACGCCCACCGCGCCGGCGTCCGCTGCTCCGGTACGCCTGATCCATGGCGAGCATGTCTACCTGGTTCCCCCGAACGATAGTGTGGCCCTGGCAACCGCGTTGCAGCACCTGGCACACGATGAGGCCACCCGGATACGCCTGGGCCGGGCCGCCGGCAAACTGGCAGAGCAGTTTACCTGGGACGCCATTGCGCTTCAGCATGAGCAGCTCTACGCCTCCCTCAGCCAGTCCGGAGTGTGGCCGTTACCGTCGCCTGGAAGTGTACCCCTCTGAGCAACCGGCGCTGCCCGGCGGGGAGTGGTGCCGGCAGGGGGCTCTATCTGACAATCTGTTAAAATTTTGTTGCGGCGTCCTCGCTGACTCGTTATAATAACCCCGGATGGGCATGAATAATACGTTCCCATGTATTGACGAATTTCAACATATCTGTCGTTTATATCGGTAGCGTGCTTTTGCTTCTCCCTGGATACCGTATGTTGTGTGCGCCTGATCTGGAACAGCGTATTGCCCGGGCATAGCACCCGCCGGCATGTCGGCAAACCTGGTACACTGTAGCATACGTATGCCCGGGTCTTATGTTATCCTGAACGGAGTTGTCAGCGGGGGGATCGAAGTCGGCAATTCTTTCATCACTGCACTGATCTGGATGCCAATGACTCTACTCCGTTTAGCAGACCATAAAGTTATGTCCGCCGCTCTATCCTGGTTGCGCTGAGTTGTCAACCCACCGCTGACCAGATGTCTATCAACCTATGAACGGTTCTGCTACAATGAAAATCTCTGAATCCTCAGTTGTCGATATACGTACGGGTGCGCTACTGCGAATCACCTCGGCAATCGAGACGGCCACCACACTTGATGAGTTGCTGCTGTTGTCGCTGAATGAGTTTGTCCAACTGCTCAATGTTCCCCTGGGCGGGATCGCCCTGCTCAGTGATGATGGCACCCGGATGCAACCGGCGAGTGTCTATCCGCCACGGGTGACGCTGCCACCGGATATTCTGATTTCAGAGATGCGCTACCTGCCGCATGTCATTCACGACCGCCAGCCGGCCCAGATCTACGATCTGGAGGTTGAAGCCAGTTCGCCCGAAATTTACCATTGGCTTAGTGATGCCAATGTGCGTTCGATGCTGCTGGTGCCGCTGGTGGCCCAGGATCAGGTAGCGGGTGTGCTGGCGCTGGCGACTACAGCGACGCCACGGCACTTTGGCGATAATGAGATAGCGCTGACCCGCGTGATGGCCGGGCAACTCGCCGCAGCAATAACTTCGTTTCGTCTGACGGAGGCGGCCCAACGGCGTACGTCTGAACTGGCAACGATGAATGAGATTGCCGCAACCGTTACCTCTTCGCTCGATCCCCGCGAGATCTATCACCTGGTGGTGCGGCAGATCAACGAGTATTTCTGTGTGGATGCCGGCTCGCTGCTGATGCGCGATGATGAAACCGGTGAGCTTGAGTTTGTCATGACGCTGGAGGCCGGCGAAGAAAAGTTGGCCGGCGTGCGCGTGCCGCCTGGTCAGGGTGTGGCCGGCCATGTTGCTGATACGCAGCGGCATGCAATTGTGCTGGATGTTCAGAATGATCCGCGCTTTTATCGCAAGGTCAGCGAAGATGTGGGCTATGTAACCCGCTCCATCCTGTGTGTGCCGATGGTGGTCAAGGGGCGCACCATTGGCGTGATTGAACTGTTAAACAAGCAGAATGGCGACTTCACGGAAGAAGATGCCGAGCGTTTGATCCGCATGGCGGCGACGATTGGCGTTGCCCTGGAGAACGCGCGGCTTTTTCAGCAGGTGACCGATGGCCGGGATCGTCTGGAAGCTATCCTGAACTCAACGACCGATGGTATTCTGATGGCTGACATCTATGGCACGGTTGTGACGGCCAATCCAATGGCTGTTCACCTGCTCCAGATGCGCAAGGAAGCCATTATCGGGCAGCAGTTGACCGAACTGCTGACGCAACTACGCACCCGTGCGCTGAACATCAGCGTGCCGTCGTGGCTCAATGGCGATGCTCAAACTTCCGACGTGGTCGAGTTGGAGTTTGGTGGAGCGCAGCATCGCTTTATTCGCCATCTCGCGCTACCGGTGCGCGATACGCGGGGGGTTGAAATCGGGCAGCTTGCGCTGTTCCATGATGTCTCGAATGAGCGCGAGTTGGCGCAACTGCGTGACGACTACACCGGCATGCTTGTGCATGACCTGCGCGCGCCGCTGACCTCAATTATGAATGGTATCATGATGGTCAAGCGCGGTCTGGGTGGACCCATAACCGACCAGCAGCAGGAACTGCTGGCGATTGCGCACCAGGGCAGCCAGACAATGCTGGAGATGGTCAATACGTTGCTCGATATCTCCCGGCTGGAGCAGGGGCGTCCAACCCTCAATCCGGAGCCGTTGTCGCCCTACGCCCTGGTCGATGAGACGCTTGATCGGTTGCGGCCCTCGGCGGAGGGGCAGAATGTTGGTCTGCAGCAGCAACTGGCTGTTGGTCTGCCGCTACTCGAAGCTGATCGGGGGAAACTTATTCGCGTGCTCCAGAATCTGCTGGATAATGCGATTAAGTTTTCGCCGTCCGGGAGTGAGATCACCCTGGGCTCGGTGCATATGCAGACCGACGGCGATGGTGCGCCTACGGTCCAGTCACGCGGCGTAACACCGCCGGTTACTCCACCGCTGCTGGCGGAAGGCGAGTGGCTGCTGCTCTGGGTGCGTGATCAGGGGCCGGGTATCCCCGCACAGTATCACGAACGTATCTTTGAGAAGTTTGGGCAGGTGCGCGGGCGGAAAGTGCGCGGTACGGGCCTTGGATTAACTTTTTGTAAACTTGCCGTTGAAGCACACGGTGGTCAGATCTGGCTCGAAAGTGCCGAAGGGATGGGGAGCACGTTTGCTCTGGCGCTACCGCTGAATAACTATCAGGAGCAATTCGAGGCATAAGAACCCTTTTTTTTAGTCGAATGACCAGCGACTATTGTGGTATTTATGAAAAAGATTTCATACACTAATTGTAATCAAATCTTCAACCATTCACTTGATTCGTCCTTCACGTGTAATATAATGAGTGCAGGCAGAGAATCGTCTACGACATTGTGTAAAGAAATTCGCCCACCGGGCTACCTGCTGCGCGGTGTTGCTAACCCGGCACCCATGTACGAAACGGTATAGGATGATTGTGTAATGCTCGTGCTGGTGCGCTTACAGCGGACGAGAGGATTTTGTATTTTTCCAACAATCCGCTCTAGTTGTCAAATATGCCTTTCACATGGAAGCAGGATTATCGATGCAGCAACTGCTTCGAATATATCACTCACAGATTAAATATAAAATCATCCTGCCCTACCTCCTGCTGATGATCCTGGTCATGCTGGTTGGGGCGGGTATTGCGATCTTTCTGGTAGCCGGTTCGCTGCAAGAGCGCTTCAGCAACCAGTTGGGGCAGGTTGGGCGGAGCTTTGCCGACGGTCTGGCGCGGCAGGAGCAAAATAACCTCGACTTCCTCTATGTTGTCGCCTTTGCCCAGGAGAATCCCGAAGTCAATGCTCCCGCCGTGGCGGAAGCATTGCAGGCCAAAAATGAAGCGGGGCTGGAACAGGCCCTCGAGCCCTTCTTTCGCACCGGTACCCTCCGGAATAATATCTATAACGTGATGATCGACCGGTTGATTGCCTTTGACCTGGATGGGCAGGCACTAGTGCATTGGGAGCGGGCCGATGGTGAAGACCTGACTGAAGAGGAGCGCCGTGAACCGATTTCCTACGGCAACACTGATCTGTCCCAACTTGACCCGGTCCAGCGGGTGCTGGCGAAAGATGCTGATGATTTTGGTGATAAGTATGCGGCGTTGATTACGTTCCAGAAAGCGGACGCCCCCGAGGGCACCTTCGCCAACAATGATTACTACCTCTTCACCGTCGTTCCGGTGCATCAGGTTGATGCAGACACCGACGAGCGCGAGTTAGTCGGCGGATTGCTGATTGCCACCCGCCTGGAAAATCTGTTAACCGCGCTGGAGCGCCAGAGCCAGTCCGAGGTCAGCGCAATTTATGATACCAGTGGACTGGTTCTCGACAGTACCGTGATTCCGAATGCGGGTCTGCAAGTCCTGGATATGGACGAAACCATCCCTCAGCAGTTGGTTGATCAATTTGAGACGGCAGAGGAGTATGCGCGCTGCTTCGATGAAACGCAAACTTCCCTGGGATGGCTGCCGGGTCGGACAGATCAACTGGCCTGTTCCATTCTGGACGAAGTGAACTTCAGTGGGCGGGGCTTCCAGTTTCTGTATGCGCCGCTCATTGTGCGTGATACGCAGGTCGGGTATTTCTCAATTGGCCTGTCGGAGGATTATATCACCGCGCCCTGGGCTGATAGCCGGAATGCCGTCATTCTTACTACGCTGCTGCTGGCGGTTGGCGCGGTACTCATTGGGTATCGGGTGGCACGCCAGATTACCAATCCGCTTGATGATCTGGTGACAACCGCCCGGGCGGTAACGCATGGACAGCTTGAGCGCCGGACCAATGTTACTGAGCATAACGAATTTGGTACGCTGGCCCAGGCATTTAATCAGATGACCGAGCATCTGCTGCATCTCTACACCACCAGCCGTGAACTGAACAATGCGCTCGAGATTCGGCAGGTGCTTGATGTTGCAGCAACATCTGCCGGTTCGTTTGTACCGGGCACGGAAGCGCTGGCTCTCTTGCGTGAGGAGGATACCTGGTTCTACCATACGCGTAGCGCGGCGACGGAACCGCTGCAGCAGTTGCATCAGCAGCAGTTACCGGCCAATCCGGTCCTCGTACGTACGATGGAGCAGCAAAACAGCATCCGGATATTGCACACCGATACAGCGGACGCTGAAGAGCAACCACTGGCAGAGGAACTGAACCGCGTGACAGCGTTGAACACGCTACTGATTGCGCCGCTGCTGCTGCACAGCCGTCAGACCGGGGTGCTTATCCTGGGGCATGCCGATGTCCAGGCGTTTGGTGAGGCGGAAGAACAGGTACTGGCGGCGGTTGCCAATATGAGCGTTACCGTCTTGCAGAACGCGATTCTCTATATGCGGGTGCAGAAGGATGCGACGGAGCGGCAGGCTATTCTGACTTCGATTGGTGACGGCGTAATCGTCTGTGATACCGAGGGAACGATTATGCTGGCAAACCCCATCGCCGAGCAGTTACTGGGGCTAAAAAACTGGCACACCCACCGTCGCAACTTCGCTGATCTGTCGCTTGAGCCGGTTGCGCAGGCCCGGGATATCTTTGGGCAGGCTTCGGCAAATCCGCACTATCGCATTGGCGACCGGGTTGTCAGCCGCACAAATGCCCCAGTGGTTGCCAGGCAGGGGCATGTGCTGGGTAAAGTTATTGTGCTGCACGATATTACCGCCGAGGTTGCGGTTGATCAGGCGAAAACCGATTTTATCGCAACCATCTCGCATGAATTGCGCACACCGCTGACCGTTATTCGTGGCTATATTGATCTGCTAATGCGTGGAACTGGGGGCGAACTCTCGGCGGATCAGGCGGAATTACTGGATAGTGTGCGCTCCCGCGCAACCGATATGACCAATCTGGTCAACAATGTCATTATGGTTGCAAATATCGAGTCTGGAACATTGTCTACCGAAATCCAGCCACAAGACCCGTTGATGGTATTGGAAATGGCACTGACTCCGCTACGATCAGGATTTGCGTCGAAGGGGCTGGAACTTCAGATTGCAGAGACCGCCGCAGATGTTCCCCAGGTGCTGGCGGATCGGGAACAACTCAAGGTGATGTTTACCCAACTGCTGGATAATGCCCTACGGTATACGGCGAGTGGGAATGTCACCATCAAACCCTATCTGCACGACAATATGGTTCGGATTGATTTTATCGATACTGGTCCCGGGATTGACCCGGATATCCAGCGGCGCTTATTTAACCGCTTCCAGCGAGTTGAGGGGAATAACTCAACGCAGCGTGGTGGCGGTCTTGGCCTGGCGATCACCCGGCAACTGGTGGAACGTCAGGGTGGCCGGGTCTGGGTGGAGAGTACGCCAGGGCAGGGTAGCACATTTAGTATAGCACTTCCTCAAGCCAATGAACAATCACTTGCCGTCGCCCAACAAGAAACAGCCGCAGCGTCGTGACTCGCTCCGGTTGTTAGCACTGGTAGCACTGGTGGTGCTGCTGTTAGCCGTTTGCTGTGTTGCCCAGATTGCCCTTGAATTGGTGACACCGTTTAACCGACCCTTCAAGAATGTGGCCTCGCTCGCCACGCCGGAGTATGGACGCTGGGAAGAAGGCCCGGATCTGCCGGCGTTGGGTCCGGGTGCGGTCGATGCAATGGAGGAAGAGCGGCGACCTCGGCCCCCGATTGCGCTACCAAACATAACGGCGGTGGCACCACTGGTGGTGGCCCCGCCGACCGTAACTCCCACCCCCACTCCTGCCGGCGGCAATGGTGATAATGGCGCGAATGGTACACCTGCGCGCTCGACCCGAACACCCATCCGGGCGACGGCGACACGGGATATTTTCGCGCCAACGGCTATTGCATCCCTGACGCCCACCAGCGGTGGGGCCGCAGGTAACGCAACCGGCACGGCGGCCGCAGCATCGCCAACGTCGCGTGTTCTGGCGACCATAACACCACCCGCTGCCCAAACCAGCGTACCTACCGGTGTGTCATCACCCATACCCACAACGGACATGGATGGGCCGGACCCGACCGATGAGCCGGCGCCGCCAACGGATGAACCGGCACCGACCGATGAACCGGCACCGACAACCGAACCAACCAGCGGGACCGAACCGACAGCGGAACCAACCCGGGATACCAGACCAACGGGTGAGCCGACGGCGACGCTGGAGCCGGAGCCGACGGCGACCGACAGGCCCCGCGAGCCGACGGCAACTCCTGTGCCGCCCGCCGTGCAGTTCAGTGTGAATAGTTCAACTATTGCTGAGGATGCCGGTACACAGACTGTCACGGTGAACCTGTCCCGCACTGCTGATGTCACAGTGACGGTGAATTACGCGGTGACGGGGGGAACCGCGACCGGGGGCGGGACAGACTACATGTTAAATGCCGGAACGCTAACGTTTGCACCGGGCGCAACCAGCCGGACGATCAGTGTGTCGCTTGTGGATGATAGCATCGCGGAACCGGACGAAACGGTTGAAATCAGCCTGCAAGATCCAACCAACGCCACGCCGGGTACGCCGGTTCTCCACACGCTAACCATTACCGATAATGATGCCGCACCTGTGATCCAGTTTGCTCAGGCGAACAGCAGTGTGGGCGAAGGTGCCGGGACGGCCACAATTCAGGTCGAACTGGTCGGCAACACCACTGCGCAAACCGTGACAGTGCCGTACACAGTGACCGGGGGAACCGCGACCGGGGGGGGGACAGACTACACGCTGAATGCCGGAACGCTAACGTTTGCGCCGGGCGCAACCAGCCGGACGATCAGCGTGTCGCTTGTGGATGATAGCATCGCGGAACCGGCTGAAACGGTTCTAATCGGCCTGAGCAGTCCGGTCAATGCAACGCTGGGTACGCCGACTGTCCACACGCTGACAATCAGCGATAATGATGCCCCGCCGGCTGTCCAGTTTACGCCGGCGAACAGCAGCGTGGACGAAGCTGCGGGACCGGCCACTATTCAGGTGGAACTAGTCGGTAATACTACCGCGCAAACCGTGACGGTGAACTACGCGGTGACGGGGGGAACCGCGACCGGGGGTGGTACAGACTACACGCTGAGTGCGGGGACGCTGACGTTTGCGCCGGGTATAACCAGCCAGACGATCAGCGTGCCGATTGTGGATGATAGCATTGATGAGTTGGCTGAGACGGTTGAGATTGGCTTGAGCAGTCCAACCAATGCCACGTCGGGCACACCGTCCGTCCATACGCTGACTATTACTGATAATGATGCCCCGCCGGCCGTCCAGTTTACGCTGACAAACAGCAATGTGGACGAAGCTGCGGGACCGGCAACAATTCAGGTCGAACTGGTCGGCAATACCACCGCGCAAGCCGTAATGGTGAACTATGCGGTGACGGGGGGGACTGCGACCGGGGGGGGGACGGACTACACGCTGAGTGCGGGGACGCTGACGTTTGCGCCGGGTATAACCAGCCAGACGATCAGTGTGCCGATTGTGGATGATAGCATTGATGAGTTGGCTGAGACGGTTGAGATTGGCTTAAGCAGTCCAACCAATGCCACGTTGGGCACGCCGGCCGTCCACACCCTGACCATTGATGATGATGATGATCCACCTACGCTGTCAATCAGTGATGTCACCGTGACGGAAGGTGACACTGCCAGCTTTACAGTTTCGCTCTCGGCAGCGAGTGGGCTGACGGTGACAGTGGACTATACCACCAGTGCCTCGCCGCCATCAACAGCTACTTCGGGTGCTGATTATACACCCGCCGGCGGTACGCTAACGTTTAGTCCCGGTCAGACCGTGCAGACTATCACAGTTGGGACTGTGGATGATCCGGATGATGAACTTGCCGAAACGTTCCTGGTTAATCTGTTCAGTCCGAATAATGCAACGATTGCCGATGGTCAGGCGACTGGTACGATTATTGATAATGACTCGGCCCTACCGGCAGGCATCCAGTTATCCAAGAGCGTGAGTCCGGCAGTAGGCGACGGAACGAACTTCCAGTATACTATCACAGTAACAAATCCCTCTACGAATACGGAAACGATAGTTATAAGTAGTATTACTGAGACAGTGTCCGCTGATTTCATTGGTCTTGCTACCTGCCAAATTCCATCAGCAGAAGGTTCCTGTTCATCATTTCTAAACGATACCATAACCTGGAATGGTGCTGTTTCACTCTTGCCTGGCGAAACCTTCGTTTTAAACATCGAAGGTGGTGCGTTTGATACTTCTGGGGCCAGTAGCGGAGATCTCTTCTGTAATCAGAACGTTGAGGTCCAGCTTGATGTGCCCAGCGTAGGACCCAACCCTGTGGCGTATCTTGAACGTCAAGATGCGTCCATCAGGGCCTGCTATACCTATCAGCCAACGCTGGTCCGTGGTCGTCCGCGCTATATGCCGGAGAGTCCGCGCACCGCAGCGCCGGCTTCGGAGTCTGCGTCGCTAGAGCAAACCGTAACGCCGACCGTCACCGCCACCGCTACCCGGACAGCAACGGCAACTGCGACGATGACGCCGACGCCAACACAAACGCGGACGCCGACGGCAACTATCCCGGCAACGCGTACGCCTGTCCCACCGAGCGCAACCGCAGTGCCGCCAACCGCAACCGCCGTTCCGCCGAGCGCAACCGCAACCACGGTGCCGGCAACGGCTACGCCGAGTGCCACTGCGACGGAGGTACCAGCGACCGCAACACCTTTGCCGACCAGTTTGCCTGGCATACCACCTGGAAAGCCAGACTGGCTCGGTGGCCCTGCTCCTGGCCAACCTGATGATAATGATGATAGCTCCGGCATATTGGACTGGATATCGGTGTTGCCCGATCAGAATACCGACGATGACGATGATGACGGTGACTCATCTGACCGGGATAGCGACCCACCGGATCAGGATACCTCTCCTCCGGACGCCGGGGACGATCCGCCGGATAAGGGAGATGATCCGCCACCGGATGCCGGCGACGACCCGCCGGATGCCGGCGACGATCCGCCGGACAAGGGAGATGATCCGCCGCCGGATGCCGGCGACGACCCGCCGGATGCCGGGGACGATCCACCGGACAAGGGCGATGATCCGCCACCGGATGCCGGCGACGACCCGCCGGATGCCGGGGACGATCCACCGGACAAGGGAGATGATCCGCCGCCGGATGCCGGCGACGACCCGCCGGATGCCGGGGACGATCCGCCGGATAAGGGAGATGATCCGCCACCGGATGCCGGCGACGACCCGCCGGATGCCGGGGACGATCCACCGGATGCCGGGGACGATCCACCGGACAAGGGCGATGATCCGCCACCGGACAAGGGCGATGATCCGCCGCCGGACGATGGGGATGACCCGCCGGACAAGGGCGAC
>DAOTUI010000153.1:0-20484 GCA_034437035.1 Chloroflexaceae bacterium
ATTTTGCGTGCTGGTGCCGGTGATAGTTTCGATATTTTACCCTACCATGCCTATGCCTACTATGCCGGTCGCGCAGTGGATAGCGACCTGACACATCTTACCTGGTCAGACTGGGGTGGGGCAACGCTCGGCAAAGCAAAGTTTTTGCGGGAGGTCATGGCTCGTTATGGTGTCGATAAGCCGCTCTCACTGAATGAGACGGGGTTACTCTTCCGAGGTGAAGAGTTTGACCCGGCATATCTGCAGACTCAGGCAGATTATATCGTACGCATTTTGGCCCGATCAATGTCCGCAGATCTGCACTCGGTCTTCTGGTATACATTGAATGGACCCGGCTGGCATAGCGCCGGCTTGCTCGATTCAACACAGACGCCGCGCCCCAGTTATTTTGCCTATCAACAACTCATTCAGCAGGTGAGTATGACCCGTAGTGTGACGGCCATTTCCGAGTATGGCGCGGGCGTGGAGGCGTACCGGTTTGCCAAGAGCAACGGTCTGGTTGATCTGCTCTGGGCCAGTGAGGGGGGACAGCAGACTATCCGGGTGCCACGGTCGCAGGTGATTGCAATCTATGACCGGGATGGGGCGACTATTGCTCCAACAATTGTAGGTGATCAGGTGCGACTAGAGGTTGGGGTCAGCCCGATCTATATCAAACGTGCGCCGTAGTTTCCTTATATCTTGCCTGACCTGCATCAACTTGTGCCCCTGTGCGACCTGTGGTACAACTTCTCTGGACCCCGGAAAGCGTGAGCGCTGTTGCTGTGCGTGTATGACGATGATGTGACAGGGTACCGGTTGTACTCGTACAAGTAGGTAATGTATGCATTCATACCTTCCGTGCATTCATCTGCGCGGCGCCTATATGCATACATACTGGGAGCACATCACATAATGCGTATTGCAATTTTGAGCGTGCATAGCAGCCCGCTGGCGCATCTGGGGGGCAAAGAGGCCGGTGGGATGAATGTCTATGTGCGTGAAATGGCGCGCGAGTTGGCCCGACGCGGCATGCTCGTTGATATCTTCACCCGGTACCAGGATCGCACGCTCTCCACCATTGTACCGCTTGCGCCGGGGGTGCGGGTGATTAACCTGCCGACCGGCCCGGCGGTTCCGTATGATAAAAACTGGGTACTGACCTATCTGCCGGAGTTTGTCAGCCGGTTGCGCTGTTTTGCCGATGGTGAAGATCTGGTCTATGACGTTATCCATAGTCACTACTGGCTTTCGGGTGAGGCCGGGATACGTCTGCGCCGGAGTTGGGGGATACCGCTGGTGCATATGTTTCATACGCTCGGCGTGATGAAGAATCAGGTTGCGCGGAGTAGTGAAGAGACGGAAACAACCCGGCGCATTGCTATCGAACGGCGCTTGCTGCACGCAGCAGACGCCGTGGTCGCAGCTACACCCCTGGATCGGGCGCAGATGGTCTGGCACTATGGTGCCGATGCCGAGCGGATTCATGTCATTCCGTGCGGCGTGGATTTGCAGCAGTTTCGGCCCCAGTCGCAGGCAGTTGCCCGCCGGAAGCTGGGTCTAGACCCTGATCAGCGTTTGCTGCTCTGTGTGGGCCGTATGGAGCCGCTCAAGGGTATGGATTGCCTGATCCGGGCATTGGCACTGCTGCAGCAGCGTCAGCCGGCCTGGCGTGATCAGTTGCGTGTCCTCCTGATCGGTGGCGCATCTGAGGATCAGCCCGGTCAGTGGAATAGTGAGCAGCGCCGACTCGCTGCCCTGCGCGATGAACTGGGTGTCACCGGCGCTGTTTCCTTCATCGGCGCGCAGCCGCAACAGATGCTCCCCGATTATTATGCGGCCACGGATGTTGTGGCTGTCCCCTCACACTATGAGTCCTTCGGCCTGGTAGCGCTGGAAGCGCTGGCCTGCGCCGCGCCGGTCGTCGCCTCGGATGTTGGTGGTCTCTCAAGCACAATTGAGGATGGCCGCAGTGGATTCCTGGTTCCCCCGGATAATCCTCCGGCGCTGGCGGATCGGTTGGAACGGTTGCTGACCGACCATGATCTGCGCCGACAGATCCAGCATGCGGCGTATCAGCGGGCGCTCTGCTATGGGTGGGACAGTATTGCCCCCCGCATGGTGCTGCTGTACGACGAACTGATCAGGCGGGGGCAGGTACGCCGCCCGGCCATGTTCCAGTTGGCGAATGTATCATAGCAGGAGGTGCGCGGTAGACAGGCCCCCCGGATGTTTGATCCCATTAGCAGTGCATTGTGCCTGCGGCAGCATGGCAATTTTATCTTGTTCACAAAAAATTTGCTCGTTGAGCAAATTTTTTGTGAACAAGGGATGGTTTGTTCCACCCTGCTGGAAGAAAATTTCTTCCGGGGTCAATAACCGCGTAAGTACTATCGTAACAGAAACCGTGTAATCGAGGGGTAAAAGTTGAGGAGTGAACCCTATGACGAATACGGAAACTGAACCCCGGCGCGCACTGGTCATTGGTGCGCATCCCGATGATAATGAGTTTGGATGTGGTGGCACTATCGCCGGTCTTGCCGGACAAGGCTGGGATATTACCTATATCGTTTGCACAAATGGAAATAAAGGAAGTCACGACCCGCATATCAGCAGCTATCAGCTCTCGGAGATCCGTGAGGCCGAGCAGCAGGCTGCGGCCGGGGTGCTGGGGGTCAACCGGGTTATTTTCCTGCGCTACAACGATGGTGAACTGGAGCCAACCCCCGCGCTCCGGGCAGAAATGGCCCTCTATATTCGCCACTTCAAGCCGCATGCGCTCTTTACCCATGATCCCTGGAAACAGTATATGCTGCATCCGGACCATCGGGCGGTTGGGTTCGCGGTGATTGAAGGCGCGGTCAATGCGCGCGATCACCTTTACATGCCGGGCCTGGGCCAGATCGGTCTGGTTGTCTGGCGGCCGCAGGCGTTATACCTCTGGTCGGCGGAACAGCCGGACTACACCGAAGATATCAGCGCAACACTGGAACGCAAGTTGGCCGCACTGCGGGAGCACCATAGCCAGCTTGACGCAGTTGAGGGTTGGGACCAGCGCGTGCGCCGGCGGGCCGCAGACCAGGGTCAGCCGGCGGGCTTTACCGCCGGGGAGGCGTTTAAGCAGATCGGGCTCTAACGGCATTGTCCTAAATTATCGTTAACTGAGCCGGCAACCACCGCCGATATCGGCGGTGGTTTGCTTTTTGCGCAAGATCCGGGCGAGAATGATCGGGGCAAATCCGGCCTTGTTGTTTGAAGTGACACAAGCCTGGTTGCGATCTGTTATGGATTTTGTCCCCTGTGCAAAGGCCGTTGTACCGCTCCATGATGAGAAATGGCGTTCCAAAGCTCTAAAAAACCGAATTAATCATGCTTGACAACATACTGTCACTGTACTATACTTCAAATACGACTGAAACTTTTTATCCTTCATGCAACAACCTCTATGGCCCGGTCAGAATATAGCTGGTTGCTTTTGCGTAGGATGTAACTGGAGTGGTAGCTCGTTGGTGAGGCGCGTGCTGGAAGCGCCTGGAAAGGGTAGGGGTATGGCTCTAGATCTATCGTTCAGTGTCCTTGATGGGGCTCGCGAGTCACGCGTTCCGGGAGGGCGAACCATCGAGGAGATCGAGGCCGACTTTCGCAAGCCGGGGAATACGACCTTCTCGTCTATCTTTGGTGCCGATCCGTTTGATTTCTGGTTAGGACCGTTTTACGTCGGGTTCTGGGGGTTTATTACGATCATTGCGGTGATTATCGGTTCCATCTTCTATTTTTATGGAACTGTCTTCCAGGGGCCCTACTCGTTCCCGCAGAACTTCTTTGCGGGCCGGATCGATCCGCCGCCACCCGAAGTTGGTCTGGGCCTGCAGCAGGCAGGCGAGCCCGGCTTCCTCTGGCAGATGACCGTGCTCTTTGGGACGATTGCTTTCCTGGGCTGGATGATGCGTGAGATCGATATCTCAAAGAAACTGGAGATGGGGTTCCATGTTCCGATATCGTTCGCTGTCGTCGTCTCGTCCTGGCTGACACTGCAAGTTATTCGCCCGCTGGCGCTGGGCAGTTGGAGTGAGGGATTTGTGCTGGGCGTTATGCCGCATCTGGACTGGGTGTCGAACTTTGGTTATCGCTACAACAACTTCTTCTACAATCCATTCCACGCCCTCGGCATTTCGCTCATCTTCTTTGCCACCTTCCTGCTGGCATGTCACGGTTCCGCCATTCTGAGTGCCGTGCAGACCCGTGGAAAAAATGCCGATCCCGAGGAGATCAACGAGTTCTGGCGCGATGTGCAGTACTACTCCATCGGCGAAGCCGGTATTCACCGCGCCGGTGCGCTGGCTGCCGCCGCCGGTATTCTCTCGGCAAATCTGTGTATTCTCTTCTCCGGTTGGCCGGTGCAGGACTGGGTATCGTTCTGGGATTTCTGGAATAGTTTTCCCTTCTGGAGCGGGGTCTAAGGTCTAAGCTTAGCAAGGATTCGATTAAGGAGTAGCAACTATGGCATCAGAAATGGGAGTGCCACCGAACCGTATTCCGGTAGACCTGGATGTCGGCGGAAGTGAAACTGGACGTATTGGGAAGCCCATCTTTGCCAAGTGGCTGGAGCGCTTCGGGTTTGATGCTCAGCTTGGGCCGTTCTACCTGGGTTTCTGGGGAGCGCTGTCGTTTGTCTGTGCAGGGGCCTTCACGTTCATCTGGTTGATTACGATGGCCGCGCAGGTGGGATATAATCCAGTGGCCTTTGCCAAGTACTTTGTGGTACTGCAACTGGATCCGCCATCAGCCCAGTTTGGCCTGGGTTTCCCGCCGCTCGGATTGGGTGGATGGTGGTTGATTGCCACATTCTTCCTGACCGCCTCCATTCTGGCGTGGCAGGTGCGTCTCTGGGAACGGGCCAAGGCACGCGGCCTGAAACCATACCTGGCGTATGGCTTTACCGGCGCGGTGTTCCTTTACCTGGTCATCTATGTTATTCGCCCGATGATTATGCAGGACTGGTCCGAAGCTCCGCCGCACGGCATCAAGGGGCTGCTGGACTGGACGAATAATGTGAGTGTGCGCTACGGCAACTTCTATTACAATCCGTTCCATATGCTCTCGATCTTCTTCCTGCTCGGCTCAACGCTGCTCTTCTCGATGCACGGCGCAACCATCTGGGCGCTGGAGAAGTATGGCGCGCACGAGGAAGAAGCTGAGATTGACGAGCCGGGAACCGGCACGGAGCGGGCGCAGCTCTTCTGGCGCTGGACCATGGGCTTCAATGCTAATGCGTACAGCATCCATCTGTGGGCGTTCTGGTTTGCCTGGCTGACGGGCGTGACAGGCGCAATCGGCGTGTTGCTATCGGGAACGCTGGTGCCGGACTGGTTCCAGTGGGCCATCGACGCACGGATCAACTATCCGCAGTTGCCGGCCGTCCCGGTGGAACTGCCGCCGCCAACGCCGTAGTCTTCATAGCGGGTTGTGTCAACCCGGATGACACCTGGAGGAGGGGTACCAGTCGGTGCTCCTCCTCCATTTTTCAATTTGCATGATCTGTCAGCGTGTGCTATAATCAGCAGTGTTACGCGGGAGTAACTCAGGCGGGAGTAGCTCAGTTGGTAGAGCGACACCTTGCCAAGGTGTAGGTCGCGGGTTCGAGTCCCGTCTCCCGCTCCATAACTGAGTAACAAAAAGCCAGGTGGTTGACCGTACGATCAACCACCTGGCTTTTTTATTAGCCTCAAATGCTGACAGGTCTCCAAAGACCTGTCAGTGCCGGCACCTGCTCAGAACCCGGAGTAATCTTTCAACCCGCATCTGCGCGGACCCTGGTATGCCGGCGTTTTGCTCAGGTTGTGATACCAGTTTGCTATCAAAACTGCAAGAAAACCACGAAGACCATGAAGCGCACGAAGCAATGAACCTGCTTCATAGAAGAGATCGCGCCCGATATGGAACCCTTCATGTTCTTCGTGGTTCGTCTGATGGTTGCAATTTGGAAATCAGATTGGTATGAAACAAGCTACTTGCGCTCAACTGCGGTCGGGCGGACGCGCTCCAGGTAGATGCCCAGGGCGGTACCAAAGAAGAAGGTGTGCGCCAGGAACTGCACCACCGGGTTGGCATTGGTAAACCAGGGGAAGACGGCGGGCGCAATAATGTAGAAGTTCACCAGCCAGAGCGGCAGTCCAAGCACCGAGACCGCGCCAATCAGCGTCGAGGCCGAACTGGAGAGTTGGGGAATGTAGGCTACAATCGCGGCAAAGATAACCCCGTAGATAATCGAAGGCGTAGCTTCTGTGATAGTCGTCAGGATAGTGACGATGTTACGTCGAGTCTTCCTGCGCCTGATCTAACGATAACATACCACTTTGATTAGACTTGTGATATATTACGCATTTTTACCTGTAAAATCTTACGGGCGTAAAAACTCCCACAAGGGTAAACCCTGTGGAAGTTTCGTCTATCACAACGCCGGTGTGCTCCCGCGTGCGCGGGCATTGGGTTGCAGGTATTCGTAGAACCAGTCTCCCGCCAGTTGGGCCACCTGTTCCAGCGCGCCCGGCTCTTCAAACAGATGGGTGGCCCAGGGCACAATCGTCAGTTGCTTTGTTCCCGGCAGTTGCTCCAGGGCCGCCTCATTCAATGAGATAACCGGCGCATCGCGCTCGCCGACAATCAATAGTGTGGGTGCATGCACGCGGGGCAGGGCTGCCCCGGCCATGTCGGGCCGGCCACCGCGCGAGACCACCGCGCCAACGGCTTCGGCATAGTTCGCGGCGGCGACGAGGGCGGCGGCAGCGCCAGTGCTGGCCCCGAAGTAGCCGATTGTCAGCGGATTGGTGTCCGGGTTGTGCTTGAGCCAGTCGGTTGCCCCGGTGAGCCGCTCGGCCAGCAGTTTGATGTCAAAGCGCAGATGGCGCGTGCGCATATCGATGGCTTCTTCATCCGTGGTTAGCAGGTCAATCAGCAGCGTCGCAATGCCACGCTTGTTGAGTCCCTGCGCCACAAAGCGGTTGCGCGGGCTGTGGCGGCTACTCCCACTGCCGTGCGCAAACAGCACCACGCCGCGCGGATCGGCAGGCATGTTCAGATTGCCCTCCAGTGTAATTGTTCCCACCGGCACCTGAACCAGGCGTTCGGTGACATTGGGCAGTTGTACATTTTCTCCAGTTGCCATCGTTTGCACCTCCATCGCTAATATTCGAGACAGGCTTACCGGAAAGGATGGCATGATCACAGCGCGTGCTGCCTACCGATTGTGGCGGGCACACGGCCGCGTCCCGGCAAACCCTGTCTCAAAAGATAATATTTACACTCCGTGCGGATAGGTCTCCGGCAGTTCGCCCTGCTCCCACTCCGGGTTGCGCAGTAGTGGCGCGACGGCGCGGGTCTCATCGAAGTGAATCACGGCGTCGAACTGGTCGGACAGGCGCGCGGTGAAGTAGTGGCTGATACGCTCGCTCTGCGGACGGTAGATCACGCCGATGGCCCGCTCCAGCAGCGGGGCACGCAGCTTCTCGGCCGGCAGCCCGCTGTTGCGTAGCGTCAGCAGGAAGTTGGGCATCTCGGTTGCGTGAAACAGATCTTCAAAGCTGCCCTTGAGCGCCGGACGAACGTGCTTGCGCTCGGCAGGGCCGCCCCAGTCCGAGGCGGCGGTGACACTGCCGCTATAGGTGCTGAAGCCTACCAGCACGGCGGCATCGTCGTGGCGCTCGCGCACCAGTTGCCCAACATTAATTTCGCCGGCCGCCCCCAGTTCCGTGGCGCGAGCATCACCCAGGTGGGAGTTGTGTTCCCAGACGACCGCCTTTGTGCGCTGACCCTGCTGATCAAAGTGCTGCACCAGCGCATCAAGTGTGTCGGCCATATGGGTGTCGCGCAGGTTCCAGGAGGAGTGCCGACCACGGAACATCGCGCGGTAGTAGGCTTCGGCATCGCGTACCAACCGGGCGTTCTGCTCGGCATAGAAATGCTCATCTTCAACGACACGTCCATCGCGCTGGGCATACTCGGCGGCCTGCTCACGCAACTCGATAAGCTGCTCAACGACTGCATCCTCACAGGTTTCGCCCCCGGCGACGGCAGCATAGCCGTAAAGCTGAGGATCTTCGCCATAGCGGTGGAAGCAGCCATAACGCCGGCGGGCGCGCTGTGCCGCCGCCGGGTCAACCTTGTCCAGGTAGTTGAGCACGGCTTCGATGGAATTATACATGCTGTAGAGATCCAGCCCGTAGAAGCCGACTATCGGCCGGCCGGGGGGCAGTGCGGCGTTATGCTGATGCAGCCAACCGACAAACTCGCGCACATCCAGATTGCGCCACATCCAGTTGGGGAAGCGGCGAAATGCGGCGAGGGCATCGTCCGCATCCATGGCATTGCCGGTACCGCGCACATAGCTGTTGACGCGGTAGGCATCCGGCCAGTCGGCCTCGACTGCGACAACATTAAAGCCCTTCTCCTTAATCAGCCGCTGTGTAATCTCGGCGCGAGCATTGTAGAACTCGTGCGTGCCGTGGGAGGCCTCGCCCAGCAGCACAAAGCGTGAGTCGCCAATCAGGTCAATCAGCGCGTCATAGTCATTCGCGGCCCCGGTCAGCGGGCGCGCCGCGTTGCGCACGATCTCGGTAACGCTCTGTTCCGGCATACCGGTTCCTCCTCTCCAAAAAGTAACGGTCTACCTCAAGCCTCGACGCCATCGCGGGCGCGCTCCATCAGATCGCGGACTTCCTGGTCGCTGGTCTGGGTAAAATCCTGGTACCAGAGGCCGACGGCCATGAAGGGCTCCGGTGTGATGGCACAGACGATCTCGTCAACTTCATGGCGAAACTCATCACAGACCTGGGGGGCAGCCGTGGGTACGGCGACGATAATCTTGCTGGGGTTCTGTTGGCGGAGGGCTGCAATGGCCGCGCGCATGCTTGCACCGGTTGCCAGCCCGTCATCCACCAGGATGGCAATCTTCCCAGACGGGGAGAGCGCCGGACGGTCACCCCGGTAAACCTGTTCGCGCCGCTCAAGTTCGCGCTGCTCGCGGGCGGTAAGCTCATCAATAACCTCTTCCGGGGCGCGCAGGGCATACCGGACATCTTCATTGAAGACGCGCACGCCGCCGGTGGCAATTGCACCTAGTGCCAACTCCTCATGGCCGGGTACGCCAATTTTACGTACGATAAAGACATCCAGAGGCGCATTCAGCGCCTCGGCAATCTCATAGGCGACCGGGACACCGCCACGGGGCAGCCCCAGCACCAGGACATCCGAGCGGTCGGCATATGTACGCAGCATCGCAGCCAGCCGTTGACCGGCATCGGCGCGATTACGAAATGGCTTTGGCATGATAATCCTCCTCGGAAATTCAATATCTGAAACGTGGATTCAGAAACAGATTGTAAGCAGGTTCTACTATATTTCGGTTGTTGCAAAAGCTGTGCCATTATTTGGAACTATTCAAGGTGGCACATACGCGATTGGGTCGCCGGTGCGTTGTCACTGGCACGCTCCTTGCAACCCTCTCGATACCTGTGTTGAAAGAACCAAGAACCAAGAACCAAAAACCGAGAACCGAGAACCGAGAACCGAGAAGGAGTCTATATGCAAAAGCTACTCAATCTGCTTGTCGTCATGCTGCTGCTACTGACCGGCGCTGCGGTTGTCCGCGCCGAACCGTTTGGACGCGATGTTTTTCGTACGCGCTGGGAGCGGACCGATCTGCCGGTGCAGCGCAATGTGGCGAATCGCTCCTGGGTCTGGGGGCCGGAGCCCTTTACCGAGGTGCTGATGGAGCCCTACGAAGATGGGATTGACGGCCGGCGCACTGTGCAGTATCTCGACAAGAGCCGGATGGAGATCAACGACCCGAATGCGCCGCCGAGCCGGCCCTGGTTTGTCACCAATGGTCTGCTCGTCACCGAGATGATTCGTGGCGAAATCCAGGTCGGTCAGTCGGAATTTATCCCGGCCGGCCCGGCTAACATTCCCATCGCCGGCGACCCCGACAATGACTTCCCGACCTATGCCGGCCTGGCGCGGCTCTTTGGCACACCGGCGGGCAACCAGCCGGGCGAGTATGTGACGCGCGTCTTTCTGCCCGAGGGTGTCGGGGAGTTTCCGCAGTATGCCGGGGCTGTGGCGACTGAGATTGTGCAGGTTGAGCAGGGCTTTGGCATTCCCCGCGCCTTCTGGAATTATATGAACCAGCAGGGCGTGGTCTACCGCAACGGTAATTTTATCGAAAACCAGCCGCTGTTTGAGTGGGTCTATGTGCTGGGCTATCCCGTAACCGATGCCTACTGGACCCGCGTCCGCGTGGGCAATGTGGAGCGGGATGTGATGTTCCAGGCGTTTGAGCGGCGCATCCTCACCTACACCCCGTCTAACGCGGGGCCCTGGCAAGTTGAGATGGGCAACGTGGGGCGGCAATACTACGAGTGGCGCTACGGCGAGTAGAAAGCTGTGGCCGCCCGGTCGGGCGGAAAAAGATCAAAAAGCACCATGCTGCCGCAGGCGAATCCGGCTTTCACCTGGTCAAATATCCAGTTTGCGTACCCACTGCGTAATGCGTGTAATCTAAAGGAGAAGGAGACGAAGATGAAGATGAAGAGAGGACAAACATGAACACGCGCAGTCTTTCGGCCCGTTTCTGGGCACTGCCGGTTATCGCCCTGATTCTGGTGGCGTTGGCAGCGAGCAGGTTTGCCGGCGCGCAGGGAACGCCCACCCCGACCACGACGGCAACCGCAACCGCGACAGCAGATTTCTCCACGCTGCCGGAACCGGCGCAGACGGCGCTGGCCGATTTTCGGGAAGATCGGGCGGCGGGCGATCCCCGACCGGCGGCGGCGCTCCCGACGGTGACGCCCCGGCCTGATGCCGCGGCGCCGCGAGCCGGCGGTATCGGACGGGTGATCTTCCTACCGCTGCTCGTGCGTTCAGCCCCGCCCCCGGCACCGGAGCCGCCAACCGCGACCCCGACACCCACCGAGGAGCCCGGCGAACCGGCGGAAGTCTGGGTCACGCTGCGCAAGGAGCCGAGCATTCGCGTGGACCGCGACGACACGCTGGAGTATGAGCTCTTTGTGCGCAACCGGGGCGATGGTCTGGCTGACGAAGTCCGCGTGACGTTGCCCTACGACAGTGATCAGCTTACCTTCCTTGATGCAGATTTCGAGGACGTGGATGATTTTGTCGCGGAGTTAAACGAGGACGAGATTGTACTGGTCTTCGATGATGTTGAGGGTGTCGATGCCAATGTGGACGAAGATCCCCGCCGTGCAACAGTTTTCTGGGATGTGAATGATCTGCTGCCGATTGACACCGTGATCTCTATTCGGGGCACGGTTGCGTGGGATGATGCCCGGGATGGCGGTAGTCGGCGCACCAATCGCGCACCGGTGCTGGTGGGCGAGGCCGGCAACAACTCGGAGTATGTTTTTGCCGAAGTGTCACCGGAACTGGGAGAGGTCGGTACGGAATTTGACTTCCTTAGCGACCGTTTTATCCCGGATGAAGAGGTTGCGGCCTGGTTCAACACTCCGGACGGCGTGCGCGCGCTGGAGCGTGATCTGGATGCCAACGACCAGGGTGTCGTTGAGTTCACCTTCTCGAGCGATGGCTTTGCACCCGCCCGGTACGAGATTGTTGTCTTTGGCCTGCGCAGCAAACTGACTGCCGTTACTGAGTTCTTTGTCGATCCAAATCCGTAAGGTTAACGGATAGGGGATAGGGGTTAACGGTTAATAACCCCTATCCCCTATCCCCTATCCGTTAACCCATAACCATGGAGGTAAGATATGTCAAAACCATCGGAAAAGAAGATCGTTGCGGCGCTGCTGGAACGGCATGGGCAGACCTACGCCGAGGAGTGCGGTATTACGTTAGCGGGCGATAGCGGCACACCGTCGCCGCTCTTCCGCATGCTCTGTGCGTCGATGCTGTTTAGTACGCGCATCCGCGCCGGCATCGCTGTTGCCGCATCACGGGCGCTGGCCGAGCAGGGTTGGACCACCCCGCAGAAGTTGGCTGAGTCAACCTGGGAAGCGCGCGCCAAGACGCTGAATGAGTCCGGGTATGCACGCTATGATGAACGTACCGCCGGCATGCTGGGCGAAACAGCGCAGGTGCTGCTGGAACGCTATGCCGGCGACCTGCGCAACCTGCGTGAGGAAGCCGGCCGTGATCCGGCGCAGGAGCGCAAGTTACTCAAGCAGTTCAAAGGTCTGGGTGATGTTGGCGTCGATATCTTCTTCCGCGAGGTGCAGGCGGTGTGGGAGGAACTCTTCCCCTTTGTGGATAAGAAGGCGCGGCAGGGAGCCGACAAACTGGGACTGCCCGAAGACCCGGAGAAGCTGGCCGGGCTGGTCGATCAGGCCGATTTCCCGCGCCTGGTTGCGGCCCTGGTGCGGGTCAGCCTGGAAGATGATGAGTCGGAGGTGTTGGAAGCTGCAGAGTAGGGGCGCAACACGTTGTGCTCCTGCTCAGGAGAGTAGACCATGATCAACATTAGCGCGGCACTGCTGTGGGGATTTTTTGCCACCCTGGTGTTGTCAACCATTGTGCGTGCGGCGCGCGAATATGGCATATCACGGATGGATATTCCGTTGATGGTGGGCCTGATGGTTACGGCGGATCGGATCAGGCCCGGGTGTACGGCTTTCTAGTTCACCTGATGAATGGCTGGATCTTCTCCTTCATCGAAGAGAGATCTTGTGTGAAACGCGCCACGAGTGGAAATCAACAAAGTCTGGAACATACCGAATTAAACCCCTTCGTGATCTTCGTAGCCTTCGTGGTAATCTTCCCACCCGTTCAATAAAACCCCTTCGTGGCCTTCGTGGTGAAACATCACATCACTCCCTGGTCCCTACTGGATTGCTCTGGGCGTATACCATCCGTATACGCTGGAGCGACTGCCGCTGGATACCCAGGTAGCGCATCCCGACGCGCCACCAGTCGGTCCCGATACGCTTTTGCTCAATCCGATCATGTTGCCGTAGAGTCAGGGTGTAAGGATTACGAATGAACGGTCAGATGTCCTGGTATAACATTACAGGACTTACGCGGTGGGCATTCAAACGGGACATTTCACCTGATGGAAGCCGGACTCGCCTGCGGCAGCATGGTACGTTTTTATCTTTTTCACAAAAATGTTGCACTATATGCAACATTTTTGTGAAAAAGAATGGAATCTTCCGCCCTGCCGGAGGCGAGTCGGGCCGTTTAGGGAAGCGGAAGCTCTTGTTCACCCCAAGCTCCCTCAGACGCTCTACTCGTGGGCTTGCTGACGCCCAAGTTTCCGGAGGGTGGGACAATTAACAGCTTCCGCTTCCCTTATTCAGGCAAATGCCGGATTTGGAACTGACCGCGTAAGTCCTGTAACATTACACGAGTTACGCGGTGCCGACTGGTCTAGCCGCGTGCCAGAACCGAAAGCCGGATTTGCCTGCGGCAGCGTGGTACTGTTTTATCTTTTTCACGAAATTTGGCTCTCCGAGCCAATTTCGTGAAAAAAACCGGTTTCTTCCGTCCTGCCGGAGGCGGAATATCCTGCCGGGTCAACGATCGCGTAACGCGTGTAACATTACGCATAGGCCGTAGGCTGTAGGCTGTAGGCTGGCGTTGCTGCCGGGTATCACGGGTCGCGGATCACCATTTCCGCCTGGAAGCGGTTGGCGAGCGCCTGAGCTTCGGCAATGTGACCTTCCGGGATGGGAATGGCGAGTTTTTGCAGGATGGCGCGATGGTAGGTGGTGATCAACCGGGTGGTGAACAGCAGTAGGGCGGGACTACCCGGCACAACCTGCACATCTGCCAGCGTAAGATGGGGATCATCGAAGGTGATGTAGCGCCCCGGCAGATAGATCCCGAGCGGCCCAAGATAGACATCCACGGCTGTGGCGGGCGGCGGCGTTTGCGCCTGGCGATAACTGCTGACGGCAAAGAACAGGCTGACCACCAGCACCACTCCGCCCATGATCAGCGCAATCTGGATGGCCTGCGGGGTTGAGCGCCCAAAGATCCCGATGAAGTAGCCGGCTGCCGCCGCACTAACGCTGTAGAGCACCACATTCCCGGCCAGACCGGCAACCGTGATCACTTCTTCGTCTGTATTGGCCCGCACCCGCTCATCCGCCAGCATGCGCCGCCACTCCCCCGCCGGGTAGTGCCAGGCCACCCAGTGCTCCCCCCCCATGATACGCTGGACGACGGGCATGCTGCGGCGATGCCGCACCAGCACACTCAGCAGCACAATCAGCGCGATCGTTCCCAGCAGCAGGGTCGGCAGCACCGCTACCGCCGGACTGGCCCCAACCAGCAGTAACACCTGGGCCAGCAGGATCATTGCCCCAACAAAGAGTAAATCGCCGATCACAAACCAGCGGATCTGTTTCTGCATCAACCCCGTATCCCTCATCACCTGAGCCAGTCCAGGCAGCGCCCAATGATCAACTCGGTCATCGCTGCATGGTGTGTATTTTTCATCGCAACCAGTTGTGTGTCAAATCCATGCGCATGGGCAAGCGCGTGTATCTCCGGAGTGTTATCGTAGGTCATTATAAAATCACCCGCAAGTGAACCGGCGAGCCGGAAGAGTTCCGAATGATCCAGGTCGGCGTGGGTGTAGAGCCGCGCCCCGGCTTTCTTGCCGGCAGCGGTGTAGGGCGGGTCAAGAAAACAGACCACGCCGGGCTGATCGGCATACCGGCGCAGAACATGCATCCCATCGCCCGCAATAAAGGTGAACCGCTCGCGGATGCTGCCGATAGCCTGAATGCGGCGGCAGAGCGTTGCGGGATACCAGCGCGACCGTAGTCCCCTGCCATTCTCGCCCTGCTTTATTTTCCCCGCCCCTGCCGCCATGATGCCCCCGTGATTGACCCGGTTCTTCAAAATGGTGCGAAAGGCCTGTTCTTTTATATCTATTGCCGGCCGTGCAAGCACCTCCGCAACCGCTTCCGGAGTCAGATCAAATGTCGCAATCCGTTCAGCCGGCCAGTCTCGTGCAGCGCCATCGCCGAGGATGGTTTTCCAGACCGCAGCAACCTGCGCGTCAACTTCCACCATGATCACATGGTCGGCCAGGTGCTCAAACCCCACCGTTAGACTGACAATTCCACCCCCGGCAAACGGCTCGACAAACAACTCCGGCCGCGCAGGCCGGTGCGCCAACCACTGCCTGATCCGGGGCACCAGCCAGGTCTTCCCGCCGGGATAGCGGAAGGGACTACGCTGCGGGACTGTTGCGACGTTAGTGATTGCGTGCGATGACACGTCTTCCAGAAATGACATTTGTTGCATGAAAGTATTCCTGGCTTATCCAAAAATGTCGGTTAACGTAGGGGCATCTGGCGGTAGACTATCCCCCGGCTTCTTTTCATCAAACTTGCGCTGCAACTGTTTAATAAAGTCCTCAACTGGCCCAGGCTCAGGTGATGTAATACGTTGTAGGGCTGATGTAAATTGCGTGTACACTGTTTTCGTACGAACCAGTTTATACCGATTTTGATTGGCATCACGTTGCAACTCATAAACTAACCAGGCAATATCTGCCTCTTCTGGATTAACTTCTGGAAGTACTGGCAGAGTATTATAAAATCCACTATGTGTTGCGACTGCCAGCTTCTTTCTCCATGAGTTAAGAATGCCGCCTTTGTAAATAAGTTGAGGTGCCAATCGCTTACGCGACGACGATAAATAGTCAGGACGTGGCGAGTCACGTCGATCAGTCCAATCCATTGCATACCGATTAGATGGGTCTTCCATGTAAAACTCAAAGGGAGTGCGTACATTCCCTGAAATGTAGACTGCCTGAATTTCCAACGCGCCAAAGTCAAGAATCTGGCCCTGGTCATCATAGGATATCAGGACAATATCAATATTGCCTGCCGACTTGCCGTTGCGATCATTCAAGCGGATTTCAGTTAGAGATGTCCAGGCAGTTCCTTCAGCAAAAAAGAAAGCAGCCGCATCGACCGCGATAAGCCAATCCTGGCGAAAACGTACAGGGCAGGTAATCGCTACATCTTCGCCCTCATAAATGCTGCAAACTCCCAGCGGATTATTCGCCTTGTCTTTGGTACAGGATGGTACTTTATTATTGAATGGACAAAGACGATTCTTGCGGTAGTGTGCTGCTTCTGACGAAAGGTTATCCGCAGGAAAACCAAACACTTCCGCAAGGGGATGTGTAGACATCGGTTATGTATCTTTCCTGTCTATTTTACACGAAAACGTGTTCCCGTCAACTTCACTCTATTGTACCACCATACTTCCACGCTGCTCACTCCGCCGGCCGGCCCCACACGGCAACCTCGGCAATCGCGGTGACGTCGTGGTGTGTGCCGGAATAGACCGCCTCAAGCGTGATATCAAACATAGTTGTGGTGACGGGTCGCAAGATCAGCGACTGCATTCCGCGTCGATCCAGGAATGTAACCGGCAGCATGCTGCCGTCGGAGAAGCGCACCTGCGCCGCCCGCAGCCGGTTGTTCTCCGCAAACTGCCGGGCATCGATATCCCGGCCGATATCAAGGTCAAGGCGCGCCACCGTGACCGGCTCAGCAAAGCTCAGGCGCAGCCACTCACCGTTGCCCGGTCCCGCTACCCCTTCCACCCAGGCCGTTGTCGGGTCGCCATCCAGAACATGCATCGGCTCGTAGGTAACGCTACCGCCGTCCGGGAGGGCTGCGCGCGGCAGCAGCGAAGAGGCTTCGGCGGTCGCCGCATCGGTCAGGTCGATCAGTTCAACCGGCGGGGCGGCCTGGGCCGGTTGCGGTACGGGTGTCGGTACCGGCGGTGGGAGCGGCGCGCTGCTAAAGTAGCGCCAGGTCGCCTCCGAGACGCTCATCGCATGCGCGTAGGCATCCTGCCAGCTTGCGCCATAGCTGCCCAGGTAGGCCAGGGCGTAGGCATAGCGCCGGCCGTCGCGCTCGAAGACGACAATCCCGGCATCGTTCCAGGTGTTGTGCGGCTCGTAGAGCTGACCGACCTTGTGGTAGTGTTCAACCCCGGCGGGCAGCGCGCTGCCAAACGAGGCATTCATCCAGTCGGGTGCGATGGTCATGCTCCAGAGGGTGTACGCGGTCTCTTGCGCCGGCAATGCAGTGCCCTGGTAGAGCCGGCCCAGGATCAGCACCAGATCATCCGTGGTCAGCAGGTTGGCGGTAATGCCATGGCTGGCGGCGTAGCCATACTCCTCCCAGTGATAGCCTGGCGGATGGGTCATAATCGAGCCGCTTGCACCCAGATCCCACATGATTGCATTGGCCCGCCGGATGCCCGCTCCGATATCGCCCCCACCGATAATTCCCAGCAACTCGCGTGCCGGTGGCGTGTTGCTCGGCCCCATCGCCGACTGCACCAGTCCGGCGACAGCGTCGGCGGTGTAGCGGCCTGCCGCGATATCCTGCGCAACGCCCATCAGGATTGGGATTTTGATGGTGCATGCGGCCTGCTGGGGGCGCGTCCCGTTAATCGAGATCATCTGCCCGCTCTGCAGATCGAGCACGCTGACGGCATGATCGCCATACCAACCGGCAACCATGCCTTCGAGTTCCGCGCGCAGTGCCATAAAGCCGGGATCGGCCGGTGCAGGCGCAGGCGGAACGGGTGTTGCCGGCATCGGCGTCGGTGGCGGGGGTGGCGGCGCGCTGACCGGCTCGGCAATCTCGGTCAGCACCGGCACCGCCGGAGCCGGGGGTACATTCGTGGGTGATGGCGCACGGGTGGGCGGCATGGGATTAATCGGCATTGTGGGGGTGTTGATTATTGCGGCAACCGGAGCCGTAGCCGCAGGAGGAATACCCAGATAGAGTGTGGCAAACAGAACGCCGGTCAGCAGCAGTATAACGCCGCGCATAAGCTTCTCCTCTCGCTGGGGCACCGCAGACGATGTAGCACGCGTATCAATCGGGGGCGAAACGGGTCAGGTGGACGAGGTAGGGCTCGCCCAGGTGGGACATCTTCTGTTATAGTTTATTGTACCAGGTGTGGCAAGGCTTTTTGCTCAGGTATTGTAGTTTATCGTAGTTTGTTGTGCCGTCTTCGGGCAGGTTTTCGGCAACACAATCAGTTGATAAACGTTGAGATGTTGATCCGGACAGCGACTCGCAGGAGTCCCGGCTAATGAACTTTGAGAAATTAACCCGGATATGGCGTGCGGCAGCAGAACGGTGCATAGAGCACCCTACGGCTGTCTCCCGGGGTGACGATATCCGGATTACATGTTCAAACTTTATAAGTCGGGATTCCAGGTCATTTCATATCCGGACTATTTTCTCAACATTCAGTTGGCGTACGCATGTTCTGTTTTTTTATTGTAAGAATAATAAAGATAGAGAAAGGCACGTATTCGTGGGTAAACGCACACTCATCGGCATGCTGGGTCTGGGGTTGGCCGGGTGGGGGCTGTTCCAGGCGCGCCGGCAGATCTTTCGCCACTGGTTGCACCTGCCGCCGGTGCAATACGCTGTCGGGGTTGAGCGCGGCCTGCGCCTGGCGTTACCCGATGACGTCACGCTGGTGGCCGATCACTACTTCCCCAAAGCCGAGGGCGCCTTCCCGACGATCCTGATCCGCACCCCCTACGGGCGCAAGCTGGGGGCGGCGCTAATCTTTATCGCGCCGCGCTTCGCCGAGCGCGGCTATCATGTAGTGGTGCAGGATACCCGCGGCCGGTTTGACTCGACCGGACAGTTTGATCCGTTTCGCACCGAGGCGGAGGATGGGCATGCCACACTGGATTGGATCGCTCAGCAGCCCTGGTTCAATGGCGTCATCGGTATGTGGGGCCAGAGTTACCTGGGCTTTGTGCAGTGGGCAGTGGCCGGTGATCCGCCGCCGGCGCTCAAGGCGATTATGCCGATTATCACCGCCTCGCAGTTTGTCTCGCTTATTCGCGCCGATAGCTCCTTTGCCCTCGACACGATGTTGCGCTGGACATTTATGGTGGATACGATTGATTTTCTGCGCAAACGCTCGTTTGTCGCAGCGTTACTCCGCCTGCTGCGCACCGAGCAACTCGTGGCTCCGGCGCTGCAGCACCTGCCGATCGGCGAGGCCGATGCGGTAGCAATCGGGACGCCGGTCAGCTTTTACCGTGACTGGCTCGATCATCAGATCTATGACCACTACTGGAAGGCGATGGACCATCGGGATGCGCCCGGACGTACCACCGCAGCGGTTCACCTGATCGCGGGTTGGTATGACATCTTTCTGCGCGATCAACTGGCCGACTATGCCGCACTACGAGCGGCGGGAAAACGGCCGTATCTGACGATTGGCCCCTGGTTTCATCTCGACACGGATATCGCGCGCAGTAGCCTGGGCGAGAGTATTGCCTGGTTCGATGCCCACCTGAAAGATGATCACCGCCACCTGCGGCCGAACCCGGTGCGTATCTATGTGATGGGAGCCGACGAGTGGCGCGATATGGAAGAGTGGCCCCCGTCCACTCGTGAAACACGCTACTATCTGCAATCGGGCAGGCAGCTTGCGCCCACACAACCGGATGCGCATGCCCCCCCCGACCAGTACCGCTACAACCCGGCCGATCCTACGCCCGCGATTGGTGGCCCCCTGATGAATCCTGGTGGCGGTCCTCGAGATAACCGCGCCCTGGAAACACGTCCTGATCTACTCTGCTACACCACCGAACCACTGCATACCGACCTGGAAGTCATCGGTAATGTTGACCTGGAAATCTATGTTCGTTCCACGCTCAAGCATGCCGATTTCTTTGGACGGTTATGCGATCTGCATCCCGATGGGCCGTCGATCAACATTTGTGATGGATTGCTGCGGATTGAGGCCGGCCGGGGGGAGCCTCAACCGGATGGCACCCTGCGCATCGTGATCAACATGTGGGCGACGGCACACCGCTTCCGGCGCGGACACTGCCTGCGGCTGCAGATCGCCGGCGGCGCGCACCCACGCTGGAGCCGCAATCTGGGCACGGGTGAACCTATCGCTACCGGCACCGTCGGCGTCATCGCCGAGCAATCCATCTACCATGATAGTATGCACCCATCGGCCCTGGTTTTACCGATCATTTAACATGCGTTACGCGGTGGACGTTCAAACTGCACGTTTGACAAGGTGAAAGCGGTCTTCGCCTACGGCAGCATGGTACTTTTTTATCCTTACTCACAGCAAATTTGCACTTTGTGCAAATTTGCTGTGAGTAAGGATGGATTCTCCCATCCCGCCGGCGGCACTATCCACTGTCAAGCATAGGATCGCGTAACGGATATCAGCATTGGTCGTTTCGCGGTGTTCGCGCATGTCGCGGCTTTCGTGGTCCAAACCCGCACCGCGTAACTCCTGTTAGTTACAGGAGTTACGCGGTCGGTTCCAAACGAAGTGTTCACCTGGATAAACGGCCCGATTCGCCTCCGGCAGGGCGGTACCGGACATCCTTATTTCAAGGAATTTTTGCACAATGTGCAAAAATTCCTTGAAAAAGATAAAAAGCGTACCATGCTGCCGCAGGCGAAGATGGCCTTTGGGGAAGTACATGTCTGA
>DAOTUI010000154.1:0-20357 GCA_034437035.1 Chloroflexaceae bacterium
CCGATAGGAGATTCCGCCTCCGGCAGGGCGGAAGAAACCATCTTTTTTCACAAAAAATTTGCACAAAGTGCAAATTTTTTGTGAAAAAAGATCAAAATGTACCATGCTGCCGCAGGCGAATCGGGCGTCCACCTGGGCAAATGTCCAGTTTGTGGAACCACCACGTAAGTCGTGTAAAATAAAGAAAAAGCACCACGCTACCGCAGGCGAAGCGGGCGTCCACAAGCGATTGCTGCGCCACGAAGACGAACTGTTCCAGGTTGTGCTGGTGGCGGAACTAAGCGCCAACAACAATCAGGCGGAGCGGAGCATTCGTCCGCTGGTGGTCATCCGCAAGATTAGCGGGGCAGCCGGAGTGCAGCCGGTAGCAAGACCCGCATGGCGCCGGCAAGCCTGTTTGAGATGTGGCCGGCACGCGGCCTGAATGCCTTCCAGGAATGCCTGCGAGCGTTGGGTGTGCTACCGGCTGATCCGACACCGGCTGTCTAATTCTTTCCCCCAACTTTGAACAGTTACAGCGGCAACTCGATTTGACGTTTCCCTCCGAAAGGTGCTATACTTGAGCTACGTGAGCAGTATTGGTTGTAAGCGTACCTTGCTCAATGACGACGGGGTAAGTGGCTTCGACGTAGATGTCATATGATACTGTATGAAAGCAATTGTGCGATTTATCTTCAGGATCAGGCCCGGCGCGGATACATATTATCAAGATGCCTTGCCCGCAAACTGCACCGCCTATCGGCCAGTGCAGCTTTCGTGTTTCCACGCAAATCCCCCAGGGGTATATGCCTCGCGGTACTTCCCTTATTTGTCCGGCAACACTTGAGCAATGGTTTACGTCTAGTTTACACAGTATGTGAGGTATGATAGGATTGAACGAACAGATTTCTGATCCAGGAGGACACGTTATCGAAACGGCAACACTTGCACGGCGCGTGGTAGATCTGGCCGAGGATAAACAGGCGCATGATATTATCATGCTGGATATCCACCGCCTCAGTACCATTGCGGACTATTTTGTCATTTGTTCTGGTGATAACGAGCGTCAGTTGCGGACGATTGTCGAACATATTGATGAAATTGTTCAGCATGAGTTCCGGCTCAATCCCCGGATCGAAGGGGAGGTCAGCAGCGGCTGGATCGTGCTTGACTATGGTGATGTTGTTATCCATGTGTTTAGTCCTGAGCAGCGTGACTACTACCGGCTGGAGCAGATCTGGGGTAAGGCTCCACCAGTTGTAGTTGTGCAATGAGGCACAAAATGAATACCGATTCATCACAATCTTCGGTTTTGCTCTTTGTGGTAGGGGTAGTGCTGGGTAGTACGGTTGGCCTGGTGCTTGGTTCACTGCTGACACTCTGGCTGGGGCAGGATGCTATTCGCGCGATGCAACGCGGGTTGCGCCGGGCGAGCGGCAATGGTGACAGTCCCCGCGCAGATCTGTTTATGCAGTAGGATCGATACTGATCAATACCACGCAATCATACAGAACGAACAAACACAGAAGAAATGCATTCGCATATGGCAATGCGATAGGTGCATTTTTTCTGTGGTATTTTGACCTGCTTGTGCTATGGAGTGAAGGGTCCGCGTATCGCTTGTGGTACGACGATCCTTCACTCGGCACTCCTGTATCCGCCGGTGTATACAACCTCTCAGGCGGATTACCCTCCCGCCGGCACCCCGGTTAGTTTAGCTCATCCAGAATATTTTCAATCGTGGCAAGCTCAAATGGTTTTTGAAGATATCCGTCAGCCCGCAGATCATCCCTACTCCCATTGCCGGCGTTACCCATAGGAAAAGCCGCACTCATCAAGATGACTTGAATATGCGCAATGGAGGTATCCGCGCGTAACGCACGCAGGAACTCATATCCACTTAGCAGTGGCATCATTATGTCGGAGATGATAAGATCAGGCTGTTTTTCCCGCGCCAGCGTTAAGCCCTCCACACCGTTACTGGCCTGAAGAACCGTGTGTCCTTCATCCTCAATAATATCGACAAGTAATTCGACAATAGGAGCCTCATCGTCAATGACTAGAACCGTTGCCATGTGAGATGCTTTCATAAGAATAGTCGTACTCATTCAGACTGCTATCACTGCTATCAAGATGCAGCAGTTCCCATAATCGTTAAACCTTCCGGGCTGATGGTATATGTCTCAACACTCTGCTGAACGTAGCTACCGCGCGTATTTACCACTGAGAGCACCCGCTGTGTCGTGTCACCCTGGATAACATTCCGGAGTAAAAGGACATTTCCCGCGGCAACCGCCAGCGGCATTGTACTTACATCAATGGTTTCGGCGGTAATTCGGTCGATCATCCGGGTTATACAGGTTGTCACCCCCACATCATGGAGAAATGTCACCAGCGCGCCGAGATAGTCATGCATGCGCTCTTCCCGCGCGGTTGCCCGTTCCAGTTCAAAGAGTTCATCAATCACCAGTCGCCGGATACCCTGCTCCTCCACAGCCCGGCAGATAACCGCGCTAATCGCATCCGGTTCTAACTCGGTTGGCGCAAAGATGCGGATCTGGATCTGACCGGACTGCACTGCGGCTGCCAGCGGTATGCCAAAATACTCAGCTTTTGCGAGGAGTTGATCCGGGTGTTCGTGAAAGCCAATAAACAGCCCCGCTTCGCCCTGTTTGATGGCCTCTTGCAGGTAGTACAAACTGAGCAGTGTTTTCCCCATACCTGGTTCACCTACGAGCAGGGTGGTTGAACCGGTTTTGTAGCCACCGCCCTGTAGATCATCAAGTCGCGCCAGACCGGAACTCAGATATCCGGACCCGTTATGCCGTTCAGAAGTACTGTACTCGGCGGCGACCCGGGCTTCAATGCGGGGAAAAATTGTCCAGCCCGCAGCGCTGATCCGGTAGCTATGGAGGCCGGTTAACGGTGCCATGGTGCGCAGTTTCCGCACTTCGAGTTTGCGCTGATGCCGCACACCATGCACATCAAAATGACAGGCCAGCACCCCGTCGGCAATGGTATATGCGCCATAGTCGTCAAATTCCGACACGCCACGCTCCAGTACTATCAGGGTCGTCGTCCCCAGCAGATACAACTGCGACGAGAGTTGATAGAGAAAGCGGCGCGCATCAATCGGCTGCGCACACATCCCCTCAATTGACCGGAACCCATCAATACAGACCAGATCCGCCCGCTGCTGGCGCGCAGTGCGGACAATCGTCTCGGCCGTAGCTTCTAACCCCTGGTGCATAAATTTTTCCAGTGCCAGCAGCAGCACGGTGTCACCCAGACGCCGGTCATCAAAGAAGTGAAATGGCCGGATCTGACGTACGATTTTGCTGTGCGGCTCGGTCAATGTACTAAAGTAGATCGCGCGCCGTGCGTGGATTGCCGTTAGATTAAAACAGATCTGTTGGGACAGGATCGTTTTGCCGCTACCCGGCCCACCAACAATGAGAAGCATACTGCCGACCGGCAACCCGCCGCCAAGAACCATGTCCAGCCCGGGCACGCCGGTCGGCAGGACATCAATGGACGCCGCCGCCGGGGTCGTTTCCAGGTAGGGCGTAGGGTTTGTCATAATTACCGAATCCTCTCAGCAAACTGTATACTGCTGCTGCAATACCAGTGATGGGACTCCCGGCACGGTTGCTGCTGCTTTTGCAGGAGTTCCCTCCACTCCGGTTGAGCGATCATCAGGGATAGACGACCACTTGCTTTCTAGTTTGTGTATGCAAGAAAGATGCCACCAGCAAATATTTATACCAGAAGAGTATCTCACTCCACCCTGCCGGATCAATGACCGTGTAACTTCTATTTTATAGACGGGAGTTACGCAACGGGAGTTACGCGCTCCCTGACCCGGCAGGTCATTCCGCCTCCGGCAGGGTGGTACCGGACATCCTTTTTGGAGAAAAAGTGGCGCTCCGCGCCACTTTTTCTCCAAAAAGATCGAAATTGAACCATCTTCTTCCCAAAAAAGTTGCTCACAGAGCAACTTTTTTGGGAAGAAGATAAAAAAGCACCACGCTGCCGCAGGCGAATCGCGACGTTCATCCAGGCAAACACCTGGTTTGGAACCGACCGCGTAGCTCCTGTAATAGAAGGGATAGGATAGGTAGAGCCACCACTGCCGGGCTATGTGTCACGCTGATCCAGGTAGTCCTGGTAGGCATGGATCAGCGCCTCGGCGTTGCTGTAGCGTGGTTGCCATCCCAGGGCATGTTCAAGCTTTGCCGTCGAAACAAATATATCCCGCTCACTGGTGAGGTAGAGTTGAGTCAGAAGTGGGGCGGGACGTAGCATAGCGAGCAATCGGATCGCGGCCTGGGTGGGGCCGGCGGGAGTTGGCAGCACGCGCGCTCCATTCCCGGCATAATCACAGAGTGCCCGCAAATCCTGCCGCAGCATGCCAAACCGTTGCGCGCCGATATTGAAGGTGTCATTGGTGCGCGTGGATGGGCTGGTCAGCAGCCGCAGCACCGCCTGGGTCAGGTCGGCGACGGCCAGCATCTGGTAGCGGTTATTGCCCGCGCCGCTCACCGGGATACGCCTGCCACGCTGCACCCAGTCGAACAGGATCGACCATGCCCCAGAGCGATCGGGAACAACGCAGGGCTGCGCGCGCAGGATGGTGATATGCTGTCCTAACGCCCGATACGCTTCGCAGAGACGCTCAACGGCAAGGCAGGTCCGACCATAAAGTCCGCTGCCGGCCGGCGGTGCAGCTTCGGTGATGGGTGTCGGCAGGGGGAGCGCATAGACGGCCGTGGCGGAGATACAGACCAGATGGGGAACGGCATGTCGGTGAACTGCTTCCAGTAGTGCCTGGGTTTCCGCGATTGTGGCATCAGCGACGGATTGGTTGGATGGGGCTGCAACCGGGTGAACGATGGCATCCCGGCCTGCACAGAGCCGGGACAACAACTCACAGTCGTGCGGATCGCCCGGATGCAGGGTAACGCCGGCCGGATACTCCCCCTGATGAAAAATTTTTATGTCAAGCAGATCAGCCTGGAAGCCCTGCCGGGCCAGCGTGCGCGCCTGGTACCGCGCCACACCCCCGGCTCCACCCGTGATAAACACCCGCATCGCTGCACCTCACCAGAGTTAGCGTAGGGGAGAAACCCGATTCCTCTCAGCGGTTACTACGAATGTACGATACACGATAGTACACCGGGTTGTAGTTGGAAGACAGTCCTGTTGACCCATTGTTAACCGCTCCTATCTGCGTTAGCATGGGAACACAGGAGAGGTGCTGCACAAACTTCTCCCACCAACGCGCTTTGTTGGACGCTGTACTGCGATACACGACAGCAACCCGCGTGCCCTCAATCCCTCCTCCATACCTGTGCCGGGCTGGTTCCCTCGCGCGCCACCCTGTCCCCAGCCCGGCATAAGGATTTTTCCAGCCTGAATTATCTTTACCAACAATAATACAATAATACAATATGCAGTTACCCGGAACGATAATCTTCCCAGGTCAGGTATGGACCATTTAGTAACAGAGGAACTGCATTCAAAACATTGCGCCCCAGAATACCCTACTCTTGCTCGACAAGCAAAAACTGTCCACGAAATGTTCGCCGACAGAAGATCAGTTCCACCCGAACAACCGATGCAACCCCTGGACTACCACCGAAGCCAACCACCTCGTACTGTTTGCCGGGGATAGGCACTACACCTAACTGGCTCACGATTGCCCGGGGAACCAGCGTTATATCCGCACCTGTGTCTATCAACATAGACACATCAGACTGAAATATATCTCTCTCCGGATTACGTAGCGTTACTTTCGCCACCGGCGCAGGTGGATCAAACCAGGTGGCATCATACGCCGGCATCGGGCGCCTCCTCGATCACCTCCATACGAAAATCCGCAACATCTTCGGGGTGTACCAGATGGGGACTTATGACCTCGACAACGTGCGGCTGCTCAACCGGCATATCCGGAATAACTACATACACCCTGGCCTTTTCCGGCAGGCGCATGCTGGTGTTCAGGCGTATCTGCCCATTTTCCACAACGCCCTCAATTGTTACGACACGCATACAGACCTCCGCATCCCCTGAAATATGAACATCTCCTGCATGCATTGTACTACACCAGGCTCCGCACCAGTGCCGCCGCTCCCGGCAGATCGCTACCCGCGTACAGACAGTATGCCCCCGCCTGGGCCAGTGCTACTGCCACCGCGCGGATCTCCTGATGGCAGGCGGTGCCGGCGGCGCGTTGCATCAATTGATTAACGACCACGGACGGATCAACCGGCTCCAGGATGCTCGACAATCCCGGGCGCGACTGCACCAGACAGACGGCAGCATGCCCGGCGGAGAGTGCCGGATGTTGCGCCGCTGCTGTAGCGATATCCAGCACCAGTCGGGTTTCGCCATTGCGTGTTACCGGCATCGTCCGCGCTGCCAGATCGGGGAAGATCTGCTGCGCAACCGGCGGCAGAGCGAGGCGCGGACGGCTGCCCCAGAGCCGCAACCCGGGTTGCTGACCCAGATAGACCTGTTCGGCAGCCAGGAAGCGCATGCCTGCGCACATGCAGGCATACTGCAAGAGCGGCAGTTCGTATTGATCGAGCGCAACCAGGAGCACGGCACGCTCCTGCTGCACCACTGCTCCGGCGGGCAACGCCAGCCGGTCATGGGTAGCGACCAACTGGAATGCCGTCCATTCCAGGACATCGGCGCGAAAATTCAGTTCATCGGCGAGCAGTTCGGGCGTTACAAAACCGAGCGCCTCTCCGCGGTCCAGTTGCGCCAGCAGCAGATTACTACCGCCGGCCGCCAGCATGGTCATTCCCTGCCCACGCCGCACAAAAGGTGGGCCGGCTGTGTCGGACTGCTCTCCCGGCTGCAGCAGCAGATCGAGACGCAACGCTGCGCCGGATGTAATCTGTTCCGGGGCAAGGCTACGCCAGTGGCGAAATGCCCGCTCCGCCGCAGTAATAACGGCAGGACTATTGCTGCGCACCTCGAGCGGAATGCCCAGCAGCGGGAAGTGCGCACGCTCGGACAGCGGTATGGCAACCGGCATAGGGCGACCTCGTCAACACTCATTGACCCAAAGTACGCGGTCGGTTTCAAGCCAGGTGTTCACCTGAATGAACAGCCCGATCCGCCTCCGGCAGGGCGGGAGATCCCATTCTTTGTGCCGGAAATTTGGCTCTCCGAGCCAAATTTCCGGCACAAAGAAAACAAAACGTACCATGCTGCCGCAGGCGATTCTGCCTCTGACCTGGGCAAATGCCCAATTTGCACGCCCACCGCGTAACTCCTGTCAATGACCCAAAGTACGCGGTGGGAGTTTGGACCACGAACAACACGAAATGAGCGAAACCCGCAAAACAGCCAATGCTGATAGGTATCAGACGATCCCGCGTTTGGCGGGGGATCGCGCCGCCGCCCGGTTGAGCTTCCGGGAAGCTGTCTAAACAGAGCAGCATTGTAACATGCCCTGCCGAAAATGACGGGTGCAACACGCCCGCCCGGTTGAGCTTCCGGGAAGCTTGCCACGCATGGGAAGCTTCCCGGAAGCTGTCTACGCCGGACCGAACCTTTGCGTTGCGGTTGCCGCGCTGTTATACTTCGGGCGAAAGATTGTGACAACAGCTATAGATCATGTTTAATGAGACGAGGAGAACGCAATGAAGCGGAAACAGCCTCAGCAGGCCTCCGGCACCGATGAACTGACCAGACTACGGCAGCAGGTGGCTGAACTGGAGCAGACCGTTGCCCATTTGACCGCCGAACGCGATACCGCCGCAACCAGTGACGTTACGGAACAACTTGCGCTATTCAAAGCGCTGGCTGATAATGCGCCCGATGCGATTGCCGTTGCCAATATGGACGGCATCATTATCTACGCTAATCCGGCCTATCGCACCCTCTTTAACTTCGATCAAGGCGCCCTCGGGATGTCCATTCTCGACACATTAGCGCCGGAGGAACATGAACGGTTCCCTGCGATTATCAAGAATGTCACGACGGAGGGGATCTGGCGCGACAACCTGCTCTATCAGCGCACGGACGGCAGCCGCTTCACCGGCCAGGTCTCCGGCTTTACGATCACAGACCATACCGGACAAATCCGTTGGACAGCGGCAATCATTCGGGATATCAGTGTGCAGGTACAGCAGGAACGCGAACTGCGGATCTTCTTCGCGCTGGCCGAGAATGCGCCCGATTGTATTGCCCAGGTCAACCTGGAAGGCACCATCACCTATGCCAACCCGGCCTTCCAGCGCATAACGGGGTATGGTCCGGCGATGATTGGCATGCATACCGCACAATTCCATGATGATCCACCCGAACGGTTGGAGGAAATTGCCCGAGAGGTCGCCGAGCAGGATTTGTGGCAGGGCGAGATGGTCTACCGGCGGAAAGACGGCAGTATCTTTCTGGCCCACTCCTCCTCTTTTGCCGTCCGTGACAGCGATGGCTCCCTGCTGACGATTGCGGGGATTGCGCGTGACTTGACGGAGCAGCATCGTGCGGAAGAGGAACGCATGGCGCTGCAAGAGCAGATGATCGAGGTCCAGCGCGCCACCCTGCGAGAGCTTAGTACCCCCCTGATTCCCCTGGCCGATGAGGTGGTTGCCATGCCGCTGATTGGCACTATTGATAGCGGTCGCGCGCAACAGATTCTTGAAACGCTGCTTGAGGGTGTGGCCGAGCACCAGGCTGAAGTGGTTATTCTCGATATTACGGGCGTGCAGATGGTTGATACGCAGGTTGCCAGCGCGCTGGTGCGGGCAGCGCAGGCGGTCAAACTGCTGGGGGCGCGCGTAGTGTTGACCGGCATTCGCCCCGAAGTGGCCCAGACGCTGGTAGGCATGGGGGCCGACCTGGGCGATATTGTCACCCTGAGCAATCTGCAGAGTGGCATTGCCTATGTGTTACAGCAGAATGGCTATATGACGGAGCAGTGAGCAGGCACGAACCGCCACACCCGGCGCACAATAACCATGTCGATGAGAAAATACGTATATTTACGTATGTTATATACTGGATTATCCAGTTATACTCATAGATAGACCAGCGTTTTACTTTGCGCGTGTGTCGGTCGGCAGCATGCTATTGAACGATAACCCGGTAGGAACTGCCCGGCTACTGCACATGTTGTCTGATTTATCCTGATCAACCACACGATTGCATACACAGCATAGAGACAGGGACGGCGTCGTTCAGACTTCGTCCCTGCCTGGTCTCCGGAAAACCATTGACATCTGGATAAAACTATGGGCCATAGAACTGCTCAGTCACTACAGTATGAGAATACGCACCTCAAGCAACGCATTGCCGAACTGGAAGCGGCACTGGCAGCCGGACGGGAGGCCACTCCACCAACTGACGCCCCCTCCCTGCCTCAACCCGAGATTCTGCCGGCCGGCGAAACACTCTATCGGATTGTCGCCCGTCATTTTCCCAATGGCACGATTGCCCTTTTAGACCACGACCTGCGCTATATCCTGGTTGATGGCGCTGGGTTGGACGATATGGGCTTCTTCCCGGATGCGCTCGCGGGCCAGACGATCTGGGAGGTACTACCGCCGGCAACCAGTGCCATACTCGAACCACACTGCCGGGCCGCGCTTGCCGGAACGACCACCAGCTTTGAAGCGACCTATCGCACCCGCTCATATGAAGTCCACACGCTGCCGGTCTATGATGATGCCGGCAACATTCTTGCCTGTATGGTGATGACCCAGGATATCACCCGACGCAAGCGGGTTGAGGAGGCGCTCCAGCATAGTGAACAGTTTAAGCAGGCCATCCTGGATGCCCTATCGGCCCATATTGCGGTCCTGGATGCAAGCAGTACGATTATTGTTGTTAACAAGGCCTGGAATGATTTTGCCGCAGCCAATCCCCCCGTGAATAGCCCGATTGCCGAAGGTGTCAACTATTTGCAGGTGTGTGATCTGGCCGTTGGTGCGAGCAGCGAAGGTTCTCAGGAGTTTGCCGCCGGTCTCCGCGCCGTTCTCACCGGCAATCTAGAGCACTTTGCGCTGGAGTACCCCTGTCATGCACCCGACGAGCGGCGCTGGTTTATTGCGCATATCACCCGTTTTGACATAGATGATGACACATATCTGGTGGTTGCCCACGAAGATATTACGCAACGCAAACTGGCCGAAGAAGCCCTGCACCAGATGTATGACGAACTTGAGGAGCGCGTCCGGCAACGGACGGATGAACTGGCGCAGAGCAATCGCGCTTTGCAGGCCGAGATCAGCGAGCACCGGCAGACCGAGGCGGCACTCCGCCGGCGCGAGGCGACCTATCGCGCTATGTTTGAGAAGAACCGGGCGGTGAAGCTGCTGATCGAGCCCGATACCGGCGCAATTGTTGATGCCAACCCCGCCGCAAGTGAGTTCTACGGTTATCCCCTGCCCGTCTTGCGCACAATGAATATTGCCCAGATTAACATTCTGCCGGAGGAAGAAATCCTCGCAGAATTGGAGCGGGCAAAACAGGAGCAGCAGCGCTACTTCCAGTTCCAGCATCGCCTGGCTTCGGGCGAGATCCGTGATGTGGAAGTCTACACGGTGCCGATTGAGATCCAGGGACAACTCCGGCTCCACGCGATCATTCACGATATCACCGAGCGACGGCAGGCCGAGAATGCCCTGCGCCAGGCGCATGCCGAACTGGAAATTCGGGTTGAGGAGCGGACTGCACAACTCTTGCAGAGCAACCAGGCATTAAAGACAGAAATGTGGGAGCGTCAGCGCGCGGTCGAAGCGCTGAGCGCGAGTGAGACCCGCTACCGCATTGTCTCGGAACTTATCTCCGATTATGCCTATGCGGTACAGTTGATGCCTGACGGTACAGCCATCACCGAGTGGGCCACGGATGCCTACACCCGCACAACTGGCTTCAACCCTGACGGAATGGAAGCAGATAATCATTGGAAGCGATTGATCCATCCGGAAGATTGGCCGATCGCCCAGCGACGCCACGAGCGCTTACTGTCCGGTCAACCGGATGTCAGCGAGTTCCGGATTGTCACCCGGAGCGGTGCGGTGCGTTGGCTGCGCGACTATGGCAAGCCGGTGTGGGACGCCGCAAAGGGCCGCGTTGTGCGGATCTACGGGGCAGCGCAGGATATCACCGAACGCAAGCAGGCCGAGGAAGCGCTGCACCTGGCGCAGTTTGCCCTGGACCGCGCCGCCGATGCGGTGATCTGGATTGATCCCGATGGTCAGTATCTCTATGTCAATGATGTTGCCTGTCAGTACCATGCGGCTCCCCGCGAGGAGTTGCTGGACCGTTGCATTACCGATATCAACGCAAACATCTCCGACGAAGACTGGAAACAGCTCTGGCAACATGTTAAGCAGCATGGCTCAGCCACCTGCGAAACCGAAATTCACCGCAAAGACGGCAGTGTGCTACCGGTGGAGATCACCGGAAACCATCTGGCATTTAAGGGGCAGGAGTATCTCTGTAGCTTCATCCGCGATATTACCGAGCGCAAAGCTGCGGAAGAACAACTCCGGCATCAGGCGCTGCACGATGCACTGACGGATCTGCCCAACCGTGCGCTGTTTATGGAACTGCTGGAGCATGCCCTGCGCCGGACCCGGCGTGACCCGGCCGGCCGTTTTGCGGTACTCTTTCTCGATCTGGACAACTTCAAAGTGGTCAATGACAGCCTGGGGCACCTGGAAGGTGATCATCTGTTGACCATCACGGCCCGCCGGTTGCAGGAGTGTCTGCGGGTCAGTGACACCATCGCCCGTTTTGGTGGTGATGAGTTTGTTATTCTACTGGAAGATCTGTACGACGAAGCTGATGCACTGGCACTGGTCTACCGCATCCAGCAGGCACTGGCACACCCGTTGTACATCAATGACCAGGAGTTGTCTAGTTCAGCCAGCATTGGTATCGTTCTCAACGCCGACGAGCATCAGTGCCCGGCGGATCTGCTGCGCGACGCCGATACCGCCATGTACCGGGCCAAAGCGCGGGGACCGGGGCACTATGCCGTCTTTGACACAACCATGCACTCGTCCGTGGTGCAGCGTCTGGATACCGAGAATGCGCTGCGCCATGCAATTGAACAGGAGCAGTTGCGACTCTACTACCAGCCGATTGTCTCGCTCTCTACCGGGCAGGTAGCGGGATTTGAAGCGCTGGTGCGCTGGCAACATCCACAGCGTGGGCTGATCTCGCCGGGTGATTTTATCCCGATTGCCGAGGAGACCGGGCTGATCATCCCGCTGGGCTGGTGGGTGTTGCGCGCGGCATGCCGGCAGATGCGCCACTGGCAGGAACAGGTCGCCGGCGCACAGGCGCTAACGATTGGCGTGAACCTCTCCAGCAAAGCCTTTATGCGTGATGATATCGTGGAACAGATCCGGCAGATTTTGCAGGAGACCGGCCTTGCTGCCGCCGGCCTGAAGATCGAGATTACCGAAAATGTGATGATGGATCATGTCGAAACCACGATTACCAAGCTGACGCGGCTGCGTGACCTGGGCGTCCAGTTGTGCATTGATGATTTCGGGACCGGCTACTCCTCGCTGCGCTATCTACACCGCTTCCCGATCCAGACCCTCAAGATTGACCGCTCGTTTGTCGGTACCCTGAACGTCAATGATGAGAGTGCCGCCATTACGCAGAGTATTGTCATGTTGAGCCATACATTGCGGAAGGAGACGGTCGCGGAGGGCATCGAAACCATGGCGCAGTTGCGCTATCTGCAGGAGTTACACTGCGAGTACGGGCAGGGCTACTTCTTCTCACGGCCGGTTGATCCCATAACCGCTGAGAAAATGTTGACCGCGACCTTCCCGGTAAACCCACTCGCGTCTGATCCCGACGGATCGAACGGACCGGGCAACCAGGAGGCTCCCCCGGTGCAGCACCCAACAGCGGCCGGCACGCCTTGCCGGACCATTATCGCCCTGTTGCAGCAACGGGTGAACGAACTTGAGCAGCGGCTAAACACCTGCCGGCAAGAATGCGCGGAACTGCGCCAGGAGCACGATCCCCTCTGGGTACTGGCCGATACCGAACGGCTCGATGTTTCGCATGTGTTGACCCGCTCCAGCCAGGCCGAGGCCGTGCTACGCGTCTGGGAGCGGGCATTGGCGACGGTGACAAGCGGCATCCTGATCACCGATGTCAATCGGCCGGATATGCCGATTATCTACTGCAACGCCGCATTTGAACGCATGACCGGTTACACGCCTGCCGAGACACTGGGTCGCAACTGCCGTTTTCTGCAGGGACCGGACACCGATCCGGCGGATGTCGCGGAGATTCGGGAAGCGGTGGCGGCCAGGCAGGGCTGCCAGGTAGTCCTGTTGAACTACCGCAAGGACGGCACGCCCTTCTGGAATGAACTCGCCATCACACCGCTGTACGACCCGGCGGGCCGGCTCACGCACTACATTGGCATGATTACCGATGTCACCGGGCGCAAGCGGATGGAGGATGCGCTGCAGACCAGTGAGGAAACATTCCGCGGGTTTTTTGAACAGTCGCAGGATGCGCTGCTGCTGGTGGATGACCAGGGAAGCGTCACCGCCTGGAACCAGGGGGCCGAGCAGATTTTCGGGTTGAGTCGCACCGAAACCCTGGGGCAGCCCAAATGGGATGTGCTGTTCCGGTTGACTCCGGAAGAGTATCGCACCCCGGCCATGTATGAACGGATCAAAGCCGCAGTGCTGAACATGATCTACAACGCCGGCCAGGGCAATCCAATCTACCGGCAACCCATTGAACGTGAAACGCAGTTACCTGACGGCACCCACCGGACCGTGTCTACCCGCATCTTTCCGATTCAGACGAACACCGGACTGCTCCTCGGCGGGATCACCCGCGACATCACAAAGCTCAAACGCACCGAAGCCGCTATTCGGGAGAGCCAGGGTCGCCTCCAGGCCATCCTCGATAATGCCGCCGTCGGCATTGTCTTGCTTGATCGGGAGGGCCATTTCATCGAGGTGAATGATCGCTGGATCGAGATGCTGGGCATGACCCGCTACGAGGTCTACCGGAAAAGCCGGCTCGATCTGGTCAGTCCTGAAGATAGTGCAACGAGCCGGGAAGCCATGCAGCCGCTGTTGCGGGGTGAGGTGGCGGGGTTTCGCCTGGAGCAGCGTTTCCGGCGCAAGGATGGCAGCCTCTTCTGGGGCGATCTCTCCACCCGGGCCTTGTTGAACGATCAGGGCGAACTGGAGAGTGTGATCGGGATTATCGCCGATATTACCGAGCGCAAACAGGCGGAGCAGGCACTGCAACTGGCCCATGCCCAATCGCAGGTCTGGGTCAGCAAGCTCAGGCAACGCAACCGCGATATGACGCTGCTAAATGAACTCAGTGATGGGTTGCAGACCTGCCGGACCGTCAATGATGCGTACCAGGCGATCGTCCCGGTGATCAGCCGGCTTTTCCCCAACCGGGCCGGGGCTTTGTATATTGTTGACGCCACTCGTACCTATCTTGAACTGGCAGTCGCATGGGGACCACCCCAACGCTGGCCGCCGGGCTTTGCCGGCGCGATCTGCCGGACATTGACGCAGGGACCACTGCATACCAGCGGCCCTGGCGCTACCGACATCTGCTGCCGCATGGCCGATAGCGCTATCCCGTCGCTCTGTGTGCCCCTGGTGGCCCACGGTGAGACGCTCGGCGTACTGCGCCTCAGCGAGATGGAGCTTCCCTCACTCACAGCCCGCCGGCGGGCCGAGCGTCTGACAGTAACCGTGGCCGACTATCTGGCGCTGGCGATTGCCAATCTACAGTTGCGCGAACATCTGCAAAACCAGGCCATCCGTGATGCACTGACCGGGCTCTTCAACCGGCGTTATCTGGATGAAACCTTGCAACGCGAATTACAGCATGCGGCACGGCATCAGCGCCCGGTTGGTGTCATTATGCTGGATGTCGATCACTTTAAGCAGTTTAACGACCGTTTTGGACACAAGGGCGGTGATGCGCTGCTACAGGCGCTGGGGGCCTTCTTGCAACAACATATTCGCAGTGAAGATATTGCCTGCCGCTATGGCGGCGAGGAGTTTATGCTCATCCTGCCCGAGGCTACCCTGAAGGATACACAGATCCGCGCCGAGCAACTTCGCGCCGGGGTTGCGCAACTGCGCATTACCCATGAGCAGCAACAACTCGATACCGTGACAATTTCGCTCGGCGTTGCCGGGTTTCCCACACATGGCAGCACAACCGCAACCCTGATTGGTGCCGCAGATGCAGCGCTCTACCGCGCCAAAACCAGCGGACGCAATCGGGTGATCAGCGCCACCCTGCCACTGGTTGAAGCACCCGGTACCGCCCCACTTTGCACATAAACCCATTTGCGGTTACAATCAAGGGGCAGCCTGCGAAAGTTGAAATAAAGTTGTGAAGCCAGCGGTGGTGTTATGCGAGTTATCGCGATGATTATGGCTGGAGGTGAAGGTACGCGTCTCAGTGTCCTGTCGGAGAAGCGCGCCAAACCCTCTGTGCCCTTTGCGGGCAAGTACCGCATTATCGATTACACACTCTCGAATTGCGTCAATTCCGGTATTTTTGATGTTGCTGTGCTCACCCAGTACCGGCCCCACTCGCTTAATGAGCATATCGGTATTGGGAAACCATGGGATCTGGACCGGGCGCGTGGTGGCGTGCGCCTGCTCCAACCATACATCGGGCGCGATATCGGAGACTGGTATCGCGGTACCTCCGATGCAATCTACCAGAACCTGAACTACATCCGCGAACATCGCGCCGATATTGTGGTGGTGCTCTCAGGCGACCATATCTACAAGATGGACTACACCCGCATGATTGAGGCGCACCAGCAGTACCGTGCCGATGTAACGGTAGCCGTCCGCGATGTGCCGGTTGAACAGACTGACCGCTTCGGGATTATGACGACGGATGAGTCGAGCCGGATTGTTGAGTTTAGCGAAAAGCCCAAGGCCCGCGACAAAGGTACGCTTGCCAACATGGGCGTGTATGTCTTTAATGCCGAGATGCTGATCCAGCGCCTGGAAGAGGGCAGCGATGACGACCCGCGCATCGACTTCGGCAAGCATGTTATTCCCGCAATGATCCCACGCGATCGGGTCTATGCCTATCGCTTCGATGGCTACTGGGTCGATGTCGGAACGGTGCAGGCTTACTGGGAGACCAGCCTGGAACTGCTCAACCCGGACAGTGGGTTTGATCTCTTCGACCCCAACTGGATTATCTATACCCGCAGTGAGGAGCGCCCGCCGGTCAAGATCGGTCCCCAGGCCAAGATTGACCGCGCGATGACCTGCAACGGCTGCGTGATCCGGGGCACGGTTGAGAACTCGGTGCTTTCGCCGGGGGTGTATGTCTCACCGGGAGCACTCGTGCGTGATAGCGTCGTGATGAACGATACCTGGATCGGCCCGGGCGCGGTGCTTGACCACGTTGTCGTAGATAAACAGGTGGTGATTGGCGCGGGGACGATCCTGGGATGGGGCGACGACTTCGACACACCGAACAAAACGCAGCCCGATAAGCTGGCTGCCGGGATTACGGTGGTGGGCAAGAGCACACATATTCCGCCAGGTATCCGCATCGGGCGCAATGTGTTGATTAACGCTGACCGCGATACGGAGGATTTTCCACCGGGCGATGTGCCCAGTGGGGAGACGATTTAAGGGTTAGGGTTTAACAGTTACGGGTTAGGGGTTAGGGGTTAGGGGTTATAGCTTACAGTAACCGTTAACCCTTAACCCCTAACCATTATATAGGTTTTCTTATGCTACGAACACTGGCGCTAATCCTGGCAGGTGGTGAGTCACCTGCGCTAAATGTATTGACCGCCGAGCGCACCGAGGCCGCAGTACCGTTTGCCGGTAAGTACCGGATTATTGACTTTACCCTCTCCAATTGCATTAACTCCGGGATCTATAACGTTGGTATGCTGACGCAGTATCGCCCGCAATCGCTGCATGCGCACCTGGGGGTTGGTCGGCCGTGGGATCTCGACCGGGCTAAGGGCGGGTTGCGCATTCTGCACCCCTCGCCCACACCCGAAGGGGGTGGCTGGCAACGCGGTACCGCCGACGCCGTGCGCTATAATCTCGATCTGATCGCCGATATGCCGGTTGACGCGGTGCTGCTTCTCGCGGGCGATCATATCTACCGCATGGACTACCGGCCGCTGCTCAATTTCCACGAGGATCGCCGGTCGGATCTGACCCTGGCGGTGCATAGCGTCAGCCCACACGAGGCGCACCGCTACGGCATTGTCGCGGTGGATGCAAATGGCCAACTGGAGCGCTTTGTGGAGAAGCCGCGCCGTACCAGCATCAGCATGGCCTCGATGGGCATCTATGTCTTCCGCAAGCAGGTGCTGATGGAGATCCTGGCGGGTGGCTCCGAGGCTGACTTTGGGCGGGAACTGCTGCCGCGCCTGATTAACCAGCTTGACGCACATGCCTACACCTTCAACGGCTACTGGGCCGATGTGGGTACCGTTCAGGCTTATTATGAGTCGAATATGTCGCTGATTGCCGAAACACCTGCGCTCGATCTGTATGACCCCGACTGGGTGGTCCATACCACCAGCGCGCAGCGTCCCGGTGTCGATATCAGTAGCGCGGCCCGGGTAGAAAATAGCATGATTAGCGATGGCTGCCAGATACGCGGGCAGGTGATGCGCTCGCTGCTGTCGCCGGGGGTGTTTGTCTCCCCCGATGCCGTGGTGCGCGACTCGATCATCCTGGGGGATGCCTGGATTGGCCCCGGCGCGGTGATCGAACGCTCCATCGTGGATGAGTATGCGCGTATCGGTGATGGCGCGCTGGTCGGCGACGGCGAGGATAATACGCCAAATGAGCATGCGCCCTATACCCTCAACACGGGTCTGACGCTGGTGGGCGCACGCGCGCAGGTTCCGGCGGGGACGCGCATCGGGCGCAATGTCGCTATTCGCCCCCGCACGCGTGAATCGGCCTTTGGGCATGACAAAACGGTACACAGTGGCGCGACCATCGGCTGATCAAGCGCTCCCGGAGGTGTCCGTTCCGACCAGCCTCAAGGGGCGGCTGGCCCAGGGACATCCCTGGGTCTACCGCAACCAGATCAACGGTGGGGAGCGGTTGCGCTCCGGCACCTGGGTGCGGCTACGCTGTGGCAATCTGAGCGCAGTTGGACTGTGGGATGCCCACAGCCTGATTGCGCTCCGTGTTTTTTCCCGCAACACGGTTCCCGATGCCGACTGGATCAGCGCGCGGGTTGCGGAGGCGTGGGATCTGCGCGCAACCATCCGTGCGGATGAAACGAATGCCTACCGCTGGCTCTATGGCGAGGGTGACGGCCTGCCCGGTCTGGTTGTGGACCGCTATGGCGACTATGCCGTCATCCAGACCTATGCCGCGAGTGTGGCAACACTGGTGCCGCAGGTTGTACCTGCCCTGCGCCGCTGCGATCCCACCCTGCGCGGGATTGTGCAGAAAACCCCCGAACCGGATAGCGAAGGGCGACCAACCGCTCCCGAAGAAGAGGTGGCCGCCGGGCCGCGCTCCCAACCGCCCGCGGCACAGTTGCAACAACTCTGGGGGGAACTTCCGCCCGAAGACCTGGTGATCCAGGAGCATGGCCTCTTCTTCCGGGCCAACCTCTACGTTGGGCAGAAGACCGGGCTGTTCCTCGACCAGCGCGCGAACCGGCACACCGTTGAGCAGTGGGCGGCGGGGCGGCGCGTGCTCAACTGCTTTGCCTACACCGGCGGCTTCTCGCTCTACGCGCTACGCAGCGGCGCAACTGAAGTGGTCAGTTGCGACAGCGCCCACGCTGCTGCCGTTGACGCCGCCAATAACATGCAACTCAACGGGTTCAACCCCGAGGACTATCCCTTCCTGGTAGACGACTGCTTCAAGCTGCTGGACCGCTTCCGGCAGCAGGGGCGGCGCTTCGAGATGGTGATCCTTGACCCGCCCAGCTTTGCCCGGGCGAAGAGCAGTCGCTACGCCGCCGGGCGCGCCTACACCCGCCTGAATGCCCTGGCGCTACGTTGCATCACGCCGGGGGGGGTGCTGGTTTCATCCAGTTGTACCAGCCAGGTTTCACCGGAGATGTTTCGTGAAGCGCTGGCCGAGGCGGCATTGCAGGCCCGCCGGCGACTGCAGATCCTGCACGAGGCCGGGCAACCTGTCGACCATCCCGTACCGGCGGGCTTCCCCGAGGGGCGTTATCTCAAGTTTGTGATTGCCCGTGTGCTCCCGCTGATCTAAACTTACAGGAGTTACGCGGTGACCGAGCAAACTGGGCGTTTGCGCCCGATAAAGGCCGGCTTCGCCTGCGCCAGCATGGTACTTTAGGTATCTTTTTGACAAAAATGTGGCTCTCCGAGCCACATTTTTGTCAAAAAGAAAGGTCTCTTCCGCCCTGCCGGAGGCGAATGACACTTGTTCGTGGAGAACTGCATACGTCCTGTAACGTAAATCTATATGCTTAAATGCATGACCTACAACATCCTCCTCGGCGGGTACGAACGCCGGCACCTGATCAGTGCGGTCTTGCAGGCGGTGCAGCCGGATATTCTGCTGCTCCAGGAACTGCACGATCCGGACACGCTGACGCGGTTTGCCGCATGTCTCGATCACGACGCCCACTCCTTTTATGCACCGAGCAATACCGGGCATCATCTGGGGATTATCAGCCGGTACCCTTTCATTACAATTACCAGTTTGCGGCCTTTTCCGCCCATCCGTACCGCCATTCTTGCAGCAACCATCGCGCTCCCCAGGCAGCAATTGCAGATCTTTGGCGTGCATCTGGTCCCGCACCCGGCCCTGCTGTTGGAGTTGTGGCGCTGGTGGGAGGTACGCGTGCTTCTGCGCTATGCGCAGCCTGAACAACCGGCACCCTGTCTGATTGCCGGCGATTTTAATGCGATTGCGCCGGAGGATCGGCTGGTCATCCATGCATTGCCGGGCCTGCTAAAACTTATGCTGCTGTCCCAGGGCGGGCGGGTCTTTCACTATGCGCTAACCGCCCTGCGTGCCGCCGGTTTCACCGACTGCTACCGCTCCCGGCACCCGGATACACCGGGCTTTACCCTGCCCGCTCACCGTCCCAACGCGCGCCTGGATTACATCTTTGCCAATCCGACCCTGGCAACGACACTCACAGGCTGCTCCGTTGTCACCGATCCCGCGCCAGTATGGGAAGCATCGGATCATCTGCCGCTGGTTGCTACATTTGATTTGTAGCATTAGCATTCAGCTCTCAGCTTTGAGCTTTTTACTTACCGTTCGCTTATTTTTTGGGGCACTAAATGGAATTTTCATCCCACTTGAGTCTGAAAAAGCGACAAGATTCGGAACACTCTCCCCACTTTGGTGTACACGATTTCGTAACGTGTAAAACATTTC
>DAOTUI010000155.1:0-3137 GCA_034437035.1 Chloroflexaceae bacterium
CAGTTCGTACTGCTCCCGCTGGGCAATTTCGGTCTTCTCGATCATTGGCGTTTCAAAAAACAATGTTGGGCGCGGGGTCATGGTTGCGGTTACCACCTGGTTGACCGGAGCCGCCGTAGGCGCAGTTTCTGGTGTCAGGGTATCGGCGCGCCCACAGCCGGCCAGCAGCAGCAGGCTACTACCGATCAGAATGACCACCGCCCGGTACACCTGGTGTCGTTGAAGCATGTGCATGATACTGTCCCTCCTTTATCTACCAGGCCAGTTCACATCGGTTGCAAACGGCGGGGTCTGTCCGGTATCATCGTCACGGTTCAGTTGGATCCAGAGATGCCGCCATCCTTCCTCCGGCGTATTGTTGCGATCATCGTTGGTGCCCAGTTCTCCATCTTCACCCGTACAGTCTGGTGCCGGGTTGTCCAGAGTATCACATGCCTGCCGCTGGGTGAATGATCCGGCAAAGCGCATCCGGCTGCCTTTGATATTCAAGGCCCAATCGGCCAGATACTGCCACTGCTCGGCATTCACCCCACTGGTCGCATAGATCTGGGGCAATGGACGCGCAGCCGGACTACCCCAGGAGACATACCAGATATCCTCCAGCGTCCAGTCGATACCAAAGATCGCCTGGTTCGGATCGGGCAGGGGACGACGGGCATAGGGACACCCTTCACAGGCACCGACATTGTAGAAGGCATGGTTGTTGACACTCTCGTAGCCGTCCACCCAGGCGATCGTCGCATCCGGACCGTTCCAAAGCAGTTCGATGTTTGTTGCTCCGGCAATAGCGATTTGTGGGCGGTATCCTTCATTCTGAATATAAGAACCGATGCGGTTGATCATCCCGGCCCACTCCCTGCCATGAGTAGCATTGACTTCATTGCCATTATTGCTTGTTGCAATCGCCAGGGTGACTTTCGCTGTCTCGGAGAGTTTACAGCTCCAGTAGCCATCGGCCCATGCTTTTGCGGCAGCCTCAATTTGATCAACACTCACCAAAGAACCCGTACCACCTGGTAACCTTGTTCCATAGCTCTGGACCGCAGTATCATATGATGGTCCGCCAAAGAAGAGCACAATAATACCCGATTGTGCTTCTCTGCCGGCAGTACAACCCATATCTCGTACATCATCCGGTTCAACCGTATCCATATACCATGACGTTGTTGCGGGAGGAGGTGGCGGTGGCGTCACTGGTACCAGGGCCGGCAGGGTGATCGTGCGGGTGACGGTTTTGGGTGCGGTATTGGTCGCCGCGGCCGTCACGCTGTAGGTGACAACCCGCTCCGTCGTCTGTGACGTGGCCTGCACCTGCCAGGTAAGCTGTTGTTCCGCGTCCACCGCAAGCTCGCCGCCGGCAACCGTCTGGGTCGCCGTCTGTCCCGCCGCCAGGGTTAGTTCCGGCGGCAGATTGAGCGTGAGCTGCACATCCGTCGCGGGAGCTGTGCCAGTATTGGCGATGGTGGCAACGATATCGAATGGATCGGGCGAGTATTGCTGATCACGGACACTCAGGGTTGCCGGCCCATGCACTCCCAGCGCCAGGGGCGGTCGCAGGTCGGTCGTCAAGGTTGAGCGGCCATAATAGGTGACATAGGTCCGCAGATCACCGGGATTCAGGGTCACCGAGTACCAGTAGACCGCATAGGCGCTATCTTCTCCAATCGCGGTGCCCAACAGGGCGTTGTCGACGATATACCAATTATTGTACAGTGGAGGCCATGGTCCGAGCAGCAGTTCATCCGGCGGGGTTGCATCGCCGCCAGTAAGGGATGCGACTGCAACGTGCTCATTGTTACTGAGATCGGCAAAGACCTGCACCGTGCCCGGCATGGCCTGGCGCGTAAATTGTTGCGTATTCTCAACCAGACCGACCCCGGGAACACGGAAGAACGCACCATCATTTTCATTTAACTGGGTATCGATCAACACCCGTACCCCAACAGTGTGTGGAACTGTACCGCTATTCTTTATGGTGTAGGCAATGCGGGCAACATCCTCCTCACCAGTCTGGGGGTTGGTAACAATCCGCAGATCCTGCGAGACCACAATGTCTTCAATCTGCCGGCGACTGAGGATGGCCGGGGTGTCGGTGCGGGTGGGGGCCTGCTGCTCCACCCCCATCCTCACCATAGCGGTAATCGGTGTCGTTAATGCGAATCGTCGTATAGGAGGACCAGGGCTCGATGGGCCAGGCGAAGCTCAGATCCCAACTATCCAGGGTCGCGTCGCCCGTAGCGGGGTCAGGATCAGCGCCGATATTAAACCGACTACTATCAGGACCAGCGGAACGGACCTGAATGGCCAGGCGATCATTGGCAATCGAAACGGTTCGTGCTGACCCCTGAGCCCAACTCGCAACCGGCACTCCCACTACGCCGAGAGTTACGAGGCACAGGAGGATCAGCGGCAATCGTGTGCGGAAACGTACGTGCGATGTGAACATAGTCGCTCCTTCGTTGTGCATAAAACCGTAACGCCGATAGCTCTGATCGGACTGATGATACTATCGCGGGGAATTACGATCAATGGTACAAAGGTATGGGCTATGGGTGGTTTACGACCATAAGAAGACACGGCTTCGCGCTAAATTATTTACATATACATGGTGCCGATCTGATTGCCATAATCAAAAAAGCCCGGTGCTGTAGTCGGTATGCAAATGAATGTTGAGGTATTGTCCAAACGTACTTGACAGTTTGCATTCGGTAGTACTGCCTTCAGGCAGTTCCAGCCCGGCACAACCGCCTGAAGGCGGCACTACGCAGTGTCACCCGCTCATCGCCAATTTTGAACAATGCCTGAACACTGCCGTCCGACATAAAGGAGTAGATGGGAGGAGGGTTCTCGCACGCCCGATCCGGAATAATTGCTAAACCTTCATTAGCACCGGAGCGGGAGGAAATTCAGGGACGGACAGAACTTTTCTGGCGCAGGCGCCTCTGCCGTGTACCGGGTGAAACGCATGGTTTGATTACGCACCGCGTATCTTGTGTAATTGACAGCAACAGCCGGATGGTTCAGAATAGTGTGTCGTGCCGGCACGGGTTGTATTAACGCTTTTCTATCCAGATGCTAATACTTATCTAATGTGGAACGGCTACGGTAGGCGCGTTGGTATCAAGGGGTAGTGCTAT
>DAOTUI010000156.1:0-16326 GCA_034437035.1 Chloroflexaceae bacterium
GCCCCGATGCGCCTGACCAACCTGATCCGGAAGATCGCGGACGTGCCCCGCTTACAGGCGCTGCGTGCGGACATCCCGGACCTCCCGGACGTTGCCACGCTGGAGCAGCGATTGCGCGATGCCGCCGGGCAGGTTGGAACGTTGGAACGTTGGAACGTTGGCACGTTCTAACGATGGTCAATACTCCACTCCTGCTGCCGGCGGATGTCGCTGACCGCCGGCATGAGCGGCAGGCCGCAGTGCCCGGCGATCCGGCTGACCAGCCGCGCCCAGCGCATGGCCGGCTCCACCCCCCCGGCCTCGCCGGTCGTCACCGGCGTGAGCAGGTCCAGCGGCAGGTTGGCGGTGATCAGCGTGGCCCGCCCGGTTTCGGCGCGGGTATGCAGCAGCGCGTAGCGCTTCTCAAAGACCCAGGGCGTGCGATGCTCCCCCCCCAGGTCATCGAGGATGAGCACCGCCACCGCCTGCAGCGCCTCCAGCCGGTCGTCGCTATCTAGCCGGTAGCCGCCCCTGTCGTGCCGGACATCGTTCGGTGTAAGCTCACCCGGTGTGGCCCCACATGCTCATGGTGTCTGACGCATGGGTGAGGATGGGCCGTATTCCGGGTTCGCATGGAGAGAGGGTGTGGAAGAGCGGTTGGCGCATGGGACGCAACGCCCGTGCGAACATGGCACCAATGTGCGACAAAGAAGGGAGAATCCCGTGGGTTTCCCTATTGCATATCACTGGTTCCCCTGGTATACTCATGGGCAGCACAAAACCACGCGAACCGTACCCCCGGCGCGTGGCTGTGTTGGGTATTCACATATGTGCTGTGCATGGACCATTCTAGCACGGCTCGTCCCATCCTGCAAGATGGTATGACCGGCGCATGGCATGACGCAGCGCGCTGCTGAGGACAACGATGCCATACCTGGGTCTGCCCATCCACGCGCCGGTGCTGGTCCGCGCTCTTCCCGCCACGACTGGTACCCCCACCCTCGGCCCACCGGACGCACCGCCGTTCCGCGCGCTGATGCCCCACCCCCGGGATTGAGCATGGCCCGGTCGGGTGGGTCCAAACGGTCGTCCTGGCTGATTTTCCGGCGACGACTGGTCATCGTGCGCACGCTCCTGCGGGGTCCGGCCCAGCGCGGCACGCTCTGGGATGCCGCGCGCGCGGAGTTGGGCGATGATGCCTGGGGCACGGCTCCGGATGCGGCGTTGCGCCATGATCTTGCGGCGCTGCGGCGGGAGTTTGGCTGTGTCATCGCGTACCGGGCCGCGCGCGGCTATCACCTGGTCGATCCGGGAAATCTGGCGCTCCTGGATCTCCCCGATGCGCATCTGCACGCCCTTCATCTGCTGGCCGGGCTGGCCGACACGTTGCCCCCCCATCTGCGGGAGCCGATTGCCGAACTGCTGGCGCAGATCATCAGTCTCCTGCCACCGGCGCGGCGGACGGTCGGCTCGGACGGAGCCGGGGAGCAGGTCATCGCTCCGCAGAGCGTCACCGACCTGGACCGGACCATGCTGCGGCGTATTCGCCACGCGGTGGGCCACCAGCAACTCCAGTTTCAGTATCGCTCCACCTTCACCAGCCGTGCGGACGGGATTGCCCATCGGGTTGCGCCCTATGGCCTGCTGGTGCGCGATGGGCATCTCTACCTGGATGCCGATTGTCTCTGGGCCGACAGCCCGGAATGGCGCCCCCGCGCGCTGCGCTATCGGCTGGATCGCATCGTGCCTGACTCGCTCCAGGTGCGGCCGGAGGTGGTCCCCCCGCTGCGTCGGTCCATGCCGACCTACGAACTGCGCTACGAACTGGCCCCGGCGGTGGCCCGGCGGCACGATGTGGCCCTGCACTTTGCGGGCAGCCATGTGACCTACCGCGACGATGGGAGCGCCCTGGTCACGGCAATCATTGATGATCCCTGGCATGCGCGGCTCACACTGCTGCGGTATGGGGCGAACTGCCGGGTGCTGGCCCCACCCGAGGTGATGACCCTGATGCGCGAGACGGCGCGCGATCTGGCGGCGATCTATGAAATATGAGCACATTTGTGGATGGGGCGGTGTGGCAGCATGGACATGGTGCGCGATCGGGCGGCGACTTCATGGGATTGTTCGTTGAACCGACAACATTGAACGATGAACCGGGAGAAAATGATACGTATGCACGATACTCCAACCGAGGTAGCGCTGGCAGTACTCACCTTCTGGGTTGCCCAGACATATGAACAGCACGCCACCGCTGTCTTTGCAGATCTGGCGGATCGGGAACAGCAGATCGTTCATCGGGCGGCATGGCTCCTCGTGGGGCACGACCCGCCGTCCGACCTGACTACCTGGCCCCCTGTTGACCGCCACCGACCACTGAAGTCTATTTTTAGCCAGGTACAAGCTGCGCATTCGACACCATCCGCACCCGAAGAGTTATTTATTCGGCGTGCCCCGTTATCACTCCAGGAAGGGATTCTCTTTCCCATCATGGTGGAAGCCAAGGTCGTTACCGAAGCCGATCCGGTAATGGCTCTGAAGGACGAACTGCAACGCACAAATCAGCAGCAGCTTGCACCAGAGATCCGGCTTGAGCGGTTGTTGTATGCACTCCAACGCCATGCCTGGTGTCTGCCGTCACCATTGGACGCGGTATCGCTCTATGACTTTGCCCGGACCCATGCAGCTATCGCTGCCGCACGCGCAGTGTGTGACGAGTCTGTGTTTCTGCTGGGCGGCGATCTCTCTGGTGTCCAGGATTTTATTTACACCCTCACCGCCGAGGGCGCAACCAAACAACTGCGGGGCCGGTCCTTCTATCTGCAACTGCTGACCGAGGCGACGGCGCACTATGTGCTGACCCAGGCACACCTGCCGCTCACCAACCTGCTTTACAGCGGTGGTGGGCGCTTTTACCTCATACTGCCCGGCACGGCCGGCGATCTGGTCCCCCGACTGCGGCAAGAGATAGGCGAACAACTTCTGCGCCGGCATGGAGGTGCGCTCTATGTTGCACTGGGGGGCGCTATGTTCCCAGAGCATGGCGACAGTCAGGCAACCTGGCAGCAGGTCAACGACGCCATCAATGCTGATAAACAGCGCCGCTTCGCGGCCCTGGACACCGCAACGTTGTATCAGGCACTTTTCACGCCGCGCCAACCCGATCTGCCTCCAGAAGTCTCCGACTCTGATGCGCTGATTGCCCAGGACAATCTGAGTCGTTCGCTGGAAGAGTTGGCCCCACGCCTGCACAATACGCACTACCTGGAAGTCCAACCTCGCCCGCCGCAGCCCGCAACGGGAACCTTCACCCTGGAACCAATCCAATGGTACCGCGTTCTCCAGGAATTTGGCCTGGCTATCCGTCCAGTTGATGCAACCGAGGTTCGTCCGGCGCGGCATACCACACGCCTGCTGGCAATGCAAGATCGTCCGGACGATGAACAGACCCAGACCCAGACGCAGATCGGGACCGTCGGTGTTTTAGGGACACGATACACCGTTACGGTCGCCCCCATCGCCACCAGCGAGGATGTTGATGACTACGTCACGTTGGGGTTGGACGACAACGACCAAGTCTTGCGCGCGGGCCATGTCAAGCCGTTCAACCTGCTGGTCGCACAGAGTCGCGGCGTCAAACGACTGGGTGTGCTGCGGATGGATGTGGATGACCTGGGTGATCTCTTTGGACAGCGCCTGCAACGTGCGTCGGGCATCGCCGGGTTGGCCTACACCGCCGCACTGAGTGCAGCCCTGAGCCACTTCTTTGAAGGATGGGTCGGGGAACGCTGTCGGCAGATCAATGATGATCTGCAGCGGCGACAGCAATTGTATACCGTGGAGTCCCAGAGTCCTGATCGCGGCAGTGTCTATGCGATCTACAGCGGCGGCGATGACCTGTTCATCGTTGGCTCATGGCACCTGCTGCCCGGATTGGCAGCCATCATACGCAATGATTTTGTGCGCTACACCACGGGTCGGGAAGCGCATGATGTGCCGGTGCCGCCCATTACCGTGTCAGCCGGTATCACGCTGCACAGCGCAAAATTTCCGCTCTATCAGGCTGCAGACGAGGCACACGCAGCACTGGAAGACGCCAAGAACTACACGCGATCGTCCGGCGGACGCAAGAAAGACGCGATCTGCTTCCTGGGCCAGGTAGTGGGATGGGAAGACTATGCTGAAGTACACAACATGACCAATACACTCCTCTGGCTGGATCGGCAGGGCGCACCACGCGCGCTGTTGATGACCTTACAATCGTTGTACACCCAGTATGTCCAGGGACGCGACCGCCATCACACGCACAGCGGCACACCGCAATTCGCCTATGGTCCCTGGGTCTGGCAGGGGGCCTACATCCTTACCCGGCTGGTGGCACGTACGCCTGGCGATCAGGCGAAAGCAGCTATCATCGCATTACGTGATCGAATTGTCCGCGAAGTACATCCACGGCCTTTTATCGAACATGCAGGACTGGCTGCACGCTGGGCACAATTACTGGTACGGAACAGAAAGGACGAACGATGGTTGCCAACCGACGCGGAAGAGTAACGGGAGAACAACTGGCACGCGACCTCGCACGCGATGAAGATCTCCACACCATTATTGCGACCGACACGGCTGAAGCCGTTCGCTTGCTGGATGCGACTGCCCGGAAGATTAGTGAAAAGCTTTATAGGGATATTACGACATCCCAGATACGCAATATCTTTGGGGCAGTGCGGATGATCGAGCAGGACACCAAGGGATTGGACAACAGTGATCCCTTACCGGTGCCGGTGCAGCGATCGCTCATGATGCTGCGCCCCAAACTTGCCTATCAATATGGCCGGGTAGGGGGGCGCGATGATGCTCCAAACAAGGTCGCTATGGGCGCAATGACCACTATTCTCACCAATGCAATCACCATTGTGCTTGACCAGGGAAGCCAGATCGCATTCCGCAATTTTGTTGATTTTTTTGAAGCTATTCTGGCTTACCATCGCTACTATGGTGGTCGAACGAACTAATAAGGAGCCCCTTACTATGACTGAACGTGCTGTACATCTCCACGGACGCATCTTCCTGCGCGCTAATATTGAACTGCTAACCGGACTACACATCGGTGGGGCAGCCGGTGGGCTCGAAATCGGTGGTGTTGATAAACCTGTCATTCGCAATCCGCTTACGAATCAACCCTACATCCCCGGATCATCGCTGAAGGGTAAACTGCGTTCCCTGCTGGAGAAAGCCTATGCTGCACCGCAGACCACCAGTATCGGACAGAATGTCTATATTCATATTGCGGAGAATCAGGCAGACTATGACCGCTATCCTATCTGTAGCATCTTCGGCACATTCCCGGAGTGGGGGACGACAGCGAACAACCGCCGAGGTTTCTCCGTATCCACACCTACGCGCCTGACCGTGCGCGATGTACCACTCACCGAGCAGTCTGAGAAGGAACTCAACCGGCTCAAGACTGACCTGCCCTACAGCGAGGTGAAATGGGAAGCCTCCATTGACCGCGTCACCTCAGCAGCATCGCCGCGCCAGATCGAGCGTGTTCCGGCCGGTGCCGTGTTCGGCCCGGCGAACCTGGTCTTCAGCGTCTACAGTGCCCCTGACCAGGCTGCCAGTGATGTCGCTGGCCTCTTTGTCCATGTCATTGAGGCACTGGAGTACCTGGAAGATGATTACCTGGGGGGGATGGGGACGCGTGGTAATGGACGTATCCAGATGACCAACCTGGCGCTCTCGGTCCGGCGCATTGTGCCGGGGCAGGGTTATACGGATTTTATTCCCTACGATCTGGACGGTCAGGCAGTGGGCACGATCAACCGCGATACACTGAAGCGCTGGCTCCACGAGCAGTTTGCGTGAGGAGAGGCACATGGCGACATTGACGACCTACTTTATCAAACCGGAGCACGAGCAAGTGGGGCTGACCCTGCATCTGGGGCGACAGGGCATCGGCTACGAGGAGACCGTCGAGTCGTGTGCATCGGATACCCTTTTTGCGGCGCTGGTAGCTCAGGCTGCCACACACGAAGGGCTAGATCCTCGGGACAGCGCCGCGCCGGCCTTTGCTCGTTCATTCTGGGATGCGGGCGCGGCACGGCGAGAGCCGCCCCTGCGCCATAGTTCACTCTTTCCCCGCATCGGTAATCTGGTGCTCTTGCCTCGCCCGACGCTTGACATACCCCTGGGCGAAGACCACCGGCGGCAGATCGGCAAGGGGTTCAAAAAAGTGCGCTATCTCTCACCAGCGCTGTTTGCAGCCGTCTGCCAGGGTGATGCGATCCCGGAGATGCCGCTGATGCTGCAACAGGGAAAGGTCTGGCTTACACCGCAGGAAGCCGCACACCTGCCCGCACCCTGGGCGAAGCGGGCAAAAGAGACCGTAGCGCAGTGGCAGGCTCGGCTGACGGCAACCCCCATTTGGAAGATCGATCCCGTGCCCCACGTCACCATTGACCGATTACGCAACGCCTCCACCTTTTACGAGGTCGGGCGGGTGGGGTTTATGCCCGGGTGCGGGTTGGCGTTGCTGGTGGCGTATCACGATCCCGATATCCGCCGGATGTTTGAACTGCTGCTGGAACTGGTAGGTGAAAGCGGCATTGGGGGCAAACGCAGCAGTGGCTATGGTGCATACAGGTTTGAATGCCGGCCGGATGTAACGCTACTTGAGACACTGACGGCCCAAACCACTGCACCGCGCTCGGTTTTGCTCTCGCGCTATTTGCCGCACCGGGATGAGATGGATGCCCTGGTAAGCGTCGGCGCGGCCTACACCCTGGTCAATGTCGGAGGCTGGTTGCTCAGTCCGGGGGCTATGTCGCAGCAACGCCAACAGATCACCCTGGTCCAGGAAGGTTCGATCCTGGTCGCCCAGCAACAGCCCGTTATTGGCGCGCTTGCCGATGTGCGTCCGGACTATCGCGCCGGCAAGAGTATCTCTCCCCATCCGAAGTACGGACGTGATGTTGGTACGCCGCATCCGGTCTACCGCAGCGGACTGGCGTTGACCGTGCCGGTCACTGCACCCATGAAATGAGGAGTGGCATGACGATACGCAACAGGGTATATGCACTGACCATAACTACCCGTTCACCGCTACATATCGGGACCGGGCGGGAACTGGTCAAGGACTATGACTTTTTGTTCGATACATCCGGACGGACAGCCTATATGCTGGATGCCGAGGCGGTACTATTGCTGGCAGAACAGGAATTGCAGCAGCGTAACACCAACCTGCGCAAGCGGGTAGAGGAGTTTGATGCGAAATCAGCCCGAGCACAGAGCGAAAAAGAAGCCGATCACCTCCGTACGGAGGCGCAAACGCTCAAGCGGTTGCGGCGCAACCTTTTTACCGGGTTGACGCTGGATCAATTTCAGGAGGCGCGCCTGTTGAATGTGAAACGGCATCTGGAGGCGCGCATCGAGGTTGAAGGGATGCCGGTGGTCCGCTATGCCCTGACGGGCGACTTGAGCCAGAGTGACCAGGTACACGAGCAGATGAAGAATGCATACGGGCAACCCTATCTGCCGGGATCATCCCTCAAAGGGGCGCTCCGGACCATCCTGGCCTGGCAGCACTTCCCGGAATTGGGGGCCACCGTGAATCTGGATGCCTTGATACCGGAGCGGTCCAATCGTCTGCCGATTGCCAAGTTTGCCGGGGGCACCTATGAAGATGCGCTGTTTGTGGTACCGCCCCCTGATCATCGGTGGATGAACGCCCAGAACCGCGACATGCTGCGCATGCTCCAGGTGAGCGATAGCACCCCGGTCGCGCCGGAGTCGCTCATCCTGGCACCAATTACCGTCTATGGCGGCGCACCACCGGCTGCCCACGCGGCGCACCGTGGCCGGCAGGCCGTTGGGATGGATGTGCTCAACGTGGAGGCAATCGATCGAGATACGACATTCCAGACCCATCTGCACATCGAGCGCTACCCCTTTGAGTCAGGCGCAGCGGAGCAGCGAGGGTTGAACTTCGCGCAAAAGCAACCCTGGCTACACACGCTGGCAGCCGCCTGCCGGGAACGGAGCCAGGCACGCATCAATACCGAACTGGCCTATTACACTGCGAAGAACCTGAACCCACTGGTTCAGTTTTATACCGGACTGCGTGATGAACTGGCAAGCCTCGGAGCGCAGAGCTTTCTGCTGCAACTGGGCTGGGGCGCGGGCTGGGGAAGCACCACTCTGGATGACCGCCTGCAGGCTGATGCCGAGGGCTTTGCCGAAATTGTCCGGCATTATCGCCTGGATCGTGGGAAGGGGCGCGGACGCACGTTTCCCGCTACACGCAAGCTGGTTCTCAACCAGGGACAGCCCTGGTGGCCCCTCGGCTGGGTGCGGGTAGATATGGAGGAGGACGAGCGATGACCACCTTCCTCATCTCCAACATCGGCACGCGGGATATTCAGCTCGATACACGGGATGATCTGCCCGATGACATCAAGAATCCGCGCGGTGAACTGCTGCCCCGTCTGGCCGGCGCATACCTGCGTCAGCAGGAGATGGTTGCTGCACTGATGGAGCGCATCGCCATGCCGATGGTCGAAAAGGCATTACACTACATCGCGCCGCGAACCATGCAGGATCTGCAGATTGTGCTGATGGCAACCGACCAGCCCGAACGCACCCCGGCCCATTTTCGCAACAACGATACCATCGAGTATGCCCATCTGATGCGTGATCTGCTCTTCCAGCGCTACCAGCGGCTGGGATTGGCGAAAAAGCAGATCCGGGTCCAGACTACCGCGAACAATCCGGCCGATTATGATGTGATGTATGATTACTACCGGGAAGCGCTCCCCAGGATTGCGGAACGGATCGCGCCGGAAGATCAGGTCTATCTGCTGATTGCCGGTGGTACCCCCCAGATGAACACGATGCTGCTGTTTGTCGGCAGCGAGGTGTTTGGCGCACAGGCCTGTCCCATCTATGTGTCCCCGGACAAGGATCGCGCGGCCACGCTCGATATCTTGCGGCAGATTTATGCCCAGGCGCTGCGGCGCAACCTGGATGTCTTGCTTGACGCCTATGCGTATACGTCGGCACACCACCTGGTTGACCAGCAACCCGAGGTGCTTGAACCCTGGCAGGAGTCGCTGCTGCTGGCAACCCTGCACTATGCCGAGGCCCGCCGCAATCTCAATCTGGAAGCAGCGGTGACGGCATTTGATGCAACCATTCAGGGAACACGGGCGTTGCGCGAGGCGGTACGGACACTGCAACAGGATGTCACCGATACCTCCGAACAGAATAAGCTCCAGGAGACCATTTACCTGGCGCAGATTGCCGCCGAAACCGGGAACTGGGCCGATTTTCTGGCACGGCTGCACCGCTTTTCCGAGGGGTGCATGCAGTTGATGGCCGAGGAGCTGCAGGTGGAGTGGAGTAAGAAAACCCGTGCCGGCTTTAAGGAGAGCTGGTGGAACGCCAATCGTGCGCTTCTCCATGACCTGGGCCTGGCCGACGCCGAGAGTCCCGCCGATTCGGCGGCTGAGAATCGGCAGCGGGAGGTAGACCGGCACAACCTGCGGCAGATTGTTGGGCGGCTGGCAGCGATCCGGGAGCGTCCGGAGTACCTGGCGGCCCTGGCTGACCTGGCGGTGGTAGACGGGCCGGTGCCGTTGCGGAATGATATTGTTCACCGCTTCTCACCCATTTCACATACCGAAGTTGAAAAAAAGGCAGGCGATTCGGTTGACGCCGTGATCACGCGGATGCGGAGTGCCTATCAGCATGCCTTTGGTATTCCGGTGCCGCACGAACACGCATATGTCTATATAAACCGCCTCTGTCGGCGCATCTTTGAAGGTGATCGATGAACCTCCTTATCTGTAACATTGGCAGCAGTGACCTGGACCGCGACCGGCTCCCCACGTTGCAGGGGCTCAGCGAACGGGAGCGGGCCGGGCGTATACTGGCGACCTATGACGATCTGCGGCCGCACCTGGTGCTGCCGATTATTGCCAAGGCACTACGGGCAGTGCAAAAGCAGGGCGACCTGGCGGGCGTGGTGCTGATTGCCTCCAACCAGGGCGATGAACCACCGGCGGATACAGCGGCCCATACACTCTGGAGTAAGGATACCTGCCTGACTGCACAGGTCGTAGCACGCTGTCTGGCCGATGAAGCCCGCGACTGGCGAGCGATCCCACCGGACCAGATCCAGATCTGGGAGATTGCCGACGAACAGGGCACATACCGCGATCCCTCGGACTATGATGGCGTGCGGCGCTTTTTTGAATACCGCCTGCCGACGCTGCGGGCGGCCCACCCTGATGCGACGGCCTACCTGGAAGTAACCGGAGGCACGCCGGCCATGACCACCGGGTTACTGGTTGCGGGAACGGAAGTCTTTGGTGCGCAGGCCGTGGTGATGTATGTGCATCCGATCCACCCGCTGCCCTCAACCCTGAACACGGGCAAGCGGCTGCAGGCCGAGCCGCTGCGGTCGGCGCTGCGCTCGAATGTGGCAACCTACACCTATGATGCCGCCGCGCGGACCCTGCGCGAACAGCATTCGGTGATTACGGATCGCCTGGCCCCGGGCGCGCCGGAATTGCTGGCCGCCATGCTGGACTATGCCCAGTGTCGCTTTAACTTCGATTTCCCCGGCGCGGTGCAGGCACTGGACGGCGGGGTGGACCAGTTGGGGGATGGGCGCTGGCGAGAACGGATTATGGCGTTGTACGCTGCGGTGGATGCGCCGGATCGCACGGCCAAGCTGGAAGAGGTGTATCATGGGGCGGCGGCGCGCTATGCCACCGGAGCCTATGCCGATTTCCTCACCCAGGTGGTACGCTTTCAGGAAAATGCGCTGCGGGCTCTCTGTCTGGCGCACGGGGCGCGCTTTCTGGATTGGAACGGACACCCGGACCCTGATGGTGCCAAGCTGTCGCAGGCATGGGCCGGCGCGCAGGGGGTGCGCTTCCGGAGTGATCGTGTTGATGACACCCGCGATAAGCTGGCGGGACGGGCGCTTCTGCTGGAGTTGTTGCCGCAACTGGCGGGGTCGGATCGTGCGACAATCCAGCCGGTCCTGGCGGCGCTGGAACACCTGGAAGGACTGGCCCGCCTGCGCAATGCGTTGACCCATAGTTTTGACGGGGTGCGCCGGATTGATCTGGCCCGCAGCTTCCGGGGACCGGCGGCGACTGCGGCGGACGCCGAGCAGATCCTGCCGCATCTCGCGCAGATTTTTGCCTTCGTCGCCGGACGCGCGGTTGGTCCGTCGCCGTTTGTGGCGATAAATGATCTGATTTTCTCCCTGCTGCGCGAGGCCCCGCGCTAACCGCAGCCGATTCGTTGTACGTTACCAACCTGGCCGCACCGGGGCCACGTTCGCCCGGGCGCGGTAGAAAGAACGTGATGGGGTGATGGGGTGATGGGGTGATAGGGTGATGGGGTGATGGTCATGCGTCACGTTTCTCGTTGCACGTTTCCCCTTTCCCGCTCTGCGCTCTGCGCTCTGCGCTCTGCGCTTTCCGCTCTGCGCTCCGCACCAATGAAAGGAGCTGTTCCTGTGCCAACTGCCCTGATGTGGAACCTGCGCCCACGGGCCGCAACCAGCGTGCCGTCTAGTCTGGGGCGCGCCACCCACGCCGCGCTGTTGCGCCTGATCGCCGCCGCCGACCCGGCCCTGGCCGAGCGGCTGCACGATGATGTTGCCGTCCGCCCGCTGACCGTCTCGAATGTGCTGGGACTGCCGGGGCGCGGCAAGACCAGCACTGTGCAGCCCGACCGGGACTATGGGCTGCGGATCACCCTGTTGTCCCCCGAACTGGAGCCGCTGGCGGCAGACTGGACCCCGGAGACGGTCGGCACGCTGGACCTGGACGGGACCGCCTGGCAGGTGACGCAGATTACCGATGACCCCGCCGGGCATGCCTGGGCCGGGCGCGATAGCTACGAAGGACTGGCGGCGCCCGCGCTCCTGCGTGCTGCCGCCGGGCCAACCCGCTGGACGCTGGAATTTGCCGCGCCGGTGACATTCCGCCAGCGCGGGATGAACCAGCCGCTCCCCACCCCCGACCTGGTGTTTGGCAGTCTGCTCGACAAGTGGAATGCCCTGGCGCCGCTGGCTCTGCCCGACGAGGTACGCCGCTTTGCGGGGGAGTGCATGGCCGCCGGCCGCTTTGACCTGCGCTCCGCCGCCGAGCCGACCAAGGGCGGAGCCCTGCAGATTGGCGCGGTCGGGCGCTGTACCTATGTCGCCACCAACCGTGACCGCTACTGGCTGGCCTGCATTGACACCCTGGCGCGCTTTGCCTTCTACAGCGGCGTGGGGGCCGGCACGGCGCGCGGTCTCGGACGCACCCGCCTGCTCGCCGGGGATACCGGGCGGGAATGAGGTCGAGGAGACGCAATGGCAACATGCTATGTCGTTGAACAGGGGACCGCGCTGCACTGCGCCGGTGAGCGGCTGGAAATCCGGCGCGGTGATGAGCTGCTGAGCCGGGTGCCGCTGGTCAAGATCACCGACCTGGTGATCTTCGGGAATGTCAGCCTGAGTACGCCGGTGATCAAGCGCCTGCTTGACCGGGGGGTTGAGGTGACATTCTTGACGGTGCATGGGCGCTATCATGGACGGCTGATTGGCACGGTCACGGCGCATGTGGCGTTGCGGCGCGCGCAATATCGCCGGGCCGAGGAGACCGCCTGGGCGGTGCGGATGGCGCAGGCCTGTGTGCAGGGCAAGGTGCAGAACAGTCGAACCCTGCTGCAACGGTTTGCCCGCAATCGCACGGAGGTGGCGGACGAGGTGCATACGGCGATTGCCGCGCTGGATGACTATCGTGGCCGGATCGAACGCACCACCGCGATCTCCTCGCTGCTGGGCGTAGAAGGCAGCGCCACCGCGCGCTACTTTCGCGGCATCCGCGCGCTGCTGCCGGACGAGTGGGCCTTTCCCGGCCGGCAGCGGCGGCCGCCGCCGGATGCGGTGAATGTCCTGCTCTCGCTGGGCTACACCTTGCTGATGCACAAACTGCTCGGCGCGGTGCAGGCAGCCGGGTTTGATCCCTACCAGGGATTTCTGCATCAACTGGACTACAACCGGCCCGCGCTGGCGCTGGATCTGATGGAGGAGTTTCGTCCGCTGCTGGTGGACTCGCTGGTGCTGCGCTGCTGCGGCGATGGCCGGGTGACACCCGCTGATTTCACCCCCGGCGATGATGCGCAGTATCCGCTGGTCCTGAGCGATGCAGGAAAACGACGCTTTGTGACGGCGTTTGAAGCGCGGATGCGCACCGAGGCCACCCATCCTGATGGGGCCGACGGGCGTCCGGGGAAAGTGACCTATCTGCGATGCCTGGATCTCCAGGCGCGGCGGCTGGCGCGCGCCATCCAGCGCGATGAGCCGTACGTGCCGTTTACCGCCCGGTAACCGCGGCCACGCCCCAGCGCAATCCGACGATGTGGGACACCCGGGGCCCGCACACCGGCGCATCCCCCGGTTGGACCGGCAAGCAGCATGGAGGCAGAACCGAACAATGCTCTATATCATCTCCTACGACATCTCGAACGATAAACGGCGCACCCAGATCGCAACGATCCTGGAAGGATTTGGACAGCGGGTGCAGTATAGTGTGTTCGAGTGCGATCTGACGGCACCCCAGTATGCGACCTTGCAGCAGCGTCTGAACGCCGTGCTGCACCCGGACGATGGTGATAATGTGCGCATCTACCGCCTGTGCGCGGCCTGCATTACCACCATCACCTGTATTGGGAGTGGCCCGGCGGTGGAAACCAGTCCGGATATCTATGTGATATAATGCGGGGGTGCCGCTCCAGATGTGCATGCCGCGCAAGCGCATACGAATGGGGAAAACGCCGGATGAACCCGTGCAGACAGGCCGAAATCGGGCGCATCCAGGCCCGGCTGGGCGGCTACCGCGCAAACCGCGCGCTATGGCGCATTCCAATGCACCGCAGCAAGGCAGGGTCTGAATGACCTGAATCCTCGTGAGGGGATTACTACGTATACACAGAGCCTACCACACCGCGTGTCGCACTGTTGTCTGAATGACCTGAATCCTCGTGAGGGGATTACTACGTACCGACCAGCCTGCTGCTGGCGGTGCTGCTGGCGGTCTGAATGACCTGAATCCTCGTGAGGGGATTACTACGCTCTTCCGCCCGCACTGCCTCTTCGTACTTCGCGCGTAGGTCTGAATGACCTGAATCCTCGTGAGGGGATTACTACTTAAGAACAGCGTAGTTTAGCATCAGGTGACTGTGATACGTCTGAATGACCTGAATCCTCGTGAGGGGATTACTACTGCAATCACTGGTTCCCGAAGATCGCGCGGCACTTCAGGTCTGAATGACCTGAATCCTCGTGAGGGGATTACTACTAATTTGTTAAGTAGATGACCAGGTTCCGCGCTTCCGTCTGAATGACCTGAATCCTCGTGAGGGGATTACTACTTTAATGACGCCGCGCTAGTGTGCCTGTCCGCCTACAGTCTGAATGACCTGAATCCTCGTGAGGGGATTACTACTCCTGTTCAATCTGTGTTAGCATCCTATCAGTGCTCCGTCTGAATGACCTGAATCCTCGTGAGGGGATTACTACCTTCGTCACGGATCATTGAGCAGATGCTTGTTTCTTCAGTCTGAATGACCTGAATCCTCGTGAGGGGATTACTACCCACGCAGCGTTTGTGTATAGTCCAGGTACTGCCGCAACGTCTGAATGACCTGAATCCTCGTGAGGGGATTACTACTGCTCTTGTGTTTCAAGAGTTCTACGACCAGCTCCGTCAGTGTCTGAATGACCTGAATCCTCGTGAGGGGATTACTACCTTACACCGCCCACATACGGGCACCACTCCCACATTTCGTCTGAATGACCTGAATCCTCGTGAGGGGATTACTACGGTTTCTGCCGTCGGGTGTATACAGGACGATAGAGTACGTCTGAATGACCTGAATCCTCGTGAGGGGATTACTACCGCTGCTTCATTTGATGTCTCCTTAGATACTGAATTAGTCTGAATGACCTGAATCCTCGTGAGGGGATTACTACTTCTCAAAGCCTAAATCGAGCAGCTGGCGCCAGTATAGGTCTGAATGACCTGAATCCTCGTGAGGGGATTACTACCTAATGAATTAAGCACTTTTATCCTCCGTGTAAGTTCCGTCTGAATGACCTGAATCCTCGTGAGGGGATTACTACGTAAGTAAAATATCCGTGCGCTTTGATTACTCATATGTCTGAATGACCTGAATCCTCGTGAGGGGATTACTACGTCACCTCGGCGAACGTCCCGGACAGCAGAATTCCGTCTGAATGACCTGAATCCTCGTGAGGGGATTACTACTCAATCTGTGTTAGCATTTGAACACTCCTGTTCTATAAGTCTGAATGACCTGAATCCTCGTGAGGGGATTACTACTGGTGGTGTTCCTCACGGATGATTATGGCGTAATCCGTCTGAATGACCTGAATCCTCGTGAGGGGATTACTACACTATCTTGGTGTTGGGTGTGATGTTCATTGTTTTTTCGTCTGAATGACCTGAATCCTCGTGAGGGGATTACTACGTAGTTGAAGCAAGTCTTTATCAACGCCGTATACAGTAAGTCTGAATGACCTGAATCCTCGTGAGGGGATTACTACATCTTGCTCATCTGCTTTGGCAGGTAAACCACCCGGTCGGTCTGAATGACCTGAATCCTCGTGAGGGGATTACTACAGCGCAACCTCACAGCAGTAGTAGATGCTGTGCAAGGAGTCTGAATGACCTGAATCCTCGTGAGGGGATTACTACAACCTGACCACTTGCGTCACCATCCGCCGTCAACACGTCTGAATGACCTGAATCCTCGTGAGGGGATTACTACCAAATTGGCGTTTGGCGCTATCAGCGACAACAATCCGGTCTGAATGACCTGAATCCTCGTGAGGGGATTACTACTGAATAATGCGTGCCATCGTTGCCCCCTGTCTATCCTGGTCTGAATGACCTGAACCCTCGTGAGGGGATTACTACTAATTCGCATGGGTTTGCGCAGTGATGCCCGAACGATTGGGGTCTGAATGACCTGAATCCTCGTGAGGGGATTACTACCCTGTTCCTGTTGGTCTGGGCTGGCCCGGCTGGTCTGTCTGAATGACCTGAATCCTCGTGAGGGGATTACTACTTCCCGCGCTATATGCTGAGTGGTGCTCCTCACGGATAAGTCTGAATGACCTGAATCCTCGTGAGGGGATTACTACACGACACGATCATCGCCGGCGATTATGTCCGTGCTGGTCAGGAGCACCGCCGCACGCAACTGCATGTGGGCAGCGGCCTGGTGGGCCGACCTTCCCCGTGCGCGGACACGCCGTTC
>DAOTUI010000157.1:0-4266 GCA_034437035.1 Chloroflexaceae bacterium
CGTAATGTGTAAAACATTTCTGCAATTTTTATCGCCATGTGGGGCGAGATGTTTCCCAAGTAGCCGTTTTTGACCGGCTAATGGGGGATTTTTACGAACTCCTTCCGAAAATAAGCGAACGGTGAGAAAACAGTACCATGCTGCCGCAGGCGAATCGGGACGTTCATCCGGGCAAACGCCTGGTTTGGAACCGACCGCGTAAGTCGGGTAATTAATAAAAAAGGAGAAATGTATGGCTGATATTCTACGTAATGCGGCGGCATCCTGGTCGGGTGATCTGCAGAGTGGTGCCGGTACTGTCTCAACCGGAAGTGAGGTATTGACCGAGGCAACCGTTACCTATCCCTCGCGGTTTGAGAGCGGCACCGGCACTAACCCGGAAGAGTTGATTGCGGCGGCCCACGCGTCCTGCTTTAGCATGGCGTTGGCGCTGGGCCTCAGCCGGCAGGGGCATGCACCGCAGGCGCTCCAGACGCAGGCTACGCTGACGCTGCGCAAGGATCAGAGTGGCTTCAAAATCACGAAGGTTCATCTGGTGGTTGAGGGCACGGTAACGGATATCACGGCGGAAACTTTTGCCGAGGCTGCGAACCAGGCAAAAGAGAACTGCCCGGTATCAGTGCTGCTGAAACCCGGCCTGGAGGAGCTAACGCTTGATGCCCGGCTGATCAGTTAACTCAACTCCGGCGCAGTTCGGGGGGCAACTGCGCCAGCCAGCCCACCTCCAGCACGCCCCACAGCCCGATCAGAATGGCCTCGGCGGTATCGTGGCGCAGCGCTGTGGGCCGGGATGCGCCGGACCAGGCGATCACCTGGCGCGCCCGTTCGTCGGCATGCTGCTTGGCCCGCGCACCGCTGCGCTGCTCGCGCGGGTAGAGCAGGCGCTGCCGCCATAGCTCCGGGGTGACGCGGCGCACGGCCGCCTGATGACGGAGCGCTTCCCGCTCCCAGATATCACCCAGGGTGGTATCGCCTTCCAGGATCAGCCAGGCAAGTCCCGGCAGGGTGTTTAAGACGCCCCCGACGCCCCGCCGGAGCCGTGTCACCGAGCCAAAGTTATGTGAACGGTACCAGCGCAACCGTCCATCCTCCTGGTAGAGCGCCAGCCCCGTTTTTAACCCTAGATCGACTGCTAAAAGTGTTTGCATAGTTCTACAACATCAGTGAAACAATGAGCGGCACAATAATCGCCGTTACCGCGCCATTCAACCCCATCGCCAGCCCGGAGAACGCCCCGGCCTCCGCATCCATCTGAAATGCGCGCGCCGTCCCGATGCCGTGAGCGGCCAGGCCAATCGCAAAGCCTCGGATGCTCGACTCACGGATGCGCGTTACGCTCAGCACCTCCTGGGCAATGGTTGCACCCACAATGCCGGTGAGAATAACAATCACTGCCGTTAGCGAGGGCAGGCCGCCCACCTGCTCGGAAATACCCATGGCGATTGGCGTTGTAATCGACTTGGGCGCTAACGAGCGCAGGGTCACATCCGACAGACCCACCAACTGCCCAATCCCAATTGCCGAAACCACTCCCGTCACTGCGCCGACCAGTAGCGCGCCGAGCAGCGGCACCAGCATCCGCCGGAGCGTTGCGGAGTAGGTGTAGAGCGGGATCGCCAGCGCCACCGTTGCCGGTCCCAGCAAAAAATGCACAAACTGCGCCCCGTCGAAATAGGTTGCGTAGGGCGTACCGGTTGCCAGCAGCAGCAGGACCAGGCCAATAATTGTCAGCAGCACCGGGTTAAACAGCGGCAGCGCGTTGGTTCGCCGGTACAGCCAGTCCGCCGGCAGATAGACCGCCAGGGTCAGCGTCAGCCAGAGCAGCGGCGTTTCGGCCAGGTAGACCCAGATGTCGGTCAGGTTGATATCCATAAGGGCAATGCTCCTGTAGCATGGAATGTTACACGAGTTACGCGGTTATCGATCCGAAAGGGGATTTTGCCTCCGGCAGGGTGGAATGAGACTTTCTTTTTCACGCAATGGTTGCACAAAGCGCAACCATTGCGTGAAAAAGATAAAAAGAAGTACCATGTTGCCGCAGGCGGTCTGTGTTTCTTCGGGTGAAACGCCCGGTTTGAACATTCACCATGTAAGTCGTGTACGGTTACTGCATTCGGTTCATTTGTAGGGATAAAACATGCATGGTCAGCGCGGTGAAAACCATGGTAATAATGGTACTGCCGACCAGCGTAAGCAGAATAGGCAGCCACTCGTCCTGCAGGCGCGCGAAATGCACCATCACGCCAACGCCGGCGGGGACAAACAGCAGCGAGAGATGCTGCACAATCGTCTGCGCGGTCTGCTGGAGCCAGGCAGGGATGGAACCGTGGACAAGCAGCAGTATCCAGAGCAGCAGCATCCCGATAACCGGGCCGGGAACGGGAAGTTGCAGCAGGCGGGCAACAATTTCCCCAACGAGCTGGCAGAGCAGTAGCGCAGTGAGCGCGCGAATCATTGCATCATCCTTTCATAATCTTTTGTGTAGGAAGACGGCCTGCAATAAATAACCCGGCGCTTCGGCCAGTTCGCGCATTGCCATCCCACGCCGGGTGCGTAGCGTGCGTAACTTTTCCCCGAATCGTTGCATATCAAGAACATAGAACCGAAGAACTAAGAACAAATGCGCTCTACACATCGATATCAAGATCATCGCGTATAAGTTGATCGGTGGAGGCGTTGAAGAACTGGGCGACTTTCAGAACAAACTCAACTTCTGGTGTTCGTTTCCCTGTTTCTGTCTCACTAACATAGCTGTGACTCTTCTCCGAGTAACCCAGGGCAACGGCCAACTCCCGAACGGTCATCCCACGCCGGGTGCGTAACGTGCGTAATTTTTCCCCGAATCGCTGCATATCAAGAACATAGAACAAAGGAACCAGGAACAAAATGTGCTTACGCATCCAGATCGAGATCATCACGCACAAGCTGATCGGTGGAGACGTTGAAGAACTGCGCTACGCGTAAAATAAGATCTCGTGATGGTTTCCGTCTTCCCGTTTCAACAAGACTTATGTGGGCATGTGATGAGTACCCCAGCGCTTCGGCCAGTTCGCGCATTGCCATCCCTCGCCGGGTGCGTAATGTATGTAGTTTTTTTCCAAACCGTTGCATATCAAGCACAGAGAACAGAAGAACTAAGAACAAATGCGCTCTACACATCTATTTCAAGCTCATCCTTTAACAGACGATCCGCGCTAACATCAAAGAGCCGCGCTGTTTTCAAGACAAATTCGGCAGTTGGTACCCGTTTACCAGTTTCCACTTCACTGACATAACCAGATCCGGCATAGCCCAGCGCACGCGTCAGATCACGGATCGTCATGCCATGCCGGGTGCGCAATGTACGTAATTTTTCCCCGAATCGTTGCATATCAAGCACAGAGAACAAAGGAACCAGGAACAAAATGTGCTTACGCATCCAGGTCAAGATCGTCTCGCACAAGCTGATCGGTGGAGACATTGAAGAAATTAGAAATTTTTAACACAAAATCCACTTTTGGTATTCGTCGGCCTGTCTCAACTTCAGTGATATAGCTGTGAGTTGAATATCCGAGTGCGCGCGCCAGTTCGCGCAGGGTCATCCTGTGTCGAGTGCGTAGCGTGCGTAACTTTTCCCCAAATCGTTGCATAATTTTATACATCCAAAAAATGTTGACACTACTTCAGGTATGTGCTACTATTTGGTTGGCAAACAGAGACCATTGCCATACGTTAGGACGCCCTTCGGCTGGTGAAAGCAGCCGAAGGGCATAGCACCGGCGGGCAAGCGCCGATGCAGCGCTATTGTAGCATGCAATAGCGCTGCTCCCGCATCCCCGCCTCAACGCGGGCACTCCGCCCACAGGAGGTCTGTATGCTTACGGAACAGTCAAACCAATCGCACGCGCCGGTATGTTCACCCGACGCGGCGGCGATCAGTTACACGCTGCTGCGGCACGTTGGCCTGATGCTCGATGAGTTGAGCGCGCAGGGGCTGAAGCTCTGGCAGGATGAACGGCAGGCGTGGCGCTGGGCCTGGGCTGCCACGGAGTTGCAATCGGCGCGGGGGTTCTGGGCGCTGGGCGAGGCGCTGGTTGACGCGGTTGTGGCCCGCTATCCACAGGCGTTCGATGAGACTGCGCTGGTTAGGGGTTAGGGGCAATACCTTTCAAATAACCGGGCTTACCTGGTTCCTGATCTGGAAGAGGATACCGCCTCCGGCAGGGTGGAAGAAACCATCCTTTTTTCACAAAAAATTTTCACAAGGTGAAAATTTTTTGTGAAAAA
>DAOTUI010000158.1:0-9710 GCA_034437035.1 Chloroflexaceae bacterium
TGCGTATCGAGGAAGAACAGGCAGCCCAGCAGGCAACTCTGCGCGAGTTAAGCACGCCGCTCATTCCCCTTGCCGACGACTTAGTAGCCATGCCCTTGATTGGTAGTATTGACAGTGCCCGCGCCCAGCAGATTCTGGAAGCCCTTTTGCAAGGTGTGGCGGAGCACCAGGCTACAACGGTCATTGTCGATATTACCGGCGTGCAGGTGGTTGATACCCAGATTGCCAATGTGCTGGTACGCGCAGCCCAGGCCGTGAAACTGCTCGGCGCGCAGGTTGTCCTGACCGGGATTCGGCCCGAGGTGGCGCAGACACTGGTGGGGATGGGCGCTGACATCCAGGGAATCATCACCCATGGCACGCTCAAGAGTGGCATTGCTTATGCTCTGGAACAGAACAATGGAAAAGGTATGAGCAGTAAACAGATGAAAAGACGCGCAACCGGAGGCCCATCTGGACAGGAAGGCAGCGATATGGCGACAACACCCAACCACCCGGCGGGTCTCGGTCCTCAGAGTGAGTAGGCCATCACCGGCCCCTGCACGGTCGGGTGAACCTGCATACCCGGGTTGAGTTCCAGCAAGGGGGAACTACGCGCCCGCAGCCGCGTGCCATCGTGTAGAGCCAGTTGGACGGTCTGATCACGCCCGGAGAATGTCACCTGTTCAACCCGGGCCGCGCCCGCCGGATCAGGCTGGAGCAACAGCGCTTCCGGACGCACCAGCACATCCACCCGCCCATGCAGTGACACAGCCGGCGGTAGCCGTCCCAATGCGCACGTCACCTGGTTGCCGTCGGCGGTGCCTGCCAGGAAGTTGGCCTCACCCACAAAGGCGGCGACCTCCCGGCTCACCGGGTAGAGATAGATCATTCGCGGCGTACCCACCTGAGCAAGCTCTCCCGCGAACATAACTGCAACCGTGTCCGCAAGCGCAAAGGCTTCTTCCTGGTCATGGGTCACAAACAGTGTGGTCGCCCCGGCCGACTGCAAGATCTGTCGGACCTCGTCGCGCATCTGGTTACGCAGGGTGACATCCAGGTTGGAGAAAGGTTCGTCCAGCAAGACCACGGCCGGATTGGGGGCCAGCGCCCGCGCCAGGGCCACGCGCTGCTGCTGCCCGCCGGACAGTTGATGCGGATAGCGTTCGTCGAGTGATGCCAGCCCCACCAGTTCGAGCATTGCCGCCACGCGGGGTTGCCGCTCCCGCGGCCGCATACCGTTGAGCGGGAAGAGGATATTCTGCCGGACGGTAAGGTGCGGGAAGAGCGCATAGTCCTGAAAGACCATCCCCACGCGCCGCGCTTCCGGGGGCAGCCAGGCACGCGGACCCGCCGCACAGTTGCCCTCCAGCCAGACCTCGCCGCTGTCGGGTGTTTCCAGCCCGGCAATCAGCCGCAGCATGGTTGATTTGCCACAGCCGCTCGGCCCCAGCAGCGCCAGCAGTTGCCCGCGCTCGACCGCCAGGGAGACGTCGTCCACAGCCTGGATGTCAGCGCCATACTGCTTGCGCAGGTTATGCAGTTCAATGATCGGCTCCACTGCCATTGTTTCTCCTCAGCGGTTGAGGCGCATCAGGAACAGCACCGGAATCACCCCGACCCCCAGAATGGTCAGGGAGGGAACGGCGGCAGCTTCCCAGAAACCTTCCGAGGCCAACAGATAGGCCCAGATCGAGAGCGTATCCATCCCAAACGGACGCAGCAGTAGTGTCGCCGGCAACTCTTTCATCACATCGACAAACACCAGCGTGGCGCTGGTAACAATCCCCGTGCTGACTAGCGGCAGATGAATCCGCCAGAGCAGTCGCGCCGGTCGCGCCCCCAGGCAGCGGGCCGCCATAGTCATGCTCGGCGTGACCTTGTCCAGGCTGGCCTCAACGCTGTTGTACGAAACCGCCATAAAGCGCACAACATAGGCATAGATCAGGCCGATCAGCGACCCGGTGAGCAGCAACCCGGTGGTGATACCCCACCCGGCAAACGCCAGACCGTTGATCGTCCGATCAAGCGTCGTGAGGGTGAGCAGCACACCCACACCTACCACCGCGCCCGGCATGGCATAACCCAGCGTTGCCAGACGCACGGTGACGCGCGCCATCCGCCCCGCGCGCAGGCGCACCGCATGCGCCAGCAGGAATGACCAGGCCACTGCTACCAGTGCCGCCACCGCCGCCAGCGTAAAAGTTGTTCCGACATACCGCCGAAAGGCGACATTGAGCGTGCCGCCCGCACCCGCCGCGCGGATCTCGTCCAACGTCCAGAGGGTTAGTTGCAGCGTGGGCAGTCCAAATGCCACCAGCAACACCGCGCCACAGACGCCGGTTGCCAGCCAGCGCCGTAACCCGCGCAGCCTGACCGGATCGGGCCGCCGGGACCGTCCGCCGGTCTGGTAGAAGCGCGCGCGTCCACGCAGCCCCCGCTCCACCAGGATCACAATCAGGGCGGCAAAGAAGAGCAGCGAGGCCAGTTCCATCGCGGCCTGGCGGTTCATCATGCCCTCCCAGATGCGAAAGATACCTTCGCTCAGGGTAGGCACATTGAAAAAGCGCACAGTAGCAAAATCGGTTAGCGTCTCCATCAGTGCCAGCGTAACCCCGGCGGCGATCGATGGTCGCGCCAGCGGCAACACCAGCCGGAAGAACGTCCGGGTGCGGCTGTAGCCCATCGCCCGCGCCGCATCAAACGTGGTTGCCGACTGTTCGCGGAAGGCCGCGCGCGCCAGCAGGTAAACATACGGGTAGAGCACCAGGCTCAACACCAGGATCGCGCTGACCGGCGTGTAGATATTGGGAAACCAGACGTCCGCCCCGAACCGGGCGCGCAACGCCGACTGCACCGGGCCGACAAAGTCGAAGGTGGCGACAAAGACAAACGCCAGGATATAGCCGGGCATCGCCATTGGCAGCAGCAGCATCCAGTCAAAGAGCCCGCGTCCGGGAAAGCGGTAGGCCGTTACCAGCCATGCCAGCCCGGTCCCCAGCAGAAATGTGCTGCCGCCAACACCCAGCAGCAGCAGCAGCGTATTGCGCAGCATGGTCGGCAGCACCGTTGCCCAGATATGTGACCAGATTGCCGGCGTCGGGGTGGCAATCTCCAGCGCGACCACCACAAGCGGCACCAGCACCGGCACAGTGAGCGTCAGGATCAGCGCCCACACGCCCCAGTGTCGCGGCCAGAAGCGGCGGGCAGCCGCCGGTCGGGTACCGGACGAAACATGTGCCGTGCTGGTCGTGGCGATTTGAGCCCGGGTTGATGTCATCGAGTTCACCTGATCATTGCAACTGATGCGCCGCTACTGCCCGGCGGTCTCGGCGAAGCCATAGCCGGCACGTTCGAGCAACTGAATAGCCGCCGCCTGGTTACGTCCATACTCGTTTAGATCAATTGGATCGACCGTCCACTCGCCAAACCCGGCGATCAGCGGATCAACCTCGGCGTCCGGGTTGACCGGGAACTCGAAGTTGCTGCCGGGCAGCGTATCCGGCGTGGCCCCCTGACCCTCGGTTGCCAGCCACTCCAGCAGGCGGACGGCATTCTCCTGGTTGCGCGCGCTCTGGAGCACGCCCATCCCAATAATGTTGCGATGCACGCCGGTAGTTTCCTGGTTGGCCCAGGTCACTTCTACCGGGAAATCGGGATCTTCATTCAGGATGCGCCCCAGGTAGTAGTGATTGGCAATCGCCACATCACACCCGCCCGCCGCCACGGTTTCTAGTATGCGGGTATCGCTATCCAGGTAGGTCGGGTTATTGGCGACCCAACCCTGCACAATTTCCTCGGTTTCCGCTTCGCCCCGGTTGGAGATCATGCCGGCGACCAGCGCAATCGTGTAGATGTGCGTTGCCGGGCGCAGGCAGAGGCGATCGCGCCACTGCGGATCGGCCAAGTCAGCGTAGGTTGCAGGCACTTCTTCCGCGCCGACGGCATCGGGGTTATACATAATGGTCCGCACGCGCCGGCTCAGACCAAACCAGCGATTCTCCGGGTCGCGCAAGATATCCGGGATATTTTCCGTCAGCACCTCCGACTCAATCGGTTCGAGCAGTCCCTCGTTGGCAATCAGCCACAATCCGCCCGCATCAATCGAGATAAACGCATCGGCGGGGGTCTGCGGGCCTTCGGCCAGCATACGCTCCACCAGCGACTGCACCGATCCCTGCGAGAGTCGCACTTCGATCCCGGTCTCCTCGGTGAAGCGGTTAAACACCGCCTCAACCGCGCCATAATGCCGGGCCGAGTAGACATTGACCACCGCATCACCCGTAGCGGCCGCGGGAGTGTCGGTCGTCGGAGTTTCGGCTACCGGGGTGTCGGTCGTCGGAGCATCGGTCGTCGGAGTTTCGGCTACCGGGGTGTCAGTCGTCGGAGCATCGGCTGCCGGAGCGCCACAGGCCGCCAGCAGAACCAGAATGAGCAGCCCGCTCAACAGATGTACCATTGTGTGAATCGTCCGTCGGGTCACGGCACAACCTCCTGTCATCTTTCCGTGTCGGTAATGACACACTGCACATTATCGTTTCAGACGGGCAAACTGGCGCACGCGCGGCTGAACGATTCCAAGATGCAACCATACTGCTGCTTTTATGAAAGTTTATTGTGTAGAATGATGCGAATGAGTATACTCTAATAAACAAACTTTGTCAATGCTTTTATTTGCAAAGGATGGGAGAAGAAGTATCCACAGTAGAAGGGCAGAAGCGCCGCAGCAACCTGGCACAGGGTTGAGGTTGTTGATGAACTTTGAAAATTAAGTCTAGACATTGCTCCAGGAATCCCGGCTTCAGCCGGTCTGCGGCTGTCAACCGGCTGAAGAAGTTTGAAATATGAATCCGGACATTTCATATCCCGACTCATTTCTCAACGTTCATAAGCCGGGACTCCTGAGACTGGGGCGCGATGTGGAGTAACCTGCGGCCACACAGCATATCTAACCTATTTTCTCAACCTTAAAACGCAGGACAGGCTATCAATCCCGCAATCATCAAAGTAACCCCGCAATGGAGCATATGCCGCATCACTCCGTGTCCTCGGTGTCCTCTGTGGCAAAAGGTGAAGCAGCCATTTTAATAGATAAACTCTTCGATATGGTAAAGCGCTACCTTCGGGCCATGCGGCAGCGCCGATTGCAACCCACGCTTGATCGCGGCAAACTGCGCATCAACTTCACCCGCGTCCAGTGGCGCGATCCCCAGGTCGCGCATGCGCAGCGTGTAGGCATCATCAGCGCCGACGATCAGCGGCGAGAGATAGATCAGATCGCCCGGTCCCGGTTGCATTGCCGCAATTGCCGCAATCGAGTTATCAATATGCTGCCGGGCAAAGCGTGCCCCACCCGCACCCACCAGCAGAATGATCCCGACGTTAATCCCGGCTGCCTTGATCATGCGCACCGCTTCGATGCACTCCGCCGGCGAACCGGGCTTGTTCAGCAGGTTGAACAACGCCGCGTTGCCCGTCTCCAACCCGATATAGATGCGCCGGACGCCATACGCGCGCAGTTCCTGATAATCCGCCAGGGATTTCTTCTCCGCGCCGAAAATATCCAGAAAGGCGTAGATGCCTTCCAACTGATACCCCTCCCCAGCATGTGGTCGGTCCAGAGGAAACTCGGTGTGAACCAGGTCAAGCAGTTCGCGCAGGCGGGGTTGCGGGATGATCAGCGCATTCGCATCAGCCAGAAAGATCGACCGGCGCAACCGGATCGCCTCGCCCAGGAAGGCTTTGACCTGGCGGGCATGCTGCTGGAACTCCGGCGGCGATTTGATGCGGAACCGCCGATCCCGGTAGAACGAGCAGAAGGTGCAGCGGTTCCAACTGCATCCCTCTGCCGCCTGCAACACCAGTGCGCGATACTGATCGGGCGGCAGAATGGTGACGGGTTTGTAGATCGCATAAAATGCGTCGCGTTGCGCTTCCAATCGGTCAAAATCCCAGGTGAGAATGCGCTCCAGCCAGGCGTGTAGTTCGGTATGCTCCGTGGGAGGAAGCTGCTCGCGGATGCGGGCCACCCGCGCGAAGATATCTGCAAGCAGGTGTTTGCGCTCTTCGTAGGCGAGAAAGCGGCGGACCTTTGTGCCATCCTCGGCAAAGTATTTCTGCATGACTGCGTTGGTCATGCTGCGCCGGTAGTTCTTGCCGTCAAGAAAACCGCCAGTCAGACGACCCTCCCGATCAAAGGCGTAGATGTCGCGCAGATCCTGGGCAATCGTCAACACATCGTCCCGCTGTTTGAAAGAGACGTTACCCAGACCAGGAACAGCAAGCTGGTATATTGCGGGCGTAACTGTCATTTTTCCTCTTCTTGTCACAGTTTTTGCCACCAGACACACCGAGGAGCCGAATTTTTTGCCACAGAGAGCACCGAGGAACACAGAGTCGCGGTAGGGACGCGCTTCTGCGCGTCCACATCCAAGTTTGAACATGTAACCCGGAGGTCATCATCACGGTAGCCGGCCGTAGATGGCATTCTATGCACCGTTCTTCTGCCGCACTCCAATCCGGACTATTTCTCAAACTCCATCAACCGGTTGTTCCACTGCCTCGGCAAGCAGTATGCGGCAGCATGGCTGCCGCACTCCATATCCGCACTATGTACTTAACATTCGTTCAATCCACAAGGTGGCACTACCTGGAGACTGGTGCCTCATCCGGTGGCACCAGCGAGATGGTGCGCGGCATCTTGCCGACGAAGGGGCAACCCTGCGGCTCACTCCCGCACGCGGAGCCGCTACCGCAACTGCTGCAGACCGTCTGTGCGCTATCGTCCTTGAGCCGCCCTTTGCGAATCCAGTAGTCGATCATGCCCTCCAGGGCGCTGCGCTCGACGCCCAGTTTATGTGCCAGATCCCGCAGATTGAGCGGCTCACGGGCATGTTCAAATTCGCGTAACACCTGTTGCAGCATACCGATTTCTCCGCTTTTCCCGTTACCCCAATCCCAGCAGCAGACTACCCTGGAACACAACCAGCGCCGCAACCCAGGCCAGGACCAGTTGCCCCACGATGCTGACCCACATCCACTTATTCCCAAACTCATGCCGCGCCGCCGCCGTCGCCACCATGCAGGGTGTGTAGAGCAGGACAAACACCATAAACGCCAGCGCCGCCGGCGCGCCATGCCCACCGCTGGAAGCTGCAAAGTTGTCGCGCATGGCAATCATCAGACTGGATGGCTCGGCTTCGGCTTCCTCCGGGAAGAGGTTAATGCCGACAATTAATGGAATCGACTTGAGCACTTCCACGGTTGTGTCAACAAAACCGGTGACGATTGCCGCCAGATCGCCCGCAAACGTTGATGCCTCGGGTTCGGCTGCCGTGGCATCCATCGCATAGATCTGCGCGGTGGTGCTGATAATCACTTCTTTGGCGACAAAGCCCGTCACTAACGAACCAGTGGCCTCCCAGTTGCCAAACCCCAGCGGCGCGAAAACCGGCGCGATACCCCGCGAAACCGTGGCAAAGGCGCTGTTGTCCAGTTCGGTGTCAGCAAAGGTGCCGGAGCCGCGCATCGGAATTGCCATCAGGAACCAGAGCACCACGCTGGCAACCATAATGACCGTCCAGGCTTTTTGTATGAAGGAGGCGGTGCGTTCCCACATCTGCTTCCAAATCGCCTTGAGGGTCGGAACGCGATACGGCGGCATCTCCATAATAAACGGTACGTGCGTCTGGCTTTTGAACAGCGTATGCTTGAGCACAAACCCCAGCAGAACCGCCGTGACAATGCCCAGCAGATAGAGCCCGAAGATCACCAGACCGGCATGCTCCGGAAAGAAGATCGCCGCCAGGAGAATATAGACCGGCAGCCGTGCGCTGCAACTCATAAACGGCACCAGCAACCCGGTCAGGATGCGGTCCTTCTCATTATCGAGGGTACGCGTGGCATAGATCGCCGGAACGGTACAGCCAAAGCCCACAATCATCGGCAGGAAGCTCTTGCCGTGCAGACCCAGTGTATACATCAGCCGATCCATCACAAAGGCGGCCCGCGCCATGTAGCCGGAGTCCTCCAGGATTGCCAGCGCCAGGTAGAGCGACATCAGCACCGGCACAAAGACCAGCACCCCGCCCACTCCGGCGATAACGCCGTCAACCAGCAGGCTCTCGAACCAGGTGCCGGCCAACCCGACCATACTCACCAGCGCTACCACCCAGTTGGTAAACGGCCCGGTGATCACACCGTCGATCCAGTCCACAAACGGACTGACCACATCGGTTGTCACCTTGAAGACGATCCACATTAACGCCAGGAAGATCGGAATGCTCAACACCCGGTTGGTGACCACCCGGTCGATCTTCTCCGACAGGGTGCGCCGGCGCTCGGCGGGATGGGTTAGCACATCGCGCGCCAGACCATTCACAAAATTGTAGCGCTGATCGGTCAGCAACACATCCACATCTTCGCCAAACAGATCCCGGAGATGGGCACTACCAACCTCAAGCGTGCGCAGCACCGCTTCGGCCGCGGGCAGGGATTGTACCTCTGCCAGCAACTGCTCATCACCCTCCAGCAACTGGATCGCCAACCAGCGGGGACGGTAACTATTCCGCAGTTCCGGCACCTGCGCAATCGCCGTGCTCAGGCGGGTAATCTCGGCTTCAATTGCATGATCATACCGAATCGAGGAAGGGGACGTGGGAACCGACATATGCGTAGTAGACATACAGCGTCAACTCCTTCCCGGGAGAACTCAGGCAACCAGATCAAGCCGGCAGGCGACCTGCGACTGGGGCATCGCAAATGTCGCAATGGTCTGCTTGAGTTCGGCGAGACCCTGTTCGCGGCTGGCAGCTACGGAGATAACCGGCGTGTTGTGCAACTGCTGCGCCAGCCGATGGGTATCAATCGTGATACCGCGCGCTTCAGCCAGATCGCGCATATTCAGCACAATAATCATCGGCACACCGATCTCCAGGATTTGCGCCGTCAGATAGAGGTTGCGCTCCAGGTTAGTTGAGTCGAGGACATTTACCACCACGCGGGGATGCGCCTTGACGATAAAGTCGCGGGCAATCTGCTCCTCCAGCGAGCAGGCCGACAGGCTGTAGGTTCCGGGCAGATCGACCACCACGATCTCCTGACCGTCATGCTTGAGAATACCGGCTTTCTGCTCCACGGTTTTGCCCGGCCAGTTGCCCACATGCTGATGCGAGCCGGTCAGCGCATTAAAGATCGTACTCTTGCCCGTGTTGGGATTCCCGGCCAGCGCAATCACCGATCCGCCGGTACACCCCATGACCGAACCTTCAGGCTGCCCACAACAGTGCCCACCCGAACCGGCGAGCGCGCGCACACAACCCCCCAGCAGATCGCGGCAGCATCCCACCACACGGCCTACTTGCCCCACCAGATGAATCGACCGATCTTCGCCCGTATTCGGGGTATAGTTACGCTCCTGTGTCATACCTGTACCTCAACCGTGATCTGACACGATTCGCGTTTGCGCAGCGCGAGACTATAGCTCTTCACCAGGATATTAAGGGGATCACCCAGTGGCGCAACCCCCTGAACAATCACCGTCTCACCCGCTACCAGGCCCATATCCAGCAAGCGCCGCCGGGTCACCTTCTCACCGCCAACCCGCACAACCGTAACCTGCTTCCCCACAGGCACCTGATCCAGTGTCATCTGCTGTGTGGTTGAACTCATTGACATTTCCTCCCCACCGACGACGGGGTGTTGGCGCAACCGGCCCTTCCGAATATGATAGA
>DAOTUI010000159.1:0-55262 GCA_034437035.1 Chloroflexaceae bacterium
TTCACAAAAATTTTGCACTTCGTGCAAAATTTTTGTGAAAAAGATCAAAAAGTACCATGCTGCCGCAGGCGATTCTGCCGTTCACCGGGTGAAACGCCCGGTTTGATGAACCACCGCGTAACTCGTGTCAATTACACACGTTACGCGGTCCCGCTGCGGGAAGGAGATATCGCTTCCGCCCGGCCGGAAGCGATATCTTACGCGGGGGCGATCAAACTGGACGTTTCACCCGATGCAAGCCCGCTTGCCTGCGGCAGCATGGTACGTGATTTTTCTTTTTTTTCACGAACATCCGGCTCGAAGAGCCGGATGTTCGTGAAAAAGACCTGGAATCTTCCACTCTGCCGGTGGCAATATCCACTGTCAAACGGAGGATCGCGTAACGCATATCAGCTTGGTCGTTTCGCGGTTTTCGCTCATTGCACAGCTTTCGTGATCCGGACTCCCACCACGCAACTCCTGTCAATTACACGAGTTACGCGGTGAACACGCAAACCGAACGTTTGACCAGGTGGAAGACCGCTTCGCCTGCGGCAGCATGGTACGTGATTTATCTTTTTCACAAAACATTTGCACCTTATGCAAATGTTTTGTGAAAAAGAATAAAATGTTCCGCCCTGCCGGAGGCGATATCTCCTTCCCGAAGAGGGACTACGTAAGTCCTGTCAATTAAAGCAGAATCTCCAGCCCTTCATAGGCGGCAACCGTTTCGGGGAAGAGACACTGCGCCTCAGCCTGAATTGCATCAATCTGCTCGTCGTTATAGCGCGGATCATGATGAAACAGCACCAGCCGTCGGGCTCCCGCCAGGCGGGCCACCTCACAGGCCATCTGGGGCGTACTATGCCCCCAACCTTGCTTGATGCTGACATAGTCGTTCTGCACATACTGAGCATCATGGATCAGCAGATCGGTGTCGCGTGCAAAGTTGACCAGCCGCCGGTCGGTGCCGATATACCCCTCAGTATCGCTGGCAAAGACCACCGATTTGCCATGCCACTCGATCCGATAGATATACACCCCCATGCGCGGATGCGCATAACTCTTGTGAATATGCACCCGCACCATATCCGGTGAATGCTCAATATGATCATGATACACATTGTAGATGTGCGGACGACTCTGCTCCTGATCAAGCACAATCGTATCTGTCTCGCTCAGGCTACGTATAACTTTGAACGATGGCATCTCGTGCAAGCTCACCGGGAAGCTGGGCGGTAAGACCGCATGGTTGAGCGCCTCTTCCAGATCCTCTTCAAAGGTTCGCGGCCCCAGAATATGCAAGATACTGCTGCCGATATAGGCTGGAGGAAAATAGGGAAACCCCTGCGTATGATCATGATGCATATGCGTCAGCAGAATGGTCGCAATAATTGGTGCGCCCTCCGCCTGCCTCGCCCGGCGAATCAAATCATACCCCAGGTTAATAATACCCGTCCCGGCATCGATCACCAGAATATGTTTACCAACCTGAATCTCAACACAGGTTGTGTTCCCACCATAGCGCACCGTATGCTGCCCCGGCACAGGATAGCTCCCCCGCGCGCCCCAGACACGAACAAGAAATTGCTCCGATTCCATACGAACTGCTCCTCCAGCAGACTCACTCAAGGCTGATGACGAAGAGGCCCACGTAGAACGCCCTGCCGGATACTGACCATCAATCTTCAGCCGGACAGAAGTCACGGAGCATCTGCGTCAGCAACCGGACACCAACCCCCGTGGCTCCGCGCGTCTGGTAGGCGCGTGTGGCCTTCTCGGTCCAGGCGGTACCGGCGATATCCAGGTGGGCCCAGGGATACTCGCCCACAAAGGCGGCGAGGAACCCGGCGGCCATAATTGCGCCCCCCTGACGACCGGCAACATTTTTGAGATCGGCAATCTCACTCTTCATCATATCACGGTATGCATCCCAGAGTGGCAATTGCCAGACAGGTTCAGCGGTCGTCTGACCGGCATGGATAAGCCGGTCGGCTAGTTCCTGGTTATTCCCCATCAAACCAGTCGCGTGATTTCCCAGCGCGACAACAACGGCACCTGTGAGCGTGGCTACGTCTACCACGGCCTGGGGTTGGTAGCGCTGGGCATAGAAAAGTGCGTCGGAGAGCACAATGCGCCCCTCGGCATCGGTATTCAACACTTCAACCGTCTGTCCACTCAGGGTTTTCACAATATCACCGGGTTTGTAGGCGCTCCCGCCGGGCATATTCTCAGCCGAACTGATGAGCCCGACAACATGCAGCGGCAGGTTCAGCGCGCCTACAACCTCCATCGTTCCCAGGACGGCGGCAGCGCCACCCATATCCATCTTCATATCGTCCATCTTCTCAGCGGGCTTGATGGAGATACCGCCGGTATCAAAGGTTATCCCCTTCCCAACCAGGCAGATCGTCGGCCCATTGCCGGCGCTCCCATGCTCCATGATGATAAACCGTGGTGGTTGGACCGATCCCTGCCCTACGGCCAGGATGCCGCCAAACCCCTGCGCCGTCAACTCCTCCGGCCCCAGCACTGTAACCGGCATGCCGTGACGTTTGCCGATCTCCTGGGCCACCTCGCCAAGATGGGTAGGCGTCACCGCATTCCCCGGCCCATTCGCCAGATCACGCGCCAGCAGCACACCTCGCGCCACCGCCTGACCTGCCGCGACTCCGCGTTGCACTGCATCAATCGGCTCTTCCAACACCAGACGCATCTGCTCAACCCGATGGGTCTGCTCCGCGGAAGGACTGCTCTTATACTCCAGGTAGCGATAGAGCCCAAGCTCAACCCCTTCGACCAGTGCCTGCGCCGCGCTCACGGGCGATACCGTCTTCACCAGCGGCAGATTCATGGCAAAGCCGGTGAGTTGCAGATCATGGGCTTTCTGGCCGGCCTGAGCGGCTGCCTGCCGCAGGATATCGGCGGTCGCCGCGCTCCGTTTGCCCAACCCCAGCAGAAGCAGGCGGCGTGCGGGTAGAGCCCCCCGTGGATAGAGCAGCCCGGTCTGGCGTGCCTGCCCGCGAAAGTCATCGGCCTCCAGCAGCGCAGCAACAGACTCGGGCAGTGCCTCATCTTCCCAGACAGCCAGCACAACCAGCGGCGCAGTCTCCTGCAGAACGGTTCCCTGATGGACAATAATCTCCATGGTTAATCTTCATTCCTCTACATGCAGCTTCAACGCCGGCTACATTCTGCCATGCCCGGCACTACTTTATTGTATGCTCTTGCCGGCATATGCAGAGCAGCAGGCTTCAACGGGCTTACACGCAGGCACACACCGGCACGTAGCGATGCGGGTACTGACGAGGTACGGCTGTGTTCGTGATCCACATTCACAGAGACAGGGTCGCGGACGCGCGTGGTGTTGTCATCATCGGTCAACACTGTCACTATTTTTCGTGTTATCAGGAATACGCTGTGTTGTCGTACATTCCCATGCGCCTGGCACTTTATAATAGTCTTATTCTACGCAGAGGCTGTAGACATGTCAACTTTATGCCGTAACTGGTGCAACCTGGTTTGTTGGGATAGAATGCGCCATGTTGATACTGCCGCTTATGGGAACTGCCAGAGTAGATACGGCCGGTAATCCCGACAGATAGAGGAATGTGTTATTTGTGTGATTATATTATGTAAACTTGTATTACATCAGCACACTGAGAGTAAACAACCGGGGAAGTTGCTGCCCGGGGCGGAACGATCAGGCAACAATGCCTCCAGGCAGCACAGGGGACATAACAGAGCAGGCGGATATACGTCACTGACACGACGTACGTGGTGCGGACTGTTCTGTCCGTATGCCGGACCCGGAAGCCGGTTTCGCCTGCGGCAGCATGGTACGTGATTTTTCTTTTTCACAAAACATTTGCACAACATGCAAATGTTTCGTAAAAAAGAATTAGATCTTCCGTCCTGCCGGAGGCGAAATGTCCTTTCGGGTTCGTCACCACACAACTCGTGTCAAGGGTTATGACTACTGCAGCGGTTGCATCACCTCCGATACCCTGGAAAGGGGAACCAAAGCCTGCCGCTGCTCTGCCCAGGAAACATCCGATCCGAATGGTTCAGGCTGATAGACATTGGCAATCTCTTGCCAGTTGTTCTGGGCCAGCCGTACCAGGTGCGACAACCGTTGGTTTAACAACAGGGTGACACCAAACGCGCTGGGTACCGGGAACTGTTCGCTCACGGCGGCCATACAGATCCGCAGGAAGTCCATCGAAGCAGTGGCAGTTGCGGCAAAACTGCCGGCCTTTTGCAAGAGCGAGCGGCGCTGAACAGTCAGTTGCTCCATCTCTAAGAAATTCGGACCGGCCCAGTCAAGCTCCCAGGTTTTGCGGATATTCTGGGCCAGTTGCTGACCATACTCTGGGGAAGCCAGGCCATGCAGATAGGGATAGGTGACAATGCCATAACGAATATCATCATCCACATCTACCAGTTCATCATTAAGCTGACGCAGGCGGCGCAAATTGAGCAGTACATTCGTGAATTGCGCTGGAACGCCGCCCTGGTGCAAAATAAAGGCCCACTCAATAGTTGTACCGAAAAAGATTGACGAGAGCAGGCGACTGTCACCTGTAAGATAGTCATCCAACGCTTCCGCTGAAACCGCATCCGGTAGCCGGAAGTGGCTACTCTTTTCCCGCCACAAGAAGTGGTGCATCTGGCGGGTGTAGTCAAGGAAACGCGTAGTGATGCGCGTAGGGACGTGCGCCGCCTGGATCTGCTCCAACCCCAGGGCGTACGCCGCCAGAACAAAGAACCAGTCCTGCATATCCTGCTCGGCATGGGGCAGTGCATCCAGCATCTGGTCAATTGCCATAACTGGGATACCGTAGCCGATGGTATATGCTGCGGCGAGGCGTATATGCCGCTGATCACGTCCTCCCAGCGCATCGCCAAAGACAAAGAGCGGGCATACCTGCTTCCAGATCGTGATGGGATCATAGTGGATGCGCCAGTGCCGCCGGAACGGCTCGGGTTGTTGCTGCATCAACCGGCTCTCCGGGTTAATTATCTGGAAAAGCCGGCGATAGCTGGTGCGATAGCGTGTTTCGAGCCAGGAGTAGGTTGCGCGATTATATGCAACCGGACTGGTCATAAGCGTGTAGGGATCGAGTTCAGCCGGACTGCCCGCTGCCTGCCAGGCGTGGTGGGCAAAGGTCAGCCACTGGTCAGTATCACTAAAGATCGCCGGCATAGATAATTCCTCCCTGGTAAAGGTAGCGAAAGGTAGCGACAGGTACACCATTATTATGGTGTATCGTTAACTTTATTTTAACCTGACAAGCAAATTTTCTGAAATAGGAAAAAAGTCATCCCACCACCCCGTACACGCTGGTTTCATACCAGTTTGCCGTCAAACGTGCATGAACACCACGAAGGCCAGACAATGCGTGCCGCAGTGAACGGGACGTATCCCCGCGATCGCCCCCACTATCCCACCGTTCGTGGTTCTGCGTGGGCTGCGTGGGCTGCGTGGGCTTCCTGGTTCGTCGGATGTTTGTCGTTTGGACGTCAGATTGGTATCAGTGATCTCTGTCAACTCCTTTTTGGAACGGGCGATGACCTGTGCTATAATTGACCTATCCCACCTCGGTTCACGCCTCTGGATGACCCTGGACAGGTATTGCCTGGTCAGAGGGTGGAACTGATAGTTCCATGTGCGTCAATGAAGGAGTACGGATGAAACTCTCATGCCTCCAGGAAAATCTTAAACGCGGACTGGCAACCGTCAGCCACGCGGTTGCCAGCAAGAGTACCCTGCCGGTGCTGGCAAATGTGCTGCTTGCAACCGATAACGGGCGTCTCAAACTGGCCGCCACCAACCTTGAAGTCGGTATTACCTGTTGGATCGGCGCACAGGTTGCAGAAGAAGGTGCGAGTACCATTCCGGCGAAGCTCTTGAGCGATGTGGTTGGAGGGCTACCAAACGATAAAGTGACATTAACGCTCGATGCGCGCACTCAATCGATGAACCTGGCATGTGCGCGTTTTACCAATAATATCAAAGGCATTGAAGCTGATGAGTTTCCGCCCATCCCTACCGTTGCCGAGCGTGATCCGGTCATTACCCTCCCCGCCGATATGCTGCGTGAGGCAATCGATCAGGTTGCCTTTGCCGCCGCAGGTGATGACTCGCGTCCCGTCCTGGCCGGGGTGCTGATTCGGCTGCGCGGGAATGAAGCCGTGTTTGCTGCCGCTGATGGGTTTCGGCTGGCAAAGCGGATCATCACCTTGCCGGAACCGGTGGCGACCTCTCAGGAGCTTATCGTTCCGGCGCGGGCATTGAGCGAACTGGCGCGCATTATCGGTGACGCCGAGAGTGTGGCCCTGTCGGTGACGCCGGAGGGCAATCAGGTGCTGTTTCACACCGAAAGTACTGATCTGGTGTCACGCCTGATCGACGGCAAGTTCCCCGATTTTGAACGCATTATCCCGACCGATCATACTACCCGTGCTGTGCTGGAAACCCAGGAGTTGACCAAAGCGGTCAAACTAGCCTCGTTCTTTGCCAACGCCAGCCAGAATATTGTCAAGATCACGGTTGAGCCGGGCGGTGACATGGGGCCCGGCAAGCTGGTCATCAGCGCTAATGCTGCGGAGGTCGGCGATAATACCGGCGAACTCGACGGCATGGTTCAGGGCGAGGGAGGGCAGATTGCGCTCAATGTGAAATATCTGGCAGAAGCGCTGAATGCAATGAAAACGGCGCAGGTCGTCCTCGAAACGCAAACACCACAGAGTCCCGGTGTATTGAAACCAGTCGGCCAGGAGGGCTATGTCCATATTGTCATGCCGATGACAATCCGCTAGGAGATCTTGTTTTCTCTATCGATATGGAGTATAATAACTTGACCGCATTGTAACGCATTCTACTGTTCTATGTGCCTGTCCCATCCTCGTAAGTGTCTGTGTATCTGTTTACACACGAGGTTCTATCCGGGATGTGTTTATGTCAACAGTTGTTGCAACAGTTGTTGCAACAACTGTTGAAGTATGAAATATCCTGGATAGCGCCGGGGCTACAAGAACTAGTACGTTCAAGTTGCATTCTCGGCGTGTGGCGCATACCTGTTCAACGCTGAGGAGTTTCCAGGCACACGAGTGTGACCGGCACGGGCGTGCATATTGCGTTACACCAGGTCGTAAAAATATTGTAGCACTGCCCTCTGGTTTGCCCGTTTAACCTTACGTTGACCGGCACCGGGGAATTACGTTAAGTTGAGGGGGAATGGTCCGTGAGTATTACCTCCATTGTTCTTGTTCATGCCCATGCGCTCTTTCGCGAAGGTCTCCGCCATAACCTGGCGGCATTGCCTGACTTTCGTATTGCCGGCGAGGCCAGCAATGGGCAACAGGCAATTCAGCTTGTAGATTATACCGACCCTGACCTGGTCTTGATGGAAGTCGATCTGCCGGGTGTGAATGGCCTGGAGGTTTCACGGGCAATTAAGCGCTCCCATCCGCACGTCGGGATTATACTCCTCAGCGCCTCGCTTGATGGGCAATATGTGGTCAAGGCAATTCGAGCAGGGGTGGCGGCCTATCTCCCGCGTAATATCTCCTGGGATGAACTGCTGACCACCCTCTATGAAGTACGCAAGGGCACATATCCCATCAACGAACTGGTGCTCTCGCTGCCGGAAGTTGCCGCGCAGGTGCTTGGCGCATTTCGCCAGATGGCTGTCGATGAAGATACGCAGAGCATCTATTCCCCGCTCTCGCCGCGTGAGTTACAGGTGCTTGAACTGGTTGCTGCCGGACGGACAAACAAGGAAATCGCGCTGCTGCTCGATATCAGCAACCAGACCGTCAAAAATCACGTCTCGTCTATTCTACGGAAATTGGCCGTTAACGACCGCACCCAGGCCGTCGTCTACGCCATGCGCCGTGGCTGGATCAAAGTGGCCCTGCCTGGTGACTAGTGAGAGGTTCCACGCTGAAGCCAGTTCGGCTAAAGGCCCCCCTGAGCATGAAGCAGACAAAGCGAACTACCCTGTTTTCTCTTGCGCTCTATGTCCTCCTGATGATGACTGCCGCGCTGCTTGCCAGTTGTGAGCAGGTGATTCAGGAGGAAGAGATCGCCAATATCGAGACCATTCTTGCGGGTACTCCCTCGGCTACGCCGACTTCGACACCAACCCTGACACCCACGCCAACGGTCGGTCCAACGGAGACGCCCACCCCAACGTTGTCACCCACGCCGACACCGTTTCCGCCCACGCCAACCGCCAACCCTGCGCTCCGTGGTTTTAGCTTTTGCAATCAGACCACCGACACGATCGCCGGCGGGCGCTTCTCGGCCCGCCTGACGGATGTTACGGCGACGGGGTTTCCGGCATTTGAACGTATTACCCTCGCCTTTGATGTAGCGTCGGGATCGGCCCCGGTTAGTGCCGAGGCTTACTGTCTGAGTGATTATGATTTCACTCTGCTGATGAATGAGCCGGTCGCTCCCGGTCCCTATGTCGTGCAGGTGGAGTTGCCCAACTGGCTGCATGATGAGGCGTTTGAAGAGTCGGTTATTACGGAAACACTGACCTTTACTGAGACGCGGATGATCAGCAGCGTTGACTTTCGCTATGATGAGACAGCCGATGTCGGCGCGATCCTCACCCTGGCGGTAGCAGAACCGGTGCCCTTCCGACTCTCGTTGTCGCGTGATCCGCAGCAAATTCAGATTGAAGTGGCACGCTCGTCGCCCCTGGTCGAGTCGAGTGATCAGTTGACCATCCCCACAGGTGGTGACAGCGTTGCCTCACCCGATCCGCTGATCTTTCTGCTGGATGGCGATATCTGGCGGATTGAGCAATCGGGAGCAGCGCCGTTGGTCGTCGCAACACCCGCGGCAACGCCGGTGAACCAGCGCCGTCGGCGCGATGGTGGTGCCGTCAACTTGACCGACTCGCCCGAAGAAGAGATCGCCGTCGCGGTCAGTCCCGACGGGTCGCAGATTGCCTTCTGCCGGACGCAGCCGGGAATTGACCCGCTGGAGATGACGTTTGCCGTGCCCGGGCAACTCTGGATCATGGAGGCCGACGGATCGAATGTGCGCCGGTTGGCCCAACCGGGTATCAACTGCGCCGATCCGGCGTTTAGTCCCGATGGGCAGATGGTGGCCTTCAGCGTTGATGAGCAGGGTTTGATGCCTGTGCAGCGGAGTATCTGGGTTGTTCCTGCCGAGGGTGGGCGACCGGAGCGCGTGGCCGGCGGCAGCGAGTGGAACCGCTTTAGCCCACAGTGGCTGAACAATGAGACCCTGGTCTATCCCGCCAATGCACCCGATAGACGCAGCACCCTGTTTGTCCAACGGCTGGACAATCCGGGGGAGCGCGATATTGGGGCCGGGCTACTCGTGGGTGATCGCTATCAGGCGCTGGGGATGCCGTTTGTTGCGCCTAATGGTCGGACTATCGCGGTGACGGCATTGCGGACTGAACCCGACGAGGGAACGGAGTTGCTCCTGCTGGATGCCAATGGCAATGAGCAGGAAGTTATTGACGAGGGATACTGGGCCCGCCCACTGGCATGGAGCGACGATGGCACACTCTACTACCTGACCACGGCCTGCGCCTCAACGCTGATCCAGGACTACTCGCTGCATCGGCGCACAACCGCCGGTGACGATCAGGTAATTGCTGCCGGGCGCAGTCTGGGTGTGCTGGGTGATGCCACCGCAACCAGCACGGGTCTGGCGTATGTTGCCGCCGCACGCGCGTTGCCGGAGCCACGCGGCCCCGGTCTAATTGCTCCACAGAGTTCGTCAACCATCTGGTTCTGGAACCTGGAGAGTGGTGTCCGGGGGGAACTGTACAACGCCGAACGCGGCATTATCGAAGTAACGCATTAGTGCCGGGCTTCTGAATCGATTCGTATTTGCCTGGTAGCCTTTAAAGGCTTACACGATATAGGGCACGAAGAACACGAAGATCTTATGCTTTTTCGTGTCTTCGTGTTTTTATATCTTCGTGGGTTTGGACAGTATGCAATAAACTGCAAACGTTGCTCTGTACAAGAGTAGATACCAGCTAGAGTAGTTCACGAGGTGTCCAATGCAGCGCGAACATTCACTTATTCTGGTTGTGAATGATGATCAAAGTTATCTCTACTTGATGTATGAACTACTCACGGATGAACAGTATGAAGTTATCCTCTGCGCGACAAGTGCCGGCGCCTGTCTCCTGGCGGAACAGCATTGCCCCGATCTGATTATGCTCGATATGCGGATGGAGGAACCCCAGAGCGGACTAAAGATTCTCCAGATGCTCCGTCGTAATCCGCTCACACAGCATATTCCCGTACTGATGAACTCGGCTGACCAGCATCTGTCTCCCGATCAGGCTGACCAGTTGCAGGCATTACACGGACAGATGGTCGGCCACTCGCTCAATCTTGATGATCTGTTGAGCGCAATCCGCCGGCACCTTGCGCCATAGCTGAGGAATAGTTGCAGGTATGAATCGCAAACGGCTCACCCTGCGGCAGGAGTTGACGCTGGCCCTGCTGCCCACCCTGACTGTTATCAGTATTCTCGGCCTGATCGAGCAGGTCAGCAATCAGCGCTTCCTGTTTTCATCACTTGCCTCCAGTGCATTATTGATCTACCTTGATCCGCAGCACAGCACCAATACTGCCGGCACCCTGATCATTGCCCATCTGCTCGCCGCGAGTGCCGGACTGGGGATGGATGTTCTACTCGGTCCCGGCTACTCCGCCGGCAGCGGCGCAATGATCATTACAATTGTCGTGATGATCCTGCTTGACCGGGTGCATCCACCGGCCGCCTCAACTTCGCTGATCTTTGCGTTCCGCACCGATGGCGTGGGTAATCTGTTTCTCTTCTTCCTGGCAGTGAGTATGACGGCCGTGCTGGTACTGCTTGAGCAGGCGGTGATGTGGCAGTTTGGACGGTTTACGCGGGAAGAAGAGTGACGGGAACAGGAGATGCAGTCAAATCGGGAAAGCCTAAAGCCAGTTGAAGGTGCCAGGCGACCAAAGCGCCGGCGGTTGAGTCTGCGGGACGAGTTTTTGCTGGCCCTGCTGCCCACCCTGACAGTGCTGCTGGTGCTCGGCCTGGTGGAGATGTTGAGCCGGCAGCGGCTGCTGTTTGCCTCGCTTGCCGCCAGCGCATTTCTGATCTATCTTGATCCGGAGCATGGCACAAATACGATCAGAACGCTGATTATTGCGCAGATGCTGGCCGCCGTTATCGGTCTGATCCTTTACCTGGTGTTGGGGCCGGGCTATATCGCGGGTGGCAGTGCGATGGTTATCACTATCACGCTGATGATCCTACTTGATGCGGTGCATCCCCCGGCCGTCGCCACTTCACTGATCTTTGCCTTCCGTGCCGGCGATGAAAGCAACCTGATCCTGTTTGGTCTGGCGGTTATCGTTACAGCGGCATTAGTTGGACTGGAGCAGATGGCCCTCTGGATGCCGGCGCGAACAAACCACGATGGTTCGTAGAGTCCGGCGGCGGGTACGTCCAACATACCCGCCGCCGGAACAACCAGAAATCATTGTTAGTAACACGACTTACGCGGTTGACATGCAAACTGGACGTTTCATGCGATGGAAGCCCGATTCGCCTGCGGCAGCATGGTACTCGTTTTTTCTTTTTCACAAAAATTTTGCACAATGTGCAAAATTTTTGTGAAAAAGCATGGAATCTTCCGCCCTGCCGGAGGCGAAAATGCCTTTTGCGTGAGCAACCGCGTAACGCGTGTTAGTAAATTTATGTCAATCTGTGGATGTACCACTCTCGGCCGGTTCCTGGGAGGTTGGCGCTAAGGGGGGCGCACTGCTTCCCGGTTGGGATTGTGAGCGGTTACGCCGCTGCCAGGCACGTAATCCCAGCCCGATCAAGGCAATCGGCAGCGCCAGAGGTAGCACCACCACCGCCAGCCAGATCGCCATGGTCGCAACAACCTGCAGCACATCCGTAAGCGTACCATACGCCTGGCCCGCCGTCTCACCCGGCGACCAGACCGGCTCAGGCGTGGGTGTCACAGTTGGCGTCGGCGTGGCGGTCGGCGTTGGTGTGATTTCGGGGGGCTGCTGCTCTAACTGGATCGTGATGGTCGAGAAGGCGGCCCGCTGCGACAGATATTGCAGCCGCCCCTTGAGTTGACTAATCTGGGCTTCAACGTCGCTAAGCCGGCTGTTTACTCGCAACGCCTCTTCCACGGTTTCGGCCTGCTCCAAAAACTCGCGGATGCGCGCCTGGGTAGCCTCCAGGTTGGCAAGCCGGCTCTGGACATCGACATATTCCTGAGATACATCCGTACCGGAAGCCTGCTCGTCAATCAACCGGGTGGCCGTCTCACGGATGCGCTCCAGGGTGGCCTCGAAGGTATCCACGGGCACCGCAATCCGCATCACCGCTCCCTCGGCCCCTTCTTCGCCAAAGTTCGTGCGGGTCTCCAGCACATACCCGCCAACCTGCCCCGCCGCACTGCTGATCCGGCTTACGGCAATCTCAACGCCGGCGACCTCAATCGTCAGATCGGCATTCTTGATGATCTTCCGTCCCACATCTTCGTTGAAGGCCACCGCCTGAGTGAATGGCGTGGGCTGTGCTTCCTGAGCAGCGTCAGCCTCAGCCGGAGCAGCCGGAGCAGCCGGAGCCGGTTCCGCCATCGCTTCTTCTTCAAATTCGGCACCGGCACTCCCTGCCCGATCCTGGGCATCTGCCATAGGCATGGTTGGTGCGGGAGCCCGGTTCGACTCCATGCCGGAGTCATCTAATCCGGGGGGGGCCAGCCCCTCGTTTACTTCACTAAATTCTTCTTTAGCTGCGCCGCCGCACCCGGCGAGCAGCAGCAACAGCAGCAGAGCGAACAATGGACGCGCGTAACGTTGGCGAAGAATAAGTTTCATGGCGGTCTCCTTGCTTACACGGTATATCTGCCAGTCTGGTGTAGAGACGCCGGAGGAAGTTGGTTTGTTCCCGGGCAGGTCTACCGGTCAGGTCTGGCGACCGAGCCAGCTCTGGTAGATCCGTTCTTGTAGCGCATCAGGCTGTTCGATGCGAACCAGGCTGAGTTTGTCGTAGGGTGCCGGCGCAAGTATCACCGGGATCTGCAGCAGTTCATCGCGCCGAAAGAGGGTGAGCGTCACCGTCTCGCCCGGAGCACGTTCGGCCAGGCGATCCGGCAGCAGCGCGTCATTGATCCGCCGGCCGTCCAGGGCCAGCAGTTCGTCCCCCGCGTAGATCCCCGCACTGTAGGCCGGACTATCCGAGCGCAGATTGGCAACGACTGTGCGCCCCTCCTCGGGTTTCAGGCGCAGCCCCAGCCAGGCAGGCGGATCGCTATTGCGCCGGTTGCGGTAGCCCCACTCCAGCCGCAGTCCGGCATAGCTCAACCCCTGGTCGTAATCCAGTTCCGCGGTGCCGGCGATATAGTGGGCAAAGAAATCGCGGTAAAAGCCATCGGCAGACCCGACCACCGTTTCGATAGCTGCCAGGTAGCCTTCCGCTTCAGGAATGCCGGGACCAGTGACGGGATAGGTTGCGTAGAGGTAGCGCAACACATCGTCAAGCGAGCGTGCATTATCCGTGCGCCGCCGAATCGCCATATCCAGCAGCAGGGAGACCAGCCCGCCCTTGAGATAGTAGGAGACGCCGCTGTTGCCGCTATTCTCATCGGGACGATAATATTTGATCCAGGCATCAAAGCTGCTCTGCTCCAGGCTTTGCAGCGCCCGCCCCGGCTGGCTCTGCAGGTTGAGGATCTCATCGGCCAGGATTTCCAGGTAGCGCTCTGGAGTGATCAAACCCGCGCGCACCAGAAAGAGGTTGTCGTAGTAACTGGTAACACCCTCCATCGCCCAGAGCTGCCGGGTGTAGTTTTCCCGGCGGTAGTCAAATGGCCCAAGCGGCTCCGCCCGAATACGTTTCACATTCCAGACATGAAAGAACTCATGCGACTGCAGGCCCAGGAAGCGCTCATAGGCGCGTTCCGGTCGAAATGTCCAGCGGTTCAGCAAGTTCGTGACACTGTTGCGATGCTCCAGCCCCCCACCCCGCCCCGAGGTCAGATGCAGAATGAAGGTATAGTGCCGGTAGGGCAGACCACCAAAGAGATCACGCTCCACCTCAACGATGCGGCGGGTATCGGCAACCAGACGCGCCTCGTCTTCATTCCCCCGCCCCCAGATGGCAATTCGATGTTCAATGCCGTCAACCTCGAAGGTCAGCAGTCGGTGGGTGCCACACTCAACCGGGCAGTCGATTAACTCATCGTAATCATTCGCAATAAATACCCGCGTTTGTAAGGTATAATCCGCTGTGCGTCGGGAAAAGGGCGCATGCGTCACCGGCGTCTGTTCGGCGGCCGATTCCAGGCCGGTCGTAACCTGCCAGCCCTGCGGCGTCTGCACATGCAGTGCCGGCGGCTCCGCAGTACGATTGGGGATGAACATAAACACGGTTGCGCCATTAACATAGCCATGGCTACCATCCAGGTGGCTGGTTCGCACGGTTAACTCATTCGCATAAACCCGATAGCGCACCTGGATGCGTTCCGCGCCGTTTGTCTCGACCTGCCAGGTATCCTTGGCCGTCTTGCGCCAGATCAGCGCTGTACCATCTGCTTCCGCCGCAAATTCCTGCACATGCCGGGCATAATCCCGGATCAGGTAAGAGCCGGGCGTCCAGGATGGCAGCACAAAGTCGCTGCTGTTCCCGCTCAGTCCCGCCACGTCGATACCAACGTCATAGAGATGGGTGTGGGGCTGCGGCATGGCGATGGTGTAGGTGATCTGAGGTAACGCAGACATAGGCATGATCCTCACTCACTATTCAGGGTCCAGGTCGCTTGATCTCGGCCAGCCAGGGCCGGTTGGTAAAGCTGCGGTGGAGTTCGTCGAAGAACGGAACCGCATCATTGGCGGGCGGCACCTGCGTCAGTTTCAGATACATTGCATTGTCGGCATCGTCGCAGATGGTCGGCACGCCAAAGACTTTGTACTGGTTGCGGGCCTCTTCAAAGTCGCGGCGGATGGCATCAAGTAGACTGCGGTCAGTAAAGTCGGCGTCAAAGCGGGTCATGTCGAGCCCGACCTGGGCAGCGATGCTACGCACATTGACGCGCAGACCAAAATCCAGTTCCTCACTATGCCGCGCATACAAGAGGGCCCGGCGGAACTGCTCAAAGGCTGCGACGCTCTGTTGCCGGGCGGCTTCGGCTCCCCAGAAGGCAAACAGCCCGCGATACTCCGGGCTGCCACCGATCAGGCTGGTGTAGTCTTCCGGCTGCTCCCACAAGCACCAGTCCTCGTCGGGGGCATTAATCTGCTCAAGCGAAAAATACTTCCAACTCACGGTCAGGCCGCCGCGCTGCTTTTCTACCTGGTCAAACCAGAGCGAGAGACGGTTAACGAACGGACAGAGAAAATCAAAATAGACGGTCAGGGCGATTGGTTGTGGTGCCATACTGCGCTTGTCCCCTCTTCACTAGTTGAGCGGCAATAGAGATGCCGTTTGCGTTAAGAACCCCGAATATTGCGTCGATAGTGCCTGGCGTGATGGTGTCGCAGGCAACTGTAATTCTGGTTGTAACACCAGGTACCGCGTATTCAATTCCCGGTTGCCAAACGCCGGCTGATAGCGTAACGTCGCTGCCTGAATCCGGCGCGGAGCCTGGAGAACAAACCAGCCGGTATGTTCGCCACCCGGATAGAGATTCACATCTATGGCGGGATGGGGATCAACCACCGATGGTGCCGTGTAGATGATACCATCATTGTCCAGGAGTGCAAAGCCATACGAATAGATCTGTCGAGCCTCATCTTGGGTACTGATGGAGCGAATATGCATCTGCACAGCAACATATTGCATTCCCGCCGCCGGCGGATCACTGAACTGATTGGTCGCCTCGACCAGTTCCCACGCGGCATCACCCCAGACAACATTGCGGATGGTCAACTGCCAGTCCTCCGTGGTGACCGCCTCGCCATAGGGGGCCGGTGCTTCGGGCGTCTGCCCCAGCGGTTCAGCCCGAATCTGTTCGAGATCCGGTGAGATGCTAAGCGCTGCGCCTTCTTCCAGCGCCAGGAACCGGGTAGTATCAGCGTTTGTACCCTGCAGCTCTTTCATTTTGAGCAGCAGGCTGCCCTCATGTTTGCCAATCGGAAAGGCAATCCAACCCACGGACACACTGCCGGAAACCAGTTCCGTCTCCAGTTTGGGCTCAGGGGGCACGCCGGATCGGGTATATTCACGCAAGCCATCGCCGGTGACAACAAAGTAGAGTTGCCGTGCGGCGTTCCCGGTGAAGGTTGCTCTGGCCCGTACTTTGACCAGTAGGTACTCCATCCCCTCGGGTGCGGGATCATTAAATGTGTTGGCATCATAGAGCCGATTCCAGGCCGCATCTCCCCGCACTGTCTCAAGCACCTGCACCTCCCAGTCGGGCAGGGCAATAACTTCTTTGTATGGCACGGGATCGCTGCGGCGTTGTCCCACGGTAATGACACTCGTTGAAACTGTTGTTCGTGGCGTTTCCTCCTCCTGTTCCGAGGAAAACGCAAAGTAGCCCCAGGCTCCAGCAATAATCGCCAGGAGCAACCCAAATCCGATCAGAACCGTCAAGCGCTGCGGCGTGCGCCGTCCGGTTGCCGGATGTTGCGTTTGCGGATCTTCCGTTGTAGATACCGGGGCGGACGCGGGGCGAGAGGTTGTTGCCGGGATTGGCGGGAGCGGTTGCGCTGCCGCCTGCGGTTGTGCCACTGCCGGCATCGTCAGGGTGGAGCGCCCACTGCTACTGCCACCCGGCGCAAATGCTGGAATGCTGCCCTGTGTCCGAGCACTTTGTATTGCGATCCGCATCAGGGCCGCGCTTGCCGGGCGTTCAGCAAGATTCACGGCCAGCGCCTGATGCAGCACTGCGGCAATATCATCGGGAATATCCGGGTTAATCTCGTGAGCCGGACGCAGCGGGTCGGGATGCCCCTTGATCAACGCACTGACACGCGTCAGCGCATCGGGTGGTAGGACTGCCGTCAACAGATGATAGATTGTTGCCGCCAGCGAATAGAGATCGCTGCGTGCATCAGTTCCCATTCCCTGGATCTGTTCGAGGGGTGCATACTGGAGCGTGTATCCAAAAATGCTCTGGTTGGCGGCGGGGTCTGTCCCGTGGAGCAGCGCACCTTTTGCCAGTCCAAAGTCAAGCAGCACAACGTCGCCCCGGGGCGTCAATTTCAGGTTCTGGGGTTTAATGTCCCGATGAATAATCGGCTGCGGCTGCGTATGCAAGAAATCAAGCGCATCGAGCAGTGCATCGGTCCAGTCAAGCACATCGATCAGGACGAACGGGCAGGCGTTACGTTCCAGTAAGGTTTTCAGATCATCGCCTGGAACAAACTCCATAACCAGAAACTGCCCCATTTCCTCAATGAAATGATCGGTGACAGCGGGCAGTACCGGGTGGTGTAACCCGGCAAGCAGGCGGGCTTCGCGGGCAAAGGCGGCCTGCAGGGAGGCATCGGTCATTAATGTCTGCTTCAGGGCCACGGTATTCCCCAGCCGCTGATCCGTTGCCTGATAGACCGCGCCCATGCCACCCCGCGCCAGCAGGCGGACGATGCGGTACCGTTGTTGCAGCAGTGTATTCGGGGTGAGTAGCATACTACACTCAGGGATGCTGAGGAGCGAATGACGCACCACGAGCAGGGGACAACTGTTCTCCTGAAAGCTCGCGCTGCGTCATCTTTTGCTCGCAATGTTACATACGTTAGAGCGAATAGGGGGCAAACAGCCGCGTAAATAACCGTTCAAAGTTGGGCAGATCATGCGAGATCTGCTCATACAACTCGACAACACGGGCCGCCTGGTCGCGTCGTCGCCAGAGCGCATGGGCAAAGCGGTCATCGTCGATAGTACCATGCTCTTTGAGAAAGGCATAGAACTGTTTGAGCGAGACACAAATCTCACGCACCTGGCGCGGGGTGCTGTTCAACACCTTGCGGGGATAGAAAAAGAACAGGCACTCATCCAGGGTAGCATAGTCTCCCTCGGCCAGCGTCCGATTGTAGTAATACGCCAGAAACTCGGCATACACCCAGAGATCCCGTGTCCGCGAGCGGGCGGTACTCTCGCTCTTGCCCAGGGCGATGAGATAATCATAGAACTGGCTCATCAGTTCACTGCTATGGGTATACGCACTGGGGATCGGAATATCAAGTTCATCGTCGTCCCAATCATCATCCCAACTGCTATCCCAGTGTTCCGGCTCATCATTCCAGAGCGAGTCCAGACTGCTCTCGCCGAAGAGCGGGTCATCGGGGGTATGATCGTTCAAACCGGAAAGATCGTCCAACCCAGGTACATCACCCGGTTGATTATTGACCGGGGAGAGATCCATCTTGACAAACAGGGACGGTTCACGCACCAGCAGATCATTGAGGTGTGCCGCAATAATCACTTCCGCCTGTTCGGGGGTGGCATCCTGCAGGCGCTCCAGCGCTTCCGGCGGCAGTGCCAGCATCAACCGCCGGCTGGCTTCAAACAAGTCCGGATTATCCTGGATAAACTCGTCCATTTCAAGATCATCCAGGTTATGCAACAGATCATCGTCCCAATCATCATCCCAGCCGTTATCTTCGTCCCAGTCGTTATCGTCCAGCGCATCCAGTTCCGCGCTGTAGTCATCCGACAGATCAAGCGGGCCGGGATAGAAGCGGTGCGAACGCCCACCATGCATATCAAACAGCGGCTGACCACTGGAGGCGCGCTGCGTCTGGCCGCTCCAGAGGCCCGACTCAACATCCTGCTGCCGGCTGCGGCGCAGTTCATTCTGTAAGCGATCAATCTCGGCTGCCAGTTGGATCTCGCGCGACTGCTGATACTCGGCCAGGGTCTCCTCGATATCTGCATCCTGCGGCGAGAGTTCAAACCCACTGCGATAGAGCGTCGGGCCATTCTGCCGCTCGGTCAGGAAGACATCATTCACCAGTTGCAAGCGACCATCACGCGCGATAAGCTGCTGCCAGGGATGCCCGGGATACCCGGTACGCCATGAAGCGCGGGCAAAGACCGGCAGGATCAGTTCATCACATGGCGTCAGGGGCAACCGTGAACGCTGCACTCGCTCCACAACCGCTTCAACCAGGGCGGCATCCTGTGCGGCAACATCGGACGTACGGAAGTCAGTGGCCGACTCATGCACCAGTTGCAGGGTAAGCGGATCGGTCGCCAGAATTGTAATAACAATACTATCACCTGGTATAAACAGCGTCTGTGTATACCAGGAACCTAGAGCGAATCCATGCGTCAGGCCGTTGCTCTGCCGGAGACCATACGCATCGGTCTGCGCATCAGCCGTGGTCAATGGTGTCCCGGTGGCATCTTGCAAGTGTGGCGTTGCATCCCGCAACCCTACAAATGGTTGCAGCCGCACCAGCGGCAACACACCGGCTTCCAACTCCCACATCGTCGGGATATAGCGGAAGCGCAGCCCCTGGAGAACGACATGCATCGGCACCACTTCACTCCGGTCAAGCCGCAGCCAGCCCAGCGCCGGCCCATCCCACCGGAGGCGTTCCCGGATAGTGGCATAGGGATTTTTGGCCTTACTGGGGCGCTGCTGAAGCACGCGGTCTAACAACTGGCGCTCCTCGATCGGGCCATCGAACTGGGTTGAGAGTGCTTGCAGAATGTCAGCAATCGTCGGCTCGTTAGGAGGCATAGTACTCTTGCTCCATCTCTAAGTTCCATTTATCGGCGATACATATGCGTTGCGCTGCATCATTCGGTCCCCACCCGGCGAAGAGATCGGGATGGATCAGGCTTGCAAGCAGTTCCAGACTATCAACAATGCGCGGACCAGGGCGGCTACAATAGGCATTTCCATCAATCGCATAGACCCGATTTGCCCGTACTGCCGGAAGTGCCGTCCAGCCGGAGCGTGTTGGCAAAATGGCCTCGGCTTCGGCAACACTACGTGGCAGATCAAAACCACAGGCGGTCACGATGATTACTTCGGGCGCAAATGCTATCACATCATTCCAGGTAATGCGCTGGGCGCGTTGCCCGGCCTGTCCCAACCCGGGCTGTCCCCCCGCCAGTTGGACCAGTTCAGGCAACCAGTGACCGGGGCCAAACGGCGGATCAAGCCATTCCAGGCAGGCCACGCGTGGTCGATAGGGAGCCTGGGCACTGCGGGTACGTACACAGTCAACGCGCGCATGCAGTGTATCGAGCAGCCGCGCCGCCTCGGTAGTATGCCCGGTTGCCGCGCCAACGGCTACAATCGTCGCAAAAATACCTTCCAGCGTTTCGGGCTCAAGCGAGAGGATACGCGGAGTACCACCCAGATCCCGCACAGCGCGTTGCACAGTGGGAAAGGAGACAGCACACACATCGCATAGTGCCTGTGTCAGGATAAGCTCGGGCTGGAGGTGGGCCAGGAGTTCCGTATCAAGTTGGTAAATCGAGAGTTCGTCACGGAGTTGACTGCTCACAACTTCGTCAATCTCAGCCGAGGAAGTCTGCGCATGGTCGAGCGCACTGCGCGTTACAACCGGCGTGCCATGCACCGGTGCCGGATAATCACACTCGTGCGTGACACCGACAACCTGATCCCCCAGACCCAGGGCATAGGCGATTTCGGTTGTGCTCGGCAATAGTGAAACAATCCGCATGCTGTTTCTCCTCAAGCAGTCCCTGGTGCATCTCCTGTAACGGTTACAGGGTAGCATTGCGCCGGGACTGTGTCAAGGGAGTCAGATGTCCGGTATTGGGCAGCAAGCTGGGATCTGAACAACTGAAATCCGCTGTCTGACTATACTTCCTGGATCTTGAGAAAGTTGGTTGATCCGCGCCGATAGGTCGGATGACCGCCAGTAATAACAATGGTATCACCTGGTTGTACATGGCCCCGCTCAACCAATTCCCCACGCACCATAGCATTAAGGTCATCCAGGTGTTCGACAAACTTGCTGCGCATCGGCGTTACCCCCCAGAGCAGACTGAGCCGCCAGTAGACCTGCTCGGACGGCGTAAACGCCAGGATCGGCACATTGGGACGGAAATGCGCCACAATCCGCGCACTCGTACCGGACTGCGTAAAAACGACAATCGCCTTGACCGAAATAGTATCGACGATTGCTCCGGCTGCGGCACCAATGGCCCACGGTGTCGAACGGATATCAGGGAGCGACCAGCGCGGGATGGCTCCCTGATCGCCCCGGCGTCCACTGGCCTCAACCGTTTCGGCAATCAGTTTCATCATCTTGACCGCATCAACCGGGTAGTCGCCGGTAGCAGTCTCACCACTCAACATCACCGCATCGGAACCATCAATAATAGCATTTGCAACATCGCTGGCTTCGGCGCGGGTCGGGCGCGGGTTGCGGATCATCGACTCAAGCATCTGAGTTGCCGTAATCACTGGGATACCACTACGGTTGGCGGCCTCGATAATCTGCTTCTGCACAATGGGCACTTCCGAGGGCTGCATTTCCACCCCCAGATCCCCGCGTGCCACCATCAGGCAATCCGCTACCTCCAGAATATCCGGCAGCGCATTGACGGCTTCCGGTCGTTCAATTTTGGCAATAACCGGGACATCCTTACCTGCGCGCGCAATATGCTCTTTTACCTGGTGTATATCCGTAGCACTGCGCACAAACGAGAGCGCCACATAGTCAACATCCTGCTCCAGTCCAAAGTAGAGATCTTCAATATCCTTCTCGGTGAGCGCGGGGGCGCTGACGCTTACTTCCGGTAAGTTAATACCCTGATGCTCCCGCAGCGCGCCACCGTGGATGACTTCCGTGGTGACTTCCGTATCCGTTTTTTTGGTAACACGTAGTTCAATCAGGCCATCAGAGAGCAGGATACGATCATTGGCCTCGACATCATGCGGCAGCAGTTCATAGGTGGTGCTGACCCGCTGTGCATCACCGACGATCTCCTTCGTGGTGAGGTGAAATGTCTGCCCGGCAGTTAGTTTGACCGCTTTGCCTTCAGTCAGCGCACCCGTGCGTATTTTGGGCCCCTGGAGATCTTGCAGCACCGCAACGGACTGACCAAGCTGTCTTGCCGCGTCCCGCACCAGCGCGATGCGCTCAGCATGCTCGGCATGCGTACCATGCGAGAAATTCATCCGCGCAACGTTCATCCCGGCATTAACCATTTCAGTAATAGAGTGGGGGCTAGAGGTCACCGGGCCGAGTGTCGCAACTATTTTTGTACGGCGCATTATCCCTTCCTAATTTCCCACAGTTACCTGATTGCGGATGTCTGCAACCAGTGATGCTCCAATGCCGGTTACCTCCTGGAGATCGTCAACCGCTGTGAATGGTCCATTGGTTGTGCGATAAGCGATGATGCGTTGCGCCAGCGATTGACCAATACCGGGCAACTCTTCCAGTTCGGCCTGACTCGCGGTGTTGAGGTTGATCAACCCGCCGGTCGTTTGCGCTTCCCCACCAGCCGAGACGTCCGCCTGCATTGCGGTATCGGATTGCTCGCCGACCTGCGGAACATGGATATGCTGCGCGTCCTGAACCGGCGACGCCAGATTAATCCGCTCGCTGTCAGCCTCCGGAGTAAACCCACCCGCGGCCATCACCAGATCTTTGACCCGGGCATCGGCAGGCAGCGTATACACATCCGGTTGCGCAACGGCCCCCGAAATATAGACCACGACAGACGCGGTTTCGGCTTCGGGGGTGACGACCGTTGTCGGCAGAACTGCCGGTGCGTTATTCTCCGGCAATAACAGCAACTCCGCTTGCGAACCACCCGGCTCAAGCAGCGCAATCGCCGGTTCGGATGTATTTCCGGTTGAGCGATGCGCCAGATAAGGCCAGAATAACACCAGCGCAATGCCGATCATCGCCAACGCCACCAGGATCATCGGACGCCGCCACCAGCTTACCAATCCCTGCATTGCCATCCTCCTCCAACGCAATGGGCTGCTGCTACGCTGTACTATTATGGGCCGTGCATGTAAACGTGGGCAATGCCGATACAGTCCCGTCTTGGGTTAGTACTTTCTGATTATACCATGCGCCGGAATATCGTCCAGGGTGCTCAACCGGATATGTGGATGCCGGGTGCGGCATGCGTCACCTGCAGGACCATAAGCGCAATGTCGTCATGCTGCGGCATATCGCCAACCCAATCCGTAACGGCGGCGATAATGCACTCAACAACCTGTTGCGGCGTGATATGCGGGTCGGTACAGGTGCGTACAACATCTTCCAGGCGCTCAAAGCCGAACAGTTCACGGTGATGATTGTGTGCCTCAATCACGCCATCGGTGTAGAAGACGATCAGGTCGCCGGGTTCGATGGCGATGCGCAGGGTTTCATAGATTGGCGATGCCATCACGCCCAGCGGCAGATGGCTGCCGGGGCCTTCCAACATGGCAACCTGGCCGCCGCGCAGGAGCAGGGGCGCCGGCTGCGCCGCGTTGACCAGATCAAACGTCCGGTTGGCGGCGTTGAAGGCGGCATAGGAACTTGCCACAAAACTGCCCCGGGGCATATCGCCTATCAGTACCCGGTTGGCCGTTTGTAGGACCATAGCCGGATCAGTTGGGGTAGCCTGCGCGGCTGAACTCAGGGCCGTGCGCGCCATTGCCATCAGCAGCGCCGCCGGAAGACTCTTGCCGGACACATCGCCGACAATAATGCCCAGATAGCCCTGCGAATCCGGCGGGGTGTCGGCGGCAATAAACTCATAAAAATCGCCGGTGGTCTCCCGGGCCGGGCGGTAGAAGGCCGCCGCCGGCAGGCCGTCAATCTGGGGCACAACGCTGGGAAAGAGGTGTCGTTGGATCTCTTCGGCCAGGGCCATCTCGCGCTCGATCCGTTGCACCGATTCTTCGTAGAGGCGGGCATGCGCAATGGTGACGGCAACCTGGCTGGCGAGTGCGGCCATCAGGGCCGCATCCTCTTCCTGGTAAAAGCCGGTCTGATGTTTTAACAACGCCAGCAGGCCAATCGGCTGGTCTTTGACGATCAGGGGTGTTCCCAGCCAGGAAGCGGGTGACGGCAGATGCGCGGTCGCCTGCCGGCGCGGATCACGGCTGGTATCATGGACAATAATTGGGGTACGGCTGGTGATTACGGCGTGATTCAGCGGGTATTCTTCCAGGGAACGGCGGGAACGGCGCGGTTGGGCGACTCCCGCCGTGGCGGCCGTCTCCAGCAAGGTGTGGCTGTCATCAAGTAGCATAATGGTTGCGGCATCATATTCGCATAGGCGCTCGATCTGGGCCAGAATGGTGGTCAGCACCTCCTGTTCATTAAGCGATACGCCGCTGAGCCGGGCGACTTCCATCACCGTGTGGAGTTGCGCGGTGCGTGCCGTGACGCGCTGTTCCAGTTCTTCACTCCAGCGCTGCTGCTGTTCCTGGGCTTCACCCAGAGCGCTGATCATATGATTAAATGACGCGGCGAGTAACCCGATCTCGTTAGCCCGGGCGATTTGCGACATCTCGATGTTGTGCAGGGCATGCAGATCGCCACTCACAGCAATCTCGGTGGTCGCCTGACTAAGCTGTTCGACCGGGTACATCACCCGGCGCACAACGCTCAACAGCAACAACGCCAGACTGATCGCGCTCAAGACCGTCACCAGCGTGGCGATAAGGCCAATCGTGCGGAGCGGAGCCAGGGCCGCGCTCCGCTGCTGCTCGACAATCACGCCCCACCCGGACAGCACGCCCCGCACGGGTGAGTAGGCCGCCAGATAGGTTATGTCATCCTGGGTAAATGTGGTCGTGCCGGCATAACCCGCAAAGACCGGCGCAATCGCCTGCTGGTTCAGTTGCTGCCCAACGCGCCGGCGGTCAGGATGTGCCAGAATAATCCCGCGTGAGTCAACCATACTGACACTGCCGTCGTCGATGCGCAGGCTATCTACCCGCGTCCAGAAGGAGCGCAGGTCGATCTGGGCCACGAGCGCACTGCTTGTGTCGGCGTCTGCCAGCGGAATGGTCATCGTGACATAGGGCGAGTTGGTGATCGGCCGGAAGGCCACGGGTGAAACGGTAATCATGCCCGTTGCCAGCGCTTCTGTAACCTCCGGACCCAACTCACGAGCAACCGGCGGATCAAAGAAGGTTGCACCCTGATCGATGATCTGTTCCAGGGTGCCCGAAATGACCAGCGTTTGCGCCCCTGCTTCGTTGAGCAGGCGCATATCGCCGTAGGTATAGGGCGACTGCAGGCGGAGCGCGATAAGCGCATCGGCCTGTTCTTCCGGGGTCTGTGCAGCGAGCAGTTCACGCTCCTGCAGGCGCAAGGTGTCGAGGACATTTTGAAAGAAGTTTGTAATGTCCTGGCCGACCTGGGTAGCCAGTTGGCGATTGCGCGTCTCGATCTGGCTGACGACAGCGCGCTGTCCCAGGCGAAAGGCGACAAACCCCAGGGCCGCCAGGAACAACAATGTCACCAGGATGGCGGGAACGATAATCTGGCGGCTGAGACGCACTCGCCACCAGGAATATATGGAACGCAAGAGGCGTGTCATTCGGGATTATACTCCTGAACCGGGATATTCCCCGTTGCGAGATCCTGGCGGATACCTTCCAATGCTTCCCGGATCTCAGGTGATACCAGTTGGCTATCAAGCGGAGCTAACCCGACGCCGCCCGACGTGAGGTCAAGCGTGCGCAGGCCCGGTTCCAGCGTCCCGGCATGCAGTTCCGCCGGCAGCATAAAGACCGCCGTATCCATATTCTTGGTGCGACTGGTGACAACCACATCCGGCGCGATCCAGCGCTGATCGGACCCGGTGGTAATGACCAGCCGTTGCTGCTGCTGTGCAGCCTCGATCGCGCCCAGCGCCGTACGCCCGGCCGGCGTATAGACCACCTCGGCCCGCCGCGCAAACATACTGCTGGTCAACTCCGCTCCCAGTTCCGGTTTATTAAAACCACTAAAATCATCTTTACCACCGGCATACTCTACCAGGATCTGCGCATCGGGATTAACATACCGCACACCCTGCTTCCAGCCATGCTCAATGCGGCGAATAATCGTGATATCTGCACCGCCCAGAAAACCGACAACGCCGGCGGGACTCAGAAGCGCAGTCAGGGCTCCGGCCAGAAAATCCCCTTCCAGTTCGCGGAAGGTGACAGACGTAACATTCGGCTGGTCAACCTGGGCATCGACAATGGCGAACTTCCGGCGTGGGTATGCTTCGGCCACCTGTTCCAGGAACTGCGCATTCTCGTATCCCACCGCAATAACCAGATCATGCCGCTCCTGCGCCAGATCGCGCAGATTGGCGGCCTGGTTCTCCGCGCCCTTCCACTCGACGACGCGAAAGCGGATACCATACTCACTTTGCGCGCGCTGCAAGCCGGCGTAGGCACCATCGTTAAAGGCACGGTCGCCCAACCCACCGGTTGCAAGGGCCAAACCGACGCTCAATACCGGTTCCGGCTCGGCGCGCACAATCCGGCCGGCCATCGTGCCAACCCAGACAACCGCCAGCAGACCAAGAAAGGTTGCCGGAAATCCAAGACTTCCTAAATGTCGCATTATCGCTGCTCCGATTTATAAAACAGTTGACAGCGGTACATTGTACCAAATTCTCCCGTGTCAGCATTGTGTAATCTGGATTTTTCGCTTAGATATGGTAGAATTGACCGGGTTTACAATTTTTTATGTTCTGAATGATGGTGTTGGGTTGTACGTCGTTCATTGTGTACATCCTATGGAGTGACTATGGATAAAAGCCTGTACCACGTCGTCAGGCCAACAATCTTCTCCGCACCAGGGCACGCGCTGCGACACCACAATCACTGGTTCGTCCATCTCGGGTTACTATTTGGCGACCAGGCGCTTATTCTGCTGGGCTTTGCGTTGGCCTACTGGATGCGGTATGTTGCCGACTGGCCGACCACAATTGAACCGATTGTCACCGAAGTTGCTATCAAGAACTTTGTCGAATTTCGCGCATTTCTTCCAACCACCCTGCTCTTAATGCTGGTGCTGCTCGTACTGTTTGAAACCAAAGGACTCTACCGACTGCCGCGTGGCTCCGGTCTGCTTGACTATGTCGGGATTATCCTGAGCAGCACGCTGACCGGGATTGCGCTGCTGATTGTTGTCGTGTTTCTCTACAACCCCTTCTACTACTCGCGCCTGATCTTTGCCTTTGCGGGAGTCAATATTGTCCTCTTCCTCTCGCTCTGGCGCATATTGCTGCTGGGGTTTCGGCGCTGGTGCTGGGCGCAGGGTATCGGTCAGGAGCGCGTGCTGGTGATCGGCGGCAATGGGCTGGGCTACCAGGTGATGAATGGCATTGCCGCGCAGCCGCACCTGGGCTACCGGCTAGTGGGCTACCTGGCGGATCAGCTCACCAGCGGCACGGCGAAGCCCGGCATGATCTATCGCCACCTGGGAGGGATCAGCAATCTGGAGCAGGCGGTCAAGGCCAACGGCGTCCATCAGGTGATCCTGGCACTCCCCTTCTGGGAACATCGACGGCTGCCCCAGATCGTTCAGATCTGCCGGGACATGGGGGTGGCCTATCGGGTTGCGCCGGATCTGTATGAGTTGAGTTTTGATCGGGTGGATGTGCAGCAGATCAGCGGCGTACCGTTGATCGGGCTAAAAGAGGTCTCGCTACGGGGCTGGAATCTGGCGCTCAAGCGCACCGTCGATGTAGGACTGGTGCTGCTGACTGCGCCGATTACGCTACCGCTAACGCTGCTGCTGATCGGGCTGATTCGGCTGGACTCACCCGGGGCGGCGCTCTTTCGCCAGGTGCGGGTCGGTAAGGATGGTGTTACCTTTGCCTGCTACAAGTTCCGCACAATGGTGCGTGATGCCGAGCAGCGCAAGGCCGAACTTACCCAGATGAACGAGGCCGACGGGCCGCTCTTCAAGATCCGGCATGATCCGCGCGTCACCCGCGTTGGGCGGTTTCTTCGTCAGAGCAGCCTGGATGAACTGCCGCAACTCTGGAATGTATTGCGGGGTGAGATGAGCCTGGTTGGTCCCCGGCCGGCCCTCCCCGACGAGGTTGCCTGTTACGAACCCTGGCACCGCCGCCGCCTGGAGGTGACACCCGGGCTGACCGGACTATGGCAGGTGTTGGGTCGCAGCAATACCACCTTTGATGAGATGGTCCGGCTGGATATTTACTACGCCGAGAACTGGTCAGTGGGCATGGATCTGCGGATCTTGTTGATGACGGTACCGGCGGTGTTATTGAGCCGGGGGGCGTACTAGTGGCGGAGGTGAATATCTTGCCATCTCTACTCGGTAGTACATCATCAAACGTTCACTAAGCCCGAGTAAAATTGAGCGCAAACCGATCTGTGAAACACCACTATCTGCATCCTCTCCGGGTCGGAGGGCCTACATAGGAGACAACGACTATGCGTGTATTGATTACCGGAGGCGCAGGCTTCCTCGGTTCGCATCTGAGTGATCGGCTGCTGACGGAAGGACATACGGTGATTGCTATGGATAACCTGATTACCGGCAACACCGATAATATTGCGCATCTGGCCGGGCACGAACGTTTTACCTTTATCAAGCATGATGTAACCAACTACATGTTTATTGATGGGCCGCTTGATGCGATTCTGCATTTTGCCTCGCCTGCATCGCCGATTGACTATCTTGAACTGCCGATTCAAACACTCAAGGTCGGGGCTCTGGGTACGCATAAGGCATTAGGACTGGCGAAGGACAAGGGCGCGCGCTTTCTCCTGGCCTCAACGTCCGAGGTGTACGGCGATCCGCAGGTGCATCCACAGCCCGAAACCTATTACGGCCATGTCAACCCGATCGGGCCGCGCGGTGTCTACGATGAGGCCAAGCGCTTCGCCGAGGCGATGGCAATGGCATACCATACGTATCACGGCGTGGAAACCCGAATTGTGCGCATTTTCAACACCTACGGCCCACGAATGCGCCTCCGAGATGGGCGTGTGGTGCCGAATTTTATTGCCCAGGCGCTCAAAGGCGAGCCGCTGACTGTGTATGGCGATGGTTCGCAAACCCGCTCCTTTCAGTATGTCAGCGATCTGGTGGAAGGTGTTTACCGGTTACTGCTCTCCGACGAGGTTGAGCCGGTGAATATTGGGAATCCGGGCGAGTTTACGATTAAAGGCTTTGCCGAGATTGTGAATCGCCTGACCGATAATCGCGCCGGGATTGCCTACAAAGATCTCCGTACCCGCGATGATCCTCAGGTGCGGCAGCCGGATATCAGTAAGGCGCGGCGCGTGTTGGACTGGTCCCCCCAGGTGACGCTGGAGGAGGGACTGGAGCAGACGCTGCCCTGGTTCCGGGAGCAGTTGCAGCGACGAGGGGAATTGTGATTGGACAACGGCGCTTTCTGGTCTTTGACCCACGCATAGGCGCGTTTCTGTTGCTGATCTTATTGCTGACCTTCTTACCGCTCCGGTTTGCGGCGCTGCTGGTTGGCGGCGGGCTGGTCGTTACGTTAACGTTGATAAACCCGGTATGGGCCCTCTATGCGGCGGTGTTATCGGTGCCGGTCCAGGAACTGATCCACCTGCCCGGTGGTCTGAGTGTTACCCAGGCCACTTTTTTGTTGGCAAGCGGAACCTGGGGGCTACACCTCCTGGCCTATCCGGAACAACGGGTCCGGTTTGGACGCCTGGCAGTCGGGTTGGCGCTGCTGCTCTGGACGCTGTTGCTGGCAACAGTGGTCACGCCTTACAGCCAGACGGAAGGGTTGAAGGAGACGCTACGCTGGTTTACGGTTGCGCTGATCTATCTGCTGGCATTCAATACGCTGACACCGGCGCGTACAGAAGCTGCGGATCGGCAGTGGCATGTCCGGATACTGGTTGTCTGTTTGCTGCTTGCACCCACGGCGAACGCCCTGCTGGGGTTAGGGCAGTTTCTGATGGGGAGTGGTCCCGCCAGTTTTGCCATCGCCGAGAGCGCCTTTGCCCGGGCTTATGGTACCATCGGGCAGCCTAACTCTTTCGCGGGATATATCAACATGGCCTGGCCGCTGGCGGTCGCACTGACGCTGGGCGCATGGAAAGAGATCCGGATCAGGCGACCGAATTGGCCCATGGCGTTGCTGCTCTGGGCCGGGGGAACAACCATTGCCGCCGGGGTGCTGATCGCAGCGCTAGGAAGTAGTTTTTCGCGCGGCGGATGGGTCGGCGCCATGGGTGGTGGAGCAGTGCTGGTTGTCGCCCTCATCGCTGTTCAAAGCCGGCAGATGCGGCAGTATGTCTGGCGCTGGGCCGTGCTTGGCGGGGCCGGCGGCGGGCTGGTCATTATTCTGATCGGCAGCAGTGGATTGCTCCCGGCAGCAGCCACACAGCGGGTCGAGAGTATTACACGCAACCTGCGCCTGTTCGATGTACGTACGGTCGATATAACCGGCGAGAATTTTGCGGTCGTTGAGCGGATGGCCCACCTTCAGGCCGCGTGGGATATGTTGACCACGCATCCGCTTACCGGGGTGGGACCGGGCAACTTCTCGCCGGCGTATGAGGGACGGAGCGCGCCGCAGACCGAGCCGTTCGGCATTCATCCCTGGTACACCTCGCGGGGGCACGCGCATAACTACTATCTGCATATGGCGGCGGAAGCCGGAGTGCTGGGATTGCTGGCCTACCTGCTGCTCCTGGGATTGCTGATACTCCAGGGCTACCGCACCCTGCGCCGGGCGGCGGGATGGTTCCGGCAGAGCGTGGCCGTTGGCGGCTGTGGGATCATTGCAGCGGTTGCAACACACAATTTGTTTGAAAACTTACATGTTTTGAATATGGGTGTTCAGCTTGGAGCACTCTGGGGATTACTGGCCGCAATTGAGAAAAATGCAGATACCCGGTGATGAGTAGCTCAAGTTCGATCAAGTACGTTGGGGAGACGGTATGACATATCTTGTTACAGGCGGGGCAGGTTTTATTGGAAGTCACCTGGTAGATACATTGCTGACACGTGGTGAACAGGTCGTCTGTGTTGATAACTTTAATACCTACTATAACCCCTATCGTAAACGGCGCAATATTGTATGGGCCGCAGAGCAACCGGGGTATACCTTAGTCGAGGCCGATATTCGTGATGCTACAGCAATGGAGCAGGTATTTGAAACCTATCGCCCGCAGCGGGTTGCGCATCTGGCAGCCATGGCGGGGCCGCGTCCCTCAATTGACCAGCCGGCACTGTATGCGGCAGTCAATATTGCCGGCACAGTTACGCTACTGGAACTGATCCATCGCTATGATGTGCAGGGGATCGTCTTTGCTTCAACGTCGTCGGTGTACGGGCGGACAACCAGGCTGCCGTTTGTCGAGACCGACTCAACCGACTGGCCGCTCTCGCCCTATGCTGCTACCAAGAAGGCGGGTGAGGTGCTGGCCTATACCTTCCACCAACTCTACGGAGTACCAACCAGCGTTGTGCGTTTCTTCACGGTCTATGGACCACGGGGGCGTCCGGATATGACGCCGTTCCTCTTTGTTGATAGAATGGTACGGGGCGAGCCGTTTATTCTGTTTAATGGCGGAGAGGAACTGTATCGTGACTATACCTATGTAGATGATATTGTTGCGGGCGTGATTGCGGCGCTGGATGCCGGGCTCCCCTATGAAATCTTTAATCTGGGGAACTCCCGACCGGTGCTGATGCAACACTTTGTGGAACTGCTGGGACAGATCACGGGCTACGAGCCGCTGATTGAAGCGCGCCCCTTGCCGGCGACTGACCCACCTGTCACCTATGCTGATACCGGCAAAGCACAGCAACTCCTCGGCTACACACCGCAGACCCGCGTTGAAGATGGACTGGCACGTTTCTGGGAATGGTACCGGGTTGATGTATTGAACATGGCGTAAATCGTGTGGAGCGTACCGCGCCGTGGCAAGAAATGGTGTTGTATCGGCAACGCCCTACAATGCTAAATGCTATGGAGGATTGCAGCGTGATAGCAAAAGACACCACTGAGAAGATCGCATATGAAGATGACACCCCTACGGATGCGGCAGCGCTTGAGCAGTCCCAGGTTGCGAACGAGGGGTTTTCCCTCTGGAAGAAGTTGCGCAGTCCGCGGACACTTGTCTCCTTTGCCGTTGCCTTTGCTATTGTTATCTTTGCCTTCCGCGGACTGAATATTAATTTGCAGGAGATCTGGCTACATATACGCAGAGCTAACATCTGGCTGCTTGTTGCCGGGTTGGGCATATTCTACCTGACCTTCCCGTTGCGCGCCTTCCGCTGGCGGGTCTTGCTGGAAAACGCCGATGTGCCGGTGCGTGAGGGTCGCAAAAGCTGGGCCTCGATGCCTGCGCTGGTTGAGTATATGTATCTCTCCTGGTTTGCCAACTGCATTGTGCCCGCGAAACTCGGCGATGCCTATCGCGGCTACCTGCTCAAGCATAACGGCAGAGTCTCGTTCTCATCGACAATGGGGACCATTTTTGCCGAGCGCCTACTGGATATGCTGGGGCTGTTTACGCTGCTGGTCGTTTCCGGGTGGCTGACTTTTGGCACGCATCTGCCCAACGGCACCGGCATTGTCTTTGGTTTTGGCGCGCTGCTGGTCGTGGTAATCCTGACGGGGCTGGCATCGATGCGCTGGCTCAGTCCCTTCATTCGGCGCTTTTTGCCGCAAAAACTGCACCGCTTCTATGGCGATTTTGAGCATGCTGCGCTGCGCTCCTTCCGCCCGGGTATTATGCCGCAACTGATCACCCTGACTGGCGGCGTATGGCTGCTGGAAGGGTTTCGTCTCTTCTTTGTAATCCTGGCCCTCGGCCCGGAGGGGTTGGACCTGGGGCTGTCCGCAATTGTCTTTGTTGCCCTGGCCTCCTCCCTGCTGACCGCCATGCCGCTGACACCGGCCGGTCTGGGCGTGGTCGAGGGGACCATTACCGCCGTGCTGACGCTGTTCCATGTGCCGGCGAGTCTGGGTGGCGCGGTGACAATTCTCGACCGGGTGATCAACTTCTGGAGCATCGTGGTGTTCGGGTTCATCCTCTACCTGGTGAGCAAACGTAAATAGAATGTGAACATTACCATTCCATTACCGGATCATCACCCGGATCCGGAGCGGATTTTGCTATACTGGTGCTCGTGAGACGGCATGATGATCATTGGTAACTCCTCTGGACCAGGATTGTCCAACCGCAGCGCTCTCAGGCAATCACCTGAGAGCGCTGTTGTGTTGGGGGGCGGCCCCGCGTTCCCACCACCGCACCTCCCGACTTGACACCATCCCCCGATGCCGATACCATTGCAGCGCAGTATTTGACCTGAGGATTTCCGGCATCGCATGATTATTGGTATTGACTATACAGCCGCTATCTGGCAGGGCGCAGGCATTGGTCGCTACACGCGCGAACTGCTGCGTGCCGCGATTCCGCCGGCGAACGAGTTTCACTATCTGCTCTTCTATGCGGCCGGTGGTCTCGCGCCAACCAATGCCTATGCGGCCGAACTGCGGCAACTCTGTGCCGACCATCCCCATGTGCGCGCCGTGCCGATTGCGCTCTCCCCGCGCCTGTTGACCATTATCTGGCAGCGATTGCGGCTCCCCCTGCCGGTCGAGCGCTTGATCGGCAATATTGATCTGGTGCATGCGCCTGACTTTGTGCTGCCACCCACGCGCGCCCGCACGATTCTTACGGTGCATGATCTGACCTTCGTATTGCAGCCGGACTGCTTTGAGCCCGCGTTGCGACGCTACCTGACCGGTGCCGTCCCGCGTAGCCTGCGCCGCGCCGGCCTGATCCTGGCCGACTCGCATGCCACCCGGGTTGATCTGACGCAGCAGATGGGCGTCGCCGCAGAACGGATTGCCGTACTCTATCCAGGGGTTAGCTCCCGCTTTCGGCCATTGCCGGCAGAAGTGATTGAACCGGTGCGGCAGCGACTGGGGTTGCCCCCGGCGTTTTTGCTGTTTGTCGGCACCCTCGAACCCCGCAAAAACCTGGTGCGTCTGGTAGAAGCGCTGCCACACCTGACATCACCGCTTCCGCTGGTCATTGCGGGGCGAAAAGGATGGCTCTACGAAGATATTTTTGCCACGGTGGAACGACTGGGGCTGCACAATCGGGTTATCTTTGTGGATTTTGTGGAAGATGCCGATCTGCCGGCGCTGTATAATTTAGCGCAGGCATTTGTCTATCCATCGCTGTACGAGGGGTTTGGGTTACCTGCCCTGGAAGCGCTGGCATCCGGTACACCGGTGGTCACCACACCAGTTGCCAGCCTGCCGGAGGTTGTAGGCGCAGCGGCGATTCTGGTTGATCCGCTGGACAGCGCGGCGATTGCCGCCGGTATTGAGCAGGCGCCGGCACGTGCGGCGGATCTGCGCGCGCCGGGCCTGGCACAGGCCGCCCGCTTCACCTGGGAAGAGTCGGCCCAGGCACTGCTCACCTGCTACCGGCAGATGTTACACACACCATAGGTGCAACATGGCTGCTGAACTCCATTTGATAGTAAGGATAGCATAGCGCGTTATGCAAAAGCATACATCAATCTGCGTGGTGGGCAGTCTCAACATGGATCTGGTCATCCGCACGCCCCACCTGCCCGCCCCTGGTGAGACAGTCAGCGGCGGACCATTTGCCACGCATCCCGGCGGGAAAGGCGCGAACCAGGCGGTGGCGGCGGCCCGCCTCGGCGCGGCGGTGGCAATGGTCGGGCGGGTTGGCGACGACGCATTCGGGGCCCGGCTGCGCACCGAACTGGAGGAGGCGAGCATCGATACCCGCCAGGTTGTCACCCTGCCGGACGTGGCTTCCGGCGTTGCGCTGATTGCAGTTGAGGCAAGCGGCCAGAACAGCATCATTATTGCTCCCGGCGCGAATGGCGCGCTGACCCCCGCCGATGTTGAGGCGGCCGGCCCAATCATCACGGCGGCGCAGGTGTTGCTGCTGCAACTGGAAACACCGCTACCGGCAGTGCAGCGCGCGGCAGAACTGGCCCATGCCGCGGGAACGCTGGTGCTGCTCAACCCGGCTCCCGCGCAACCGCTACCCGCTGAACTACCGGCAGAGGTAGACTATCTCATTCCAAATGAACAGGAGGCCGCGCTGCTGCTGGGGGAAGCTATCGCTACTGATGCTGATGCCGCAGTTGCCGCGCAACGTTTGTGTGCTCTGACCGGCGTCGGTGGGGTGGTCATCACGCTGGGGGCGCAGGGGGCGGTGCTGGCCCAGGCGCAGACCGAACCAGAGTTTATCCCGGCTCATTCGGTCGGGGTCGCCGATACCACGGCTGCCGGTGATGCGTTTGTCGGCGCATTTGCCGTGGCCCTGGCCGAGGGGCGCACACCGGCAGAGGCATTGCGTTGGGGCAATGCGGCGGGAGCACTGGCAGTTACCGCTGCCGGCGCGCAACCCTCGCTTCCCACCCGCAACGCCGTCGCAGCCCTGCTCTAGTTGACCGAGCGGACATGCACCGTCTGATCCGGGCCACTACGCACCCGGAAGTGCCGTACTTCACCCGGACGTGCGCCGAGCAACGCGCTTCCCAGCGGACTGTTTTCGGCAATCAGCTTCTGGGTGGGATTGGCATCGCTGGAGTGAACAATCGTGTAGGTTTCGGTCATCTCCTCCGGCTCATCATCAAACACAATCTCGACCCGCGAACCGCGCTGCACGATCTTCCCGCTCCCATTCACGTACCCGTTGCCAGTGGGCTTTGACCGCCCGGCAGCAGGTCGGTGCTGAACATCCCCACGGTCAACCGGCAACTCCGCCGTGGCTGACGGCGCGGCACGGCTATAGACCGCATCCGGCTGTGGTGCCTCCGGTGCGAGGTGTTGCTCCGGCTCCGGCGCGGGCGATTGCTCCGGCGCAGATCCGGATCTGCTCTCCGGGATTGACGGCTCGGCGGCTGCGGCCAGGCGCACTGATACTGCCGACATTTCCGGCGACGCATGCGATGGTGTTGCCTGGGTTGCCACCGCTTCTGCTACTGCCGGTTCCTGGCGCGCAGGCGCTTCGTCTGCCGGTTCCGCCGCGGCGGCTGCGGTTGCTGCGGGGGCAACCGGGACAGTTGGCGGCGGCTGCGGAGATTCGGCGGTCACGGGCGCAGTTGAGGCGGCCCCGGCAGTTATGCCGGTATGCAGCGTATGCAACACCCGCTCATGCGCCAGCAGCAGGGCCGACAGCGTTCCCAACCGGGCCTGCGCCTGTTGCAGTCGTACCGACAGATCGGCAACCTCGTTCTGCAACTCCGCGATCTGCGTACGCCCTTCCGCTGTCAGCGATTCGAGCGTAGCCAGTTGTTCCTGGACCATGGCCGTCACCGGATCGTTGGCGGCTCCTGGTGCGGTATCAGCCTGCTGCCCACTGGCATGATGCGATTGCACTGACGAGCGAAGCGTGGTCATCTATCTCCCTTTCCTCATCTACAGGACTTACGCACTGATTCATCAAACCGGGCGTTGCACCCGGCGAACGGCAAAATCGCCTGCGGCAGCATGGTACTCCGTTTATTCTTTTTTCAAAAAAATTCACGTTGTGAATTTTTTTGAAAAAAGATCGGGTTTCTTCCACCCTGCCGGAAGCTGAAATACCTTTCAGGTCAGAGACCGCGTAACTCGTGTCACCTGGTCTAAACCCTATCAGTGTATTGTAACATGAGAACGAGAGTCGCCCGGTATGGCTTGTGTGATATATCCAAACAAGCCGCCGGGCGCGCAGCACGCATGAAAGAAGAAACAGCCAATGTACGCTCTATACAAGCGCGAACAGACAGCCGGCGCACAACGAACAACCACAGTACTGCCGAAGATATGCATGCCGCGCGTTGTTCGCTGTTCCTTTGTTTCCATATTCTCGATATATCTACCCTCATTTTTGAAATAATCTATTCCCATACCCATTTCAATCACATGTCAAAATCGTGCTATAATGTGTAGTAATTATGCAATCCATCCTGTATTCATTGTGTTCGCTATTTCGAACAAAATAGCGAAAGAGATGTCCTATCGAAAAAATGCTCCAGTGTCTCCTTGCGTACGGCAACCCTGCAGATACACTACCGCTACACACACCTCAATCCGGCAGAGTGCAACCAGCGCAACCCGGCGTGCCGAGGAGAAGATGTATCTTTCTCAAGAACCTGTACATATCAATGAAATCGCTTGATTGGATATAGGTTATGTTAGGAAACACACTGGTTTACATCCGAAACCTCCTCTGGCTCTAGCGGCATACGCTCTGTTCCATAGGCATTACTGGTTTATTCTTATGACTGAGGAGGAAGAGAGCATGATGAAACATTCCTGTGTGGTTGCCTTTGCCGGTCATATGATTGATCAACAGAGCCGTCCCTGCCCACGTTTCCCACCAACTGCTGAACCGGCAGTCCGCAGCCACATCCGTCGGATGATAGCCGACCTTGCGCCCCACGCGGCGATCGCCTCGGCGGCATGCGGTGGCGATATTATCTTCGCCGAAGAAGCTTTACGCTATGGCGCACCGCTCTACGTGATCCTGCCCTTCGCCGACAAAGCCGATTTTCTGCAGCACTCGGTGGCGTATGCCGGGTCGGCGTGGGCCGAGCGCTTTCACCGGGTTTGTGCTCAGGCCACCCTCTCCCCCTATTTTGTCAAGCCCGGTTGCTATCAGGATGATAAAGATTTTGAAGATAACCAGCGGGCCCTGCTCTTTTTTGCGCTGGGAATTGCCGTTGCTCGCAAGCTGCACCTCGTCTGTCTTATTCTCTGTGATGAGTTGCAACTGGGCGATCAGGTCGGTGGCACCCGCAGTTTTCTCGAAATGTGTCGCAATCTCGATATTCCCTACAACATTATTGACATTGCCGCGCTGCGGTAGCGCCGGCATGCGGATCGGAGTGGATACGGTCTATGGGCACGCCGACAACAGCAATTCAAGCCTATTTTAGCCATAGCTATCGCGCTGAAGACCGGAATGTCAACCTGTTCTTCTGGCGGCTCTTTAGCGAGCAGGGCTTTTTCTTCACGGTGGACCCCAAGTCGAGCCGGACGTTTGTGCCCCATCTGGAGCGGATGATCCGGCTAAGCGACTGCTTTATCGCCGTCGTCACGCGCCGGTTGGAGCTGGTCACGTCCATCGGCCGGGTAATGCTGCCCCAACCACAGGTGGTCTGGAACCACTCGCCCTACATTCAGTTTGAGAACCGGCTGGTTTTCCGATCGGGCAAGCCGCGCCTGATCTTTGTGGAGAGCGGTCTGGATGCCAACCTGTTTGGTTCACCCGAAGAGGTTTATGTCTTTGACCGCGATATCCTGGATAAGCGCGAGCCGCTCTACCAGTTGCGCGTGCAGGAGTTTGCCGCCACGGTGCAGGATTACAAAAAGTATACCGACCGACTGCTGCCACCCTCGCACAAGGCGGGCATTCTGATCGATACGGCGCGGGCCGGCAGTGCCTATGCGCCCGAGGTTGTCGATCTGATTAAAGATGCGTTGCGGGCGGGCGGCTACATGGCAACGCTGATCTCCCCGCATGTAACCGATGATCAGCAGTTTATTCGGGAACTGGCCGATCTGGAACTGGTGGTATCCGAGATCCGGCGACCCTTTGTGACAACAACCGCGCTGGCCTTTGCGCATGCCCGGTTTATCCCCAATATTCGCCTCTGCCGCCTGAAACCGGGTGAGAGTCGCGCCGATATTCAGTTGCCCGATTTCCTGAGCGGCTACAGCGTGGGCGATATCGATCCGCTCAGCGCCTGGCATACGCTGGATGAACTGGCGCTGGAGATTGTGCAGCATGTGCAAAAATTCCAGCAGACGCGCACGCTGCTCGACTCCTTCGATGCCGGGCGGCGCTACTTTTTGAGTGCCGGCCGCCGCCGCGCCAAGGTGTTTGTCAGCAATGCACATACCCTGAATGATCTGGCAATCGGGCTGATCAAGGGCTTCCAGACAGTCAACGTGCAGTTCTTTCACTATCAGGCCACCCTGAGCATCGGTTCGGCCTGGCAGCATGAACTCAACCGTGAACTGAGTGAGTGTGAAGTATTTATTGCGCTGATCAGCGAGGAGTATCACACCAGCAAATGGTGCCGGTATGAACTCGAATATGCGTTTGAGCGCTGGAAAAATAAGCAGGTGGTGATTTTACCCTACCTGATCACCCAGGCCCGCCTGCCCGAATTGATCCGGGATCACATTCAGTGCGCATTTATGTACACCATGCAGCCGGATGAAATTGTGCGCACAATTGTTGATACCGTTGATAAATATCTCACCGAGATTGAACAGACGCCCGCCGTTATCCGCGACCGCGTCGGCGCATTTGAGCATGCGCTGGACCGCACCGCTATTCAATCGGCCTCCCTCAACGTTGTCGAAGTGGTGGAAGAGGCCATCACTGCGTTGTCACAGGCGCTGGATATCGAGCCGGAGCGCCAGTCCGCGCCCGAACTGCTCAATGGCATGTGCCGGGTGGATGTGCGCCTGCGGCGCATTCTGGGCGATCTGCTGAACTTCCCGGAGGTGGTGCCCTTCTTCTTTTTCCGCGCATCCCAGTTGGAGCAGCACGATATCGATACGCTCAAGCAGTTGCTGGCGGGACAACCCACCCGCGTGGCGCTGATTGTGGCTCCCATCGAGGCCGATACCCTCCCGCGCACGCGCCAGGCCCTCGATAGCGCGATTCGCCAGGTGCATGCCTGTGACGCCGTTGTGCTGAGTCATGGCGACCTCAAAACCGTTGTCCGTGACCCGTCGCCCAATGCCGCATTCCGCCGCGCGCTGCTGGCCCAGGTTAACATCCTGAACTATGCGCCCTTTGTGGTCACCGGCGCAACGCCCGACCATATCTTCTTTGGGCGTGAAGCCGAGTTGCGCACCATTTGTGAGCATGCGCAGGTGGCCTCCTTCGCCGTCATCGGTGGGCGGCGCGTCGGCAAAACCTCGCTGCTGGGGCGGCTGCATCGCGTGCGACTCTCAGCGGTGGGGTTTCGCACGCTCTACCACGACTGTTCGACGACGCCGACCTACGCCACCTTTTTGCAGACGCCGATTCGCGACTGGCGGCCGGATGCCCCCCTCAACGCCGAGCTAACCTTTGGCGATCTGGTGCAGCAGCAGCAGCAGCGGCAGACGCTGCCGCTGGAGCGCCCGCTGGTGCTGTTACTGGACGAGGTTGACAAGCTGATCCCCGACGACTGGAGCAACAACTGGCAACTCTTCAATGCCCTGCGCGCACTGGCAAACTCCGGGCGCATCCATGTGGTGCTGGGTGGTGAACGGGTGCTGCGCGATGCGCTCCGCGACGCCTCCAGTCCCCTCTTCAACTTTGCCAACGAGATGCTGATTGGCCGGCTGGACTTTCGTGCCGTCGAGGAGTTGATCACCCGGCCGATCCGCCAGTTGGAGATTGAACTGCTGGATCTGCCCGACATTGTACGCCGCATCTACGATTTTACCTCCGGGCATCCCAATATCATCCAGCGGCTCTGCCGGCGACTGATCGAGCAGATCAATACCGCTGCTATCCGCCGGATCTCGCTGGAGGGCGTGAACAACGTCCTCGAAGACCCGGACTTTATCCGGCGTGATTTTCTGGAGACCTACTTCTCGCGGGCATCGGTGCTGGAACATCTCTGCGCGCTGGTGATGGCAGCGGATAGCGATCGGCGCACCCTCTCCACGGTGCATACGGCACTGTTGGAGCGTGGCATCGATGCCCGGCTCAACCAGGTCGACTCGGCGCTGGAACGGCTGGTTGATCTGCGCAATATCCTGCTGCGCACCGCCGACGGCTATGACTTTGCCGTCAGCGCTTTCCCGCTGATTATCGCCCGGAGTCGCCGGCTGCATGACTGGATCAACCTGCGGCGCGAGGTGTTTGCGCATGCGGGCGATATCGCCCCGGAAACCGCTCCGCCTGAATTGCAAGGGAGACTATGGTGATAGCATCCAACGTTTATTTTTACACCAGCGGCGCGCTGCCCAAAGATTACCCCGGCTACATCTCCCGCCCGGCCGACTATACCGCCTGGCGCATGCTGCAGCAGGGCAAGTTGATCTACACCATCGCGCCCCGGCAGGTGGGTAAAACCTCGCTGCTCAAGCGGCTGGCGGCCCGGTTAAGCGACCAGGGTTGGTGCTGCTGCCAGGTTGATCTGGCGACCTTCGGCAACCTGGAGCGCGCGCACTGGTTCCAGCGCATTGGCGAGCGCATTGCACAGGCATGCCACGCACCGGCGGCAATTGCCGACCTGGATGGCCTGGTCGATCAGCAGGCGTTCCGCACCTTTCTGCTTGACACCATCGGCCTGCGCAATCCGACCGCCCCGGCACGGCTGGCCCTCTTCTTTGACGAGGTCGAAGGGCTGCGTGGAATGGAATTCTCGGACGACTTTTTGATGACACTGCGCGACCTCTATCAGCACCGCGAGGACTATCCGGGGCACCTGCTGATCAGCTTTGCCGGGGCAGTCGATCCGCAGGCGCTGATCAAAGACCAGAGCATCTCGCCCTTCAATATCGCCGAAGAGATCACACTTAACGACTTTACCGCCGCCGAGACGCAGCAGTTGACCGGACATCTCGAGCAGATGAACCTGCCGGTGGAGGTGGCAATCCACGCGCAGATCTATGCCTGGACCGGCGGGCACCCCTACCTGACGCAGCGTTTGTGTGAGATTATCGCAACCTGGGCCGATACCCGCGCGATCTCCCGGATCACGCCGGAGGTGGTTGACCGGGCCGTGCAGACCGGGCTGCTGGCTCCCCGCAGCCGTGACAAAAATATCAAGCATGTCGAGAGCAAACTCTACGAACTGTTGAGTGAGTCGCCCCGGCCACTCGATGCGCCGGCGCAAAAGCTCTGGCAGCGGCTGCGGCTGGGTGAGCCGGTCTACTCGACCGAGCCGGGATTCTATGCGCTCTACCTGACGGGCGCAGTCGCCGAGGCGCCCGATGGGCAAATTCAACTGCGCAACCGGATCTACCGGGTGGCATTGGGGTTAGATGAAATTGACGGTCGGGGCGCAGCATGCTGCGCCCCTACGGCCGCCATCACTGCACCTGTGCTGAACCCGGGCCGGGCCTGGGCGCTGCTGGTGGGTATCAACCGCTACGACGACGCCTTTATCGCCGATCTGCAGGTCTGTGTGGATGATGTCACCGCAGTGCAGCAGGCGCTGGCGGAGAGCTACCAGGTGGCTCGACTGCTGACCGATGCCACCCCCGCCATGCCGCCGACGCGCGCCAACATCCTGAGCAGCCTGGCGAGTATTGCCCAGGCTGCCGCCGAAGAGGATGTGTTGCTCTTCTACTTCAGTGGGCATGGGTTGGCCGAGGGCGGCGAAAGCTACCTGCTGCCGTGCGACGCCCGTCTGTCGGCACTCCGGCATACGGCGGTGGCGATGCAGGATCTGCGCGACCTGCTGGACCAATCCCCGGCCCGCGCCCGGGTCGTCATTATCGACGCCTGCCACTCGGGGGCGGCCATCGGGAAAGCGCCCTCGACCATGACCCCCGAGTTTATCCAGCGGGTCTTTGCGGAGGCGGAAGGGATGGCGGTGCTGGCCTCGTGCAAGCAGGGACAGCGCTCCTGGGAGTGGCCCGACCAGGGACGCAGCGTGTTTACCTACTACCTGCTGGAAGCTGTGCGCGGTCAGGCCGACCATGATCGCAAGGGCTTTGTCACCGTCAGCGATGCCGGCCGCTATGTTGCCGACCGGGTCAAGCACTGGTCGGTTGAGCATAGTGTCCTGCAAACGCCAACCTTGCAGTACACCGTGGCGGGCGATATCGTGCTCTGCCGGGTTGAGCACTTTAAACATTAAATCCGGACATCACTGATCGGGAGTCCCGGCTTCAGCCGGTCCCGGCTTTCCCGTCGGTATGCCGCGGCCGAGGCAGGCATCCAACCGGCTAAAGCCGAACTCCTGTATCACATATCCGGGATCTTTTTTCAAACTTCATCAGTCGGGTTTCCACTGCCTCAGTAACACGACTTACGCGGTGCATGTTCAAACCAGACGTTTGAGCCGAGGGTAGCCCGATTCGCCTGCGGCAGCATGGTACTTTATCATCTTTTTTACAGAAAAATTGCACAAAGTGCAATTTTTCTGTAAAAAAGATGTCATGTTCCGCCCTGCCGGAGGCGATATCCCCTTTCAGGGGAGGAACCGCGTAACTTGTGTCAGTAAGCAGGATGCGGCAGCTACGCAGTTGCAATCCATACCCGAAATATTTCTAAAAGTTCATGATCCGGTCACCGGATAAAGAAACGAGCATCATTACTTGTAGAGAGTGTTACAATACAATCGAAGAGCGAATCACAGCATATGTCTCTGCGCCAATCTGCCAGTGCCACTGGTCAGGCGCAATTGGGAGCGGCAGGCGCAATCCTGCTCCTGCCGGTCAGCGCGATATATGCTGATGCAGAACCGGAACAGTGTAAGGCAGGGCAGGCGCATGAGAGGAACCCAACAATCACTTGCTCGTCGAGTAACACTGCTCTACGTGCTCCTGGCGGGAGCCTGGATTATCTTTTCGGATCAACTGCTGGCCTTTCTGGTGAGCCATCCGCTACAGATGGCGGCGTTACAAACCGTGAAAGGCTGGATCTTTGTAGCGATCAGCGCAACCCTGCTCTACGGCTTGCTGCGCTATGAAGTGCGCAAACGGCAGGGGGTTGAAGTAGAACTGCATCGGGTCAACCGGGCGTTGCGCACGCTGAGTGAGTGTAACCAGATTCTGATACGCACAACGGAAGAGCCGGAACTACTCCAGCGCATCTGCCAGGGCATCGTCACCGTCGGCGGCTATCGGATGGCCTGGGTGGGCTACCCCGAGCATGATCCGGCGCGGCGCATCCGCCCGATGGCCCAGGCCGGAGGTGACGCACGTTACCTCGACAATGCGCAGATCTCCTGGGCCGATACCGAACGGGAACAGGGACCAACCGGCCAGGCGATTCGTACCGGCCGGCCCTGCGTGAGCCGCGATATTCTGACCGATCCGGCGTTTGAACCATGGCGGGCTGAGGCCGCCCGGCGCGGGTATGCCGCCTCAATTGCGTTGCCTCTGATCAGTTTAGAGCAGACCCTGGGCGTGCTCAATATCTATGCAGATGAACCGAAAGCCTTTGACGGCGAAGCCGTGCGCCTGCTGACCGAACTGGCAAATGACCTGGCCTTTGGCGTGAGCAACTTGCGGCTACGCAGCGCCCACCAGCGGGCAGAAGAAGCGCTGGTCTGGGAAGCGGAAGTCAACGCGGCAATGGCGACCCTGTCTCACCAGTTGATTGCCCTGGTTGCGCCCGAGCAAATTGCCACGCTGGTACTGGCGCAGGCCAAACGGCTGACCGGCAGTGCATTTGGTTATGTCGGTTATATTGATCAGCAGACCGGCTTCCTGGTTTGCCCGACGATGACCCGGGATATCTGGGACGCATGTCAGGTGACGAATAAGGGCATTGTCTTTGAGCAATTTAGCGGGCTCTGGGGCTGGGTACTCGATCACCGGCAACCGCTGCTGACCAACGATCCGGCCACAGACCCACGTTCCAGCGGAACACCCATCGGGCATGTGCCGATTGAGCGCTTTCTGTCGGTGCCCGCCATGATGGGGCCAACCCTGCTGGGTCAAATTGCCCTGGCGAATGCACCCCGCGACTACACTGACCGCGATCTGGCGGTGATCCAGCGCATGGCCTCGGTCTATGCCCTGGCGATCCAGCGGAAACGGGATGAGGATGCCATCCGCCAGTATGCCGGGCGGCTCCAGCATATCCACGAGATCGACCGGGCGATTCTCTCGGCCCACTCCCCGGTGGATATTGCCCAGGCGACCCTGAACCATCTCTACAAACTGGTACCATACCAGCATGCATGCGTGGCCCTCTTTGATAGTGAAACCGATACCGCCCGGATTCTGGCAAACTATGCCTATGATGCGTTTCAGCCTGCAATGCAGGAGAGTATCCCGTTGCGTGCCTTCCGCTCACTGGTGGCCCTCTGGGAAGGGCAAACCTATGTCAAAACTACTGTCGAGAGCGACGATTGGCAGCCGCCCTGTTGCCGGGTTGCGTTATCAAAGCGTTTGCATTCGTTTATTACCGTACCCCTGATTGTTCAGCAGAATACCATCGGTGCGCTGACGCTGGGGGCCACCACGCCCGACGCATTTAGCGCCGAGAGCCTTGAGCTTGTGCAAGAAGTGATCAACCAGTTGGCGATTGCCATTCAGCAGGCGCGGCTGTTTGAGCAGGTCCATGATGGTCGGGAGCGGTTGCAAACGCTCTCGCGGCGGCTGGTGGAGATCCAGGAGATCGAACGCCGACATATTGCCCGCGAATTGCACGACGAGATCGGTCAGACGCTCACCGGGCTGCATCTCCTGCTGGAGATGAATAGCCGCGCGGTCGGCACACAGTCGCAGAATCTGCAGAATGCGCAGTTGCTTGTCAATGAACTGATGCGACGCGTACGGGAGATTTCGCTCGATCTGCGCCCGGCAATGCTGGATGATCTGGGCCTGCTGCCCACCCTGCGCTGGCACTTCAACCGCTACACCACACAGACCGGTATTGAGGTACTATTTAAGCACCATGGAGTTGAACGGCGCTTCGCCCCGGATATTGAGACCGCCATCTACCGGTTGGTGCAGGAGGCGCTGACAAATATCGCCCGCCATGCCCAGGTGGATATTCTGACGGTGCGGCTCTGGGCCGATGAGGAACTGCTGGAGGTGCAGATCGAGGATACCGGCATCGGCTTTGATCTGGATGCCGTGCTTGCCGGCAAAACATCCAGCGGGCTGACCGGTATGCGCGAGCGCGTAGAACTGCTTGACGGTACATTCGCAATCAGATCACAACCAGGGCAGGGCACATGTCTGGCCGTCACCATGCCCCTGGAACATGCTGTCCTGACCGTGTAAAATAGTACGCTCATGGAGCAGTCATATTGCGGAGACCATTGTACATTCACCTGGATTGCTGTAGTTGCCGAGAGAGGACAAGGATGACGACCATCCTGCTGGCAGATGATCATCACGTGGTACGCCTGGGATTACGGGCACTGCTGGATGCCGAACCGGATTTTGATGTCATTGGCGAGGCGACGGATGGACTGGAAACCAGTCGCATGGTGGAAACGCTCAAGCCGGAGGTATTAATCGTTGACCTGATGATGCCCGGCATCAACGGGCTGGAAGTTACCCGCCAGGTCAGCCGGCGCACTTCCCAGACCCGGATTATCATTCTGTCGATGCATGCAAATGAAGCCTATGTGTTGGAAGCGCTACGCAACGGTGCTTCCGCCTATGTACTCAAGGATTCGCGCGCCGATGATCTGGTCTACGCGGTACGCGAAGTGATGGAAGGACGGCGCTACTTGAGCCCGCCGCTATCGGAGCGCGCCATCAACAGCTACATTCAGCAGGCCAACGAGTCCACCCTCGATCCCTACGAAACCCTGACGAACCGCGAACGCGAGGTCTTGAACCTGGCGGCCCAGGGCTGTAATGCCACCGAGATTGCGCAGAAGCTCTCGATCAGCGGGCGCACCGCCGAAACGCACCGCGCCAACCTGATGCGCAAACTGGATCTGCATACGCAGACTGACCTGATCCGCTATGCGCTTCGGCGCGGCATTATCGCCCTTGAAGATTAAGAAGAACTAACACGAATTACGCGGTGCGTGTCCAAACGGGACGTTTCGCCCGATGGAAGCCCGATTCGCCTGCGGCAGCATTATTCCCTGTCAAACTCAGGATCGCGTAACGCATATCAGCACTGGTCGTTTCGCGGCTTTCGCTCATTTCGCGGCTTTTGTGGTCCAAACCCTCGCCGCGTAACGCGTGTAACTGAGAACCACGAGCTGAGAACAATCGTTTCTATGCTACAATAAGGTACGCTGATGCGAACAGTCGTACGAGTGAAGAGGATATGCCGATGAGTAGTGCCATTGATACATCTCTACAGCAGGAGCGGAACATCCGCTACCCGGAAAGTGATGGGCAGCCGATGGCTGAAAACACCCGCCAATTTCGCTGGATTGTGATGATTAAAGAGAACCTGGAAACCCTCTTCCAGGATCAGGCCGATGTGTTTGTCGCGGGCGACCTGCTCTGGTACCCGGTCGAAGGCCACCCGAAGATCTGCCGCGCCCCGGATGCAATGGTGGTCTTTGGGCGACCCAAGGGCGACCGGGGCTCGTATCAGCAGTGGGAGGAAAACGGCATCGTGCCGCAGGTCGTCTTCGAGGTCCGTTCCCCGACTAACGGCTTCAGAGAGATGCTGGATAAGCTCGAATTTTACGATACCTACGGCGTCGAAGAGTATTACACCTACGACCCGGACCCGCAGCGCAACGACCTGACCGGCTTTCGGCGACAGGATGATCGGTTGCGCCCGATTGAAGCGATCAATGGCTGGGTCAGCCCACGCCTGGGCATTCGCTTCGATACCAGCGGCAGCGAGTTGCGCATCTTCCGCCCGGACAACGCGCCCTTCCGCAGCCACCAGGAGCTTGAGCAAATAGCTGCCCGGAGCGAAAAACGGGCGACCCAGGCCGAGCAGCGCGCGGCGCAACTCGCAGCCCGACTGCGCGAACTGGGCATCGATCCCGATGTATCCGCAGAGGGAGAGTAAATGCGGGAACAAAGCAACAGAGAACAGTCAACAAATACGCTATCTGATGACACTACGCCAGTTGCGGTTGGTTCTCATACCGATTTGTTGTCACAGCCACAGAGGACACAGAGCACGCAGAGATGTTGAACGGGAATGTGCTGCTCTGCGCTTCGTGCCCGCATTCCGGCTCATTGCTGTTTTGACGGCAAACTGGTATCAGTTGCTTTGTTCTTAGATAGACTTCCGTGGTGTAGATTATGTTGTGGACCGGAAAGACGGCTGTCTCTTCTGATACAAAACGGTTGGGACGATTTTCGCCAGGGCAACAGCGTGACCCAACAGTGCCATAGGAACCACAAATGCCGGCAGCCAGATAAACGGAACCTGACTAACCAGGGTGTTGGGTGGCTGCATGGCCGGATCGTAGAAGATCCCTGGAAACGATTGAAAGGCAACCCGGATTGTGTTGAGCAGAATCAGCAGGGCAATACCATTCCAGGCCGGCACAAGCAACCGGGTCCAGGCATATTGCCGGGCCACCAGGACGGCAATAATCGGCGCAGTAATGCCCACCAGCAGATCAATATTCTGTCCCTCGAACGTCATAGCCCGTGGCATCAAACCCTGGTGGTAAAGATCCCAGAGAACATATTCAACTCCCACGCGAAATGTCTGGTAGCCGATGAACCATGACATCGGTGTCACCGCCAGATAGGTGCGTAGCGCCGGCACGGCAATGCAACAGAAGATTGCTATCCAGGGGGGCAGCAGTGCCAGGGCAAATGGTGGCGGGAACCGTGTCAGGAAGGTGTCAAAAAACCCGTTGGCGGCCAGGACACCCAACACGCCCAGCCAACCCCCCAGCAGCAGCACTATCCCACCGGCACGCCGCCGACCAGTTGCGGGTGACAGCCCCAGCACCCGCCCATTGCGCCACACCACGCCCGCCATACCCGCAACCAGGGCCCCGACAATCAAGACAAACAGCAGCACTGTCCCTGTATTTGCCATCAATCCGCCTCCAATCGCTCGGTTTTGCTATCCTCTGCTGGAGCATAGCACAAAGCATTATGGAGCATGTATCGAAAATTGCGCCGTTCGTTGCTGCCGACGGTAAGCCTGGGGCGACATCTGGACATGGCGTTTGAACAACAGGCTAAAGGAAGGCAGGCTGCTGAACCCGACCTCCTGGCAGATAGCGCTGATCGGCAGATCGGTTGAACGTAGCAGACGTTGGGCATGCTCCAGTCGGAGGTGCGTCAGGTACTGGTGTGGTGTCACATGAAACACCTGTCGGAACAACCTTAGAAAGTGATGTTGCGACAGGGCGGCAACCTCGGCAATCTGGTGGAGCCGGATGGGTTGGGTTGCATGCGCATGCATAAAATCGCGTGCGATATGGAGACGGCGATAGATTTCGTGGCGGGTAGCGGGGCGCGTCGCCGGGAGGCGCGCAATCTGTGCCAGTACTTGCTGGTGAACAAGCAACAGTCCCTCGATAATTATGTCAAGTTGTTCATCAAGTCGGGCCGGGTCAAGCGTACGCGCCTGAATATCTCGACGTAGCGCAAAAAGCAGTGGTGCAAGTGTGGCATCGTAATGATAGCGTTGCTCAAAAAATGTTAGTTGTGCAGTATGGTCGTTGGCTGGTTGTTCCAGCAGGGCATGACTCGCTGTTGTCAGGCTGTGGGTGATATCCGCGAATCGTTCCGGGCGGATGTAGAGCTGCAGGGCTTCCACCGGAGCAAGCTGCTCAACCGTAAAGGTGCGCGGTGTACCATCATTCAGCACCAGATAACTGCTGTCATCTATGGCTATCTGCCGCTGCCCAACCGTGTAGGTAGTTGTGCCGCCAAAGGAACAGAGGAGCGAAAGCGGGGCGTGATGGGCCGGATAATCGGCCGGCACATCGGTGGTGTGAAAGACCGCCGTCGGCCACCCGATATCCGGGCATGGCAAATCCGGATTGAAGCCCGGCAGCCGATGCTGGGGAAAAGCTCTGAAGAGAAGAGCTTCTTTTACTGTGATCGATTCCGACATGGTTGTATCCTACTTCCTTCGCTGAAACAGCAGACTGGGGGCGGCGATGCCCACCGCAACCGCCCCCAGGATCAGCGCGGTTTTTCCGGCGTTAAATGCCGCGTCAACCAGTTCAATTGTATTGGCATTGGGACCGCCGGCGGTAAACTGGAGCATATTGATCATCGTGCCAAAGGCAAAACTTCCCGGCACCATCGGAATAACGCCCGTCACCGTGAAGATCGGTACCGGCGAGCGCAGATAGCGCGCCAGCAGTGTCCCCAGAAACCCGACCGTTGTCGCGCCAACCAGGGTTGCGCCCTCAATCGTAAATCCGGTTGTCTCCATCAGCAGCGTGCGGACCATATGCCCGGCCGCCCCACAGAGCGCACAACCCGGCAGCAGACGCGGCGGCACACTAAAGAGCACGGCAAAGCCCAGTGAGGCCAACCCCGACCAGAAGGCATCCTGGAGCAGCAGCCAGAGCAGTTCGATCAAACTCATAACGCCCCCACTCCGACCACCCACATCGCCAGCAGCAACCCCAGCGCAATACTGAGCGAGATAAGCAATCCGGTCACGCCGCGCGCCACACCCGCCACTATATGTCCCTTGATCAGATCTTCGATGGCGTTGATCAAGGGCACGCCGGGAACCAGCAGCAACACCGAGGCCACCAGCGGGATGCGGGTTATCTCCGGATCGTAGTGCAGTTGCAGCAGCACCGCACTGCTTGCCGGCAGCCCACCCACAAACGCAGTCAGCGTAACGACCATAAAGAGGTTGAAGTGGCGGCGGGTCAACTCCTGGCGCACGAACATGGCTATGGCGGCTGACCCGAACGTCACACCGAAAATCGGCCATGTGCCCCCGAAAAGGCGACTAAACGCGGCACAGGCCAGCCCGACCATCAGCACTACCACCCAGCGGTTGTAGCGCGGCTTGATGGCGCTGATGCGCCGCAGTTCCGTCCGCACCTGCGCCCGGTTCAGTTCCCCCCGGCTGACCTGGCGGCTCAGGGTGTTGATGGCATCCACGATGGTCATATTCACGCCCAGCACGGGCACACGCCGCAGCTTGGTGCGAAACTTCCCACCGCTGATGGTGGTGGCGACAACTGCGTTGGGCGATACCAGAATATCCATCCAGTCGCAGCCCATGCCGGTCCCCAGGCGGTGAACCGTCTCCTCAACCCGGTCGCTCTCCGCGCCATGCTGAAGCAGCAACTGCCCGGCCCAGAGCGACAGAACAATCGCTTCCCGTAGCTCGTCACGCGCCAGCGGTGGTTTTGACTGGGCCTGATGAAACTCCTCAATCAGGTGTACCTCGTGAACTTGCTGTACTTCATTCTGTTGCATAGCTCTCGCTGTCTTCAATCTGAAACAGGCAAACACGCGCTGCCCGGAAGTGTGGAACTTGCGGGCAGCGGGGTGCTACTTTATATTATATACAGGAGTTACGCGGTGGACGTTTGGACCACGAACAACACGAAATGAGCGAAAACCGCGAAACGGCCAATCCTGGCATGCAGCAGGCGATCCCGCGTTTTGACGGGGGATATCGCCTCCGGCAGGGCGGAAGATTCCATTCTTTTTCACAAAAATGTTGCACTTTGTGCAACATTTTTGTGAAAAAGATAAAAAGTGTACCATGCTGCCGCAGGCAAATCGGGCTTTCATCGGATGAAACGTCCGGTTTGATCACACCGGCTTGCGGCAGACAAAGAAGTAGTAGGGGCCATCTTCGCCGGGGGGCGCTTCGTAGATGCGGCGCAGCAGCGGCTCCCACAGCAGATTGGGCGTGAGGGGCGGACAGAGTAGCCAGCGCCCGGTCAGCCGCCGGGTCACCAGGGCGGGCGCGCCGTAGTAGTGACTCAGATCGAACAGCTTGAGTGCTGCCGCGCTAAAGTAGGGTCGATAGCTGACAACCTCCATCCCGGCGGCATGAAAGCGTTCGGTCCATGCTGCGGCGCTGAGCGTGTTAAAGTGGTAGGAGATTTTGTTAAACCAGCGCCCATACCGGCTGCCATCCAGCCCGACCGCGTTGAGCAGGGCGGTGCCGAGCAGATCCTGGGGAAAGCGGTTGCCCACCACCGAGGCAACAAACTGCCCGCCCGGGCGCAGCACCCGCGTCACCTCGCGCAGGGTTTCGTCCAGGGGGATAACATGCTCCAGCACGCAGTTGCTGATGGCGCCGGCAAAGTGCGCATCCGGGAAGGGCAATGCCGCGCCGTTTGCCACGCTCAAACCGGCATAGACGCCGCGCCGGGCCGCTTCATCGGTATCGCTGGGAATAGGATCGATGCCGAATACCTGCTTGCCCGGAAACGCAATCTCGACAAATGTCCCATCGCCGGAGCCAATATCGACAATCGGCTCCGGCAGGTCGGGGGCAACCTCGGCAAACAGGCGGGCCTCCACCGCGCGCAGCATCGCCCGATGGATCGGCAGGGTCAACAGATGGGGCCGCAGAAAATCTTGCATAGTTTCGTCGTGAGTTATCAGAACTGCTCCTATTTGGGTGTATCTGTGGGTACGGGTGGTTCTTGGCCGGCTTTCTGCCGGCGCGCACGCTCCAGTTCTTCCGCAAACAGCGCTTCATACTCGGTGGCGGTGCGTTCGGTACTGAACCGCGCGGCAATCTCGGCCCGTGGGCGGATAAAGTCGGCAGGATTGTCCAGGATCTGCACAAGCGCCGCACCCAGGGCCGCGCTATCGCCGATTGGTGTCACCAGGCCCATCCCGGTTTGCAGCACCGGCTGCCGCACCCCCGGCAGTTCGCTGGCAATCGAGGGTGTACCACAGAGCATCGCCTCAACCTGCACCAGCCCAAACGACTCGGTTGAGTTCAGGCTCGGCACGACAATGATATCACAGTTGGGAAAGAAACTCGCCATATCGCGTGCGCTCAACGTTCCCAGAAATGTCCAGTTGTCCCGGTAGCGCTCAAAGAGCGGGGCCAGGCGGCGGGCATAGGCTTCCTCGCCCATCACATTCTCGTACTGGCCGGCATAGAGCACCCGCGCATTGGGATAGCGCTCCAGGACGCGGGGCAGCGCATTAAGCAGCACCTCGACACCCTTCTCCGACGCCAGCCGGGCCGCCATACCAATGACCGGCCCCTGAATATTCCAGCGGCGGCGAAACGCGGCAACCTCTTCTTCCGGGACAGCGGGCACCTCAACCGGCGGCGGAATCACATGCACCTTGGAGTGAAAGCGCGACAGGAAAGGCGAATGATCGGCGAAGTCCTGGGTATAAGCCACAATCGCCGTGGATAACCGGCCCGCCAGCCGGTTGCTCTGGTTGACCACAGTATTGACCACGCGGTTGAACGGACTGGGCGGCAGTTGCAGATCGCAGTGGTAGGTCAGCACCACCGGCTGGCGCAGCAGCCGTCCGCGTAGCGCCAGCCCGCTGGCATCGAACTGCGGCAGATGCAGGCTCATCGCATCGTGGCGCAAGGCCAACCGGCTGGCCATCAGGCCAAAGGTCGGCATCAGCACGCCCTTGCTCACCCGGGCAGCCACGGGTGCGCGGATCACCTCCACGCCATCCATGTTCTCGCGCCGGGGCAGGCTGGGATCATACTGTGATGTCAGCACTGTCACCGTATGACCGCGCCGGGCCAACTCGGTTGCCAGCCGCTGCACATAGATCGTCAGGCCGCTGGTGTGGGGACGATAGTAGGTTAAAGCAATAAGTAGTCGCATAAGATCAGGCACCGAGAACAAAGTAACACAGAACAAAGTTCAACGAGCGTATCTTGCAACGGAAACGGATCAGTTCTCTGTTCTATGTAGATTTGTTCTTGCTATAAGAGTAGCTAGTTGAACAACGCACGGTTCTCGCGGACCCAGTTCCAGAGGCGCTCAACGCCTTCCGCAACGCCGACGCGGGGCCGCCAGCCCAGTTCTCGCTCGATCCGGGAGATATCGCTCACAAAGACCGGCTGATCACCGGGACGCCAGTCGCCGAAGTGGGCCGGGACCACCGGTTGCTGCGCCAGGCGGCTCAGGATCGGTTCAAACTCCCGCCAGATCGAGATGGTATTGGCGATACCTCCGCCGACATTGTACACCTTGCCGGCAGCAATATTGATCCGCTCCAGCGCCAGTTCGTAGGCATCAACCAGATCATCGATGTAGAGGATATCGCGCACCTGCTTACCGTCGCCATAAATCGCAATCGGTCGCCCGAACTGCGCCGCGATAACAAAGTGGGCAACCCAGCCCTGGTCTTCAACCCCAAACTGGCGCAGACCATAGCAGCAACTCTGTCGGAACACCACCGTCTTGAGGCCATAGATGCGGTGGTAGTCGCGCACATACTGGTCGCCCGCGCCTTTGGAGCAACCATAGGGCGAGTGGAAGTCGAGCGGCTGGGTTTCGGGGATACCGTTGGGCAGATCCCGATAGCCATAGCGCGTCTCTTCCTCGACAATCGCCACCTCTTCCATGCCGCCATAGACTTTGTTGGTGGAGGCATAGAGCACTGCCGGGCGGGTGGATGACTTGCGCGCCGCCTCCAGGACATTGAAGGTACCCAGTGCGTTGATTTCAAAATCATTGCGGGGCTCGTGGACCGAGCATGTTACCGCGACCTGACCGGCCAGGTGAAAGATAACATCAACCTGGCGGGCGGCGGCTTCCAGCGCGGCCGCGTCGCGCACATCGGCCTGGATAAAGGCCAGGCTGCCTGCCGTATCGCGCGCGACCTCGCGTAGCCACTCGAGGTTAGACGGCGTTCCCGGACGGGAGAGGTTGTCATAGATCGTGACCGTGTAGCCCCGATTGAGCAGTCGTTGGGCGAGATTGCAGCCAATAAAGCCTGCACCGCCAGTAATAAGAGTCTGCATAGCTGGTAATCTCCCATTGCCACAGGGATGCACCCATTGCACCCCAGATAGAACGAAGCAACGATGGTATGGCAGTTGTCACTATAGAGAACACGGAACGGAGGAACACAGAACAACGTGCGCTGGACACACCATGAACGAACAATTGGTTTATTCTTTGTACTCTGTCTATCTGTTCTTGCTATATGCGGCCGGGCGCTAATCCGCGCTGGTCGGCCCTCTTGCTGCTGCAATTATACCCTGTGGCTATTACCCTGACAAAACCAGATACCCGGAAATGCCCGGTTGTCACCGTACTGTCACCATTCCGAGGGTGTACCGCGCATACGGGAGCGCCAACCAAAAGCGCTCTCCCGCAGATCAGGAGAGCGCCGGTTGCGCAGTGAGTATGGAGGCGACGGCGGGACTCGAACCCGCGAATAACGGTTTTGCAGACCGCTGCCTTACCACTTGGCTACGTCGCCGGGTTGTTGGGCAATGTTGCTATCCAGGCAAAAGATGTACAACATCCCCGCATCATTCCGAAATTGTAGCATAGAGTGGTGGAACTGGCAAACGGGATAGGTCCAGGTAATAGTAATGCTCTCTAAACAAAATCAGTAGTGCGCATAGACGTAGTACCGCCTGAAGGCGGTTGTGCTGCCGAACTCATCTGAAAGCGGCACTACAATGAAATCCCACTATCTGATTGAATTTGATCAGATAGTGGGATTTCCCAAGCATTGCTTGAAGGCGACTCTATACCTCACCGTTCGCTTATTTTTTTGGGCACTAAATAGAAATTCCACCCCACTTGAGTCTGAAAAACTGACAAAATTTGGGGCGTTTTCCCCACTTTGGCATACACGTTTTCGTGATGTGTAAAACATTTCT